>CAYXKD010000015.1:0-39833 GCA_964464625.1 uncultured Syntrophomonadaceae bacterium
GCACAGCATCAACGTTTCTTTATCGATCAGAGATTAGTTAACTGTTAAACAAGCGTGTTGTGCGGGGAGCCAGCGAGTCCCTGGGATTTTTAAAAAACCTTGCCTTACCGGAAAAACAGCCCCCTGAGCCCCTGTTTAGGTAGATCTGACGGTAGATCTACAAACGCATTAGATTGAATGCCCAAAATAGTGGCCTAAAAATGATATAATGTATTTGTTATATATATGCAAGGAGGCGTGATCATTGCGCTTTGATGGAAGATCCGCCGGCGAACTGCGGCCTGTAGAGATTATCCGCTCCTACCTGAAATATCCCGAGGGGTCCGCGCTCATATCCATGGGCGATACCGTCGTGCTCTGTGCTGCTACACTGGAAGAAGGGGTTCCACCTTTCCGTAAAGGGCGCGGGGAGGGTTGGGTTACCGCCGAATACGCCATGCTGCCGCGCTCCACCGAGGTCCGTTCCCAAAGGGAATCCAGAGGCAGGGTTAATGCGCGTGGGCTTGAGATCCAGCGCCTCATAGGGCGTTCCCTGCGTGGCGTCGTTGATTTCACCGCCATGGGGGAACGCACCGTCTGGCTGGATTGCGATGTGATCCAGGCAGACGGGGGCACGCGGACAGCGGCAGTGACCGGCTCCTTCGTCGCTCTGGCGGAAGCTTTCCTTTTCATGATGGAGCGCGGCCTCGTGGAGAAGCTGCCCCTCCATGACTACCTCGCCGCGGTCAGCGCCGGCCTGGTGGATGGAGCCATGCTCCTGGACCTGGACTACCATGAAGACGTCGCCGCTTCTGTTGACCTGAATGTGGTCATGAACGGATCGGGTAATATGGTGGAGATCCAGGGTACCGCCGAGGAGGGTTTTTTTGACCGGGAGCAGCTGAACAGCTTGCTTGATCTGGCGGCAGCGGGGATCAGGGTGCTTATCGAAGCGCAGCGCCAGGCGCTTGGCGAGGCTGCTGTTCGTCTCATGGAAAGCGCCTGTGGAGGAGCCGCACGGCAGGGTGAAGGATGAACCGGCGGCTGGTTCTGGCTACCCGCAACTCGAACAAGCTGTGCGAGATCAGCGCTCTTCTGGCAGAGTTCCCCCTAGAAGTGATCTCCCTGCGGGAGCTGCCCGCCACGGCGGTGGTGAGGGAGGATCAGCCGACTTACGCTGGCAATGCCCGGAAAAAGGCTGCCGCCACGGCAACTGTCGCCGGTAAGGGCGCCATCATTATGGCCGACGACTCCGGCTTGGAGGTGGAGGCCCTGGACGGATTACCCGGCGTGCGCGCGGCGCGTTTTGCCGGCCCTGATGCAGATGATGCCGCAAACAACCGCCTGCTCTTGGAGAAGCTAAAGGGGGTACCGCCCGAAAAACGTGGGGCTGCTTTCAAGTGTACCATTGCTCTTCTTTTCCCTGATGGCAAGAGCAGCTATATCGAGGAGAGCTGCTCTGGTCTTATCGCCGAATTCCCGCGAGGCGATGCCGGCTTTGGCTACGATCCTCTCTTCATTTATGAACCAACGGGGCTCACCTTTGCCGAAATGAGCGCAGAGGCAAAAAACAGGGTCAGCCACCGCGGCAGGGCTCTTCGTCGAGCTCGCCTTGCTCTCGAACAATGGCTGGAGCAGTAACCAAAGTGGGACACCAGGGACGGTCCTTCTTGTCCGCTTCGGGGTTCATATGCTCCATCATTAGATGGACATACGCCTGGGCAGATCACCAAAGCTTCTGCTTTTAGATAGAACCCGCCTGATAAATTCATGGCAATTTTCCATCATGCTATATAAACTAAAAGTTAAACCACTCCTTCTTTTTGACTTTAACAATATTGAGCGTTATACTTAACATTGTTAAAGGGGGCTGTGCCCATGCCTATTGAAATAATTCCAGAATGGATGTTGGGGCTTGAAGATGAGGATCTTGTTTTTATAAAAAAGTTCTTACAGGCTTCTGGTTCACTAAAAGAAATGGCGCGACAATATGGTGTTACCTATCCGACTGTTCGATTGCGGCTCGATAAACTTATTCAAAAAATCAAAATCAGCGAGGACACCTTTAACGAGCCATACATTGCGCTTATCAAACGGCTTGTTGTAAATGACAAGATTGGTTTGGATACTGCAAAAATCTTAATTTCTGAATACAAAAAGTTAGGAGTGAAAGCATAATGAGCTTTATCACTTTACTGGTCTTTGTGCTTATCACCTTCATCGTATTTATTTTTCTGCAAATTTTTCTTTCAAAAAAGGATAATAGATGGGCCGGGCTAATCCTGCCAATCATAACGTTCTGTTTTGCTTTAGTGCTTGTTCTAAGCATTGCGCTTGATAATTACTACGGATTGCCAGTTTTGCCGATTGCATTTGCTTCCTTCGTTCCAACAGCGGTTTTGCTTACTATATATGCCGTTAGCCGGGGGAACCAAAACAGACGTCGTGCTTTAGAAAAAATGAGTGCTCAGGATTTGGAATAGTCCCCGGGCTTCGGCACCGTCGGTGGGGAGATGCCCCAATGTAGTACCCTGGCGCCCTCTACCAGGAATAAAACGCCACATATTTTAACACCAAGAGGGGTTTCTTTAAACGAACCCGCTTTTGGTGTATAATATAGAAGCTGTTGACCCGTCGGGGCGTAGCGCAGTTTGGTAGCGCACTTGGTTTGGGACCAAGGGGTCGCCGGTTCGAATCCGGCCGCCCCGACCAGAACTGGAAGTTGGAGATTGGAAGTCTGAAATAGCCGGTGCTTAAATGGGCCGGGCTTTTTTATGGAAGCTCAGCTGCTTTACCGCCGGCAAGGTGCCGGCCAGAACATGATCGATCACTTACATGTTCATATAGTGATCTGTTCGACTGATACCTGTTGATTGGAAGGCGCTGTTTCGGACCCGGCGGCAAGGTTACCCTAAACTCTTCTGATCTCCATTGATGATAGCCCCGAAGCCATAATCAGCCGGCGCAGCACAGGGTGGTAGATAAAAGGCGCCTTTATGTTCTTCATCAAGATATTTCTGACCAGTGGCGTAACCAGCTTGCGATACGCTGCTGCGGCAGCGGGCAACCCTTCTGAAAGTGCTTTTGCCCCAAGCAGGGCGCTGGCAAAGGCGTAGCTCAGTCCCTCCGCGGAGCTGGGGCTGATCATGCCCGCTGCTTCGCCGATAAACAAAACGCTCTCCAGGCCAGTTAACATCTCGCCGGGTCGGGGCCTCAGGATCAGGGCGCTTTCCTTTTTAATGATTCGATTCAGGTTGTAGCCATAAGGCGCGAGTTTCTCCTTCAACAGGCTGAATTTGGCCGCAGCGGATCTCCCGGGCGCCAGAGCAGCGCCCAGGAGCAGGGCCTCCCCCTTGGGGATAGTCCAGGCATAAAAATCGGTGATGGCTGGATCAAAGATGGCGGAAAAATGGGGCAGTGCCTCCCCGGTGTGGTACCATTCCTGGAGGGCAAGGTAGCGGCGGGGGCCGGGGAGGTGGGGGCAGAGAAGCCTGCGGACAGCGGAAGAGGCGCCATCAGCGCCTACCACCACCCGGGCCCGCACCGTTTCGCTACGGTCGCCCTGATACAAGCACAAATGGTAGCTGTTGCGATCCCCTTCGATAGCGGCGAGGCGGCAGCCGAACCTGGTTTCCACCGCCGGTGGCACCAGGGAAATAAACCACTGTTCGAACCTGCCCCTGTCGATATTGATATAGAACCGCTGGTAGAATCTTTCCCTGCCGGCAGCCAGGTCAATGGCCCGGACAGCGAAGATCTGCGGCCCCACGAGCACCTTCTCGGGCAGGGCTACGCCCATGCGGGCGAGCATTTTCTGTGCGTCGGGAGCCAGTAGACCGCCGCAGCATTTCCCGTAAAAATTCCCCCCTGACGGGCTGTCCTTTTTGTCAACGAGCAGCACCCTGTATTCTTGACTGACAGCCCGTGCCAGGGTCGCTCCCGCCGGCCCCGCTCCGATAATTGCTATGTCGTATATCACACTGTTTCCTTTCAGGCAATTAGCCCTGCCAAGATTTAATTGCAGTTATCGCTGATTTTCAAATGCAGAGGTATGGGCTGCGCTATTCTTCCAGAGGGATTACAAACATGGCGATGATGTAAAAAATTATTCCGGGGAATGCTGCAGAAAACATCGACAGGAGGACATAGAGCAAACGCATCACTGTGGGATCCATACCAAGATACTCGGCCAGGCCGGCGCAGACTCCGGCAATCATGGAATTGCTTCGAGAGCGGTAAAGCTTTTTCGGTCCCATATCTTCACCCCTTTAAGTTGATTATCTTTATAATGTAACCTCGATACAGCATGTTAGAAAACGGTAGCTGCATAATTGGTTCTAATTGTATTTTACTGGAGAAAGTATAGCAATATCTCTTCCCGGCTGTCAACTCATAAAAAGTTTGCCACTGTGTCAATACCTAGTGGGTAAAATCCCCCATCCTGTAGAAACATGGCAGCACCTCTTCTTACTAGATTACACCAGGGATACTATTTCTTGTTAAACATTCATACAACTTGAGCAAAATAATCCCTGCAAGGCTACTTTTCGCAGGGGTTTGTGCTAAAAAAGACTATTTGCTTACTGCAAAAATAGGGATGAGTTCACTGATAAATGAACGATACGATGCCCCGTTGCATTTATTTTGTCGACTGACGCTCCGGATAAAAATCCGTTGAGCTATGGCAAAAACATGCGATCTGTGCTATATTGTTGTAGTGTCAGAGAGAGTGCGGCATTATATTTTATATTTTGGCTGGCGATAAACTGTTGGGGTATAGAGTGTGGGTAGATGTATAGCCGGAAATCCCACTTTGAACTTTCCATATTCCAGCTCCCATATGTGCGGGTGTAGCTCAATGGTAGAGCACTGGCCTTCCAAGCCAGCTACGTGGGTTCGATTCCCATCACCCGCTCCAAGCCCCGCTTTACGGGGCTTTTTTAAAACCCGGCGGCAGCTGGTATCATTGCGGAAAAATGGAAAAGGCTTGTGAAAATCTGCGTAAAAAATCTTGGTAATTGCCGGCAGGCAGAGCTGTTGCTGAAAGGAGTTTCTTAGTTGCACTCTCTGGAGCAGGAGATCTCCCATTACCTGAGAGAATTCACATTAGAAGAGAATAAGAACCTGACACTTTTTCCAATGGATAATGCAACAGTTGCGGATCAGGTCAAAATTGATGGAAACCAGGTGCCCAGGTTTGTAAATGAGTTTTGGACTTCCAAGCAGAGGCAGTCACTATCAATTCATGAGATTTCTTACAGAGCCTGTTTTAAAGCCCAGCTGCCTCGCTTTTTTATTGAATTATTGACAAAACGGGGCGATGTCATATACGACCCCTTTAGCGGGAGGGGCACGACAGTAATTGAGGCAGCTATCCTGAACAGAAAAGTTGTTTCAAACGATGCCAATCCTCTGAGCAAGATCATTGCCTATCCCCGACTCTCTGTTCCTGCGATTGAAGATATTTACTCCAGAATAGATTTAATACCTGTTGATAAAACATTAAAGGCCGATCTAGATCTGTCCATGTTCTATCACTCTGCAACAGAAGCAGAAATAGTATCTTTAAGAAGATACCTGGAGGATAGGAAAGTTGGCGGGAAGGAAGATGATACAGATCGCTGGATCAGGATGGTGGCGACTAACCGCCTGACCGGCCACTCCCCTGGATTCTTCTCTGTGTATACTTTGCCTCCCAATCAGGCTGTTTCTCCAGAAAGTCAGGTAAAAATAAACAAAAAACGGAATCAGGTGCCTGAATACCGCCACACCAGAAGCATTATCAAGCGTAAAACAAAATCACTATTCAGAAATTTAACACCTGCTGTAATTGGTAATTTGAGGGAATCCGGAAGGACGGCGCTTTTTACAGAGTGCGATGCCAGGAATACACAGTTAATTAAAAACCACTCTGTTAACCTGACTGTTACTTCACCTCCCTTTTTGGATGTAGTCCAGTATTCGAAAGACAACTGGCTCAGGTGCTGGTTTAACAACATCGAGACCCTGGAGGTTGAGAAGAAGATCACCATGTCCAGAACTGTGGAAGAATGGTCTGTGGTGATGGGGCAGGTGTTCGACGAGCTTTTTCGGGTCACCGCTCCCGGGGGGTGGGTCGCTTTTGAAGCGGGCGAGGTCAAGAAAGGTAAAATCAAGCTGGAAGAATACGTTGTGCCGCTGGGGCTGAATGCAGGTTTTAAATGCCTGGGTATAATTATAAATTTGCAAGAGTTCACCAAAACATCGAACATATGGGGTGTTGGGAATAATAAACTTGGAACAAACACAAATCGGATAGCGCTGTTTTATAAAGATTTGCCATGAAAAATATTTAGAGGCAGGGCAACAATTACCGGGGCCTGGATCATTCCTGGAATACCCTTCCATTGTAATCCCGTTGCACAATATGCCAACTTACCTTTTGAGGTTTACTTAAAGGTTTTTCTTTTTACTGATTATCTCTGGCTGTGCAGTGAAAGGGTTTTTCCATAATGATAAAGAAAAAGTAATCATTGCCATGAAAGCATTCTGCCTCGCTGCTGTCAAGCTGAGGTCGGAGCCCCCGAAGATTCCCTCTTCTGGGCGATAAGGAGATTGTACGCGGTGGTTTAGCCCTGCAGGACCAAAAAAGAGAGGGATTTATTTATGTAATGCGGGAAGCATGTGAAATTTTGAGAAATATGGCGGTATAGGCTGCCCCGAAAGGAGATTCAGCTGTGGGGGAAAATATATTTTGGATTGCCTTTGAGGCACTGGAAAATTTCATGGCTGATGTTTTTAAAGGGTCCGGTGTGCCCGAAAGAGAGGCTCATATCTGTGCCGATGTGC
Organism: uncultured Syntrophomonadaceae bacterium; assembly: GCA_964464625.1. Lineage (GTDB taxonomy): Bacteria > Bacillota > Dethiobacteria > DTU022 > DTU022 > JAAZIN01. Next base: position 6,808 of record CAYXKD010000015.1, read on the forward strand.
TTATAACAGCCGACAAGTGGGGTATTGATTCACATGGTATCGGCCGTCTGAAGACGATCTACTATGATCGTATCAAGGAGGGGATCCAGTTTCCGGCAACCAGCTTCGAGGTGGTCCGCGAAGGCCTTGCTACAGCGGTTGTTGACGGTAACAATGGGATGGGTCAGGTTATCGCGAAGAAAGCGATGGATCTGGCCATGTCTAAAGCCCGCAATTGCGGGATAGGGATGGTTGCAGTACGCAACTCCACGCATTTTGGCATCTGTGGTTACTATCTTAAAATGGCTACCGATGGAGGGATGATCGGAATGGTGGGCAGCAATGCCCGGCCCTCCATTGCCCCCACCTTTGGGGTAGAAAATATGCTTGGAACAAATCCGCTGACCTTCGGCTTTCCTACGGATGAGGATTTTCCTTTTCTCCTTGACTGTGCTACTTCGGTAACACAGCGCGGTAAGATTGAAGTTCATGCTCGTGCCGGTAAAGCGGTTCCCCAGGGGTGGGTGATTGATGAACAGGGAAAAAGCATGACCGATTCAGAGCAGATTCTCATCGATCTGGTCAAGGGGAGGGCAGCTTTGACCCCCCTGGGCGGTATCGGCGAAGAGAATGCCGGTTACAAGGGTTATGGCTATGCTGCCGTTGTTGAAATACTATCGGCAGCTTTGCAGGGAGGAGCCTTTCTAAAAGGGCTTACCGGTTTTGACCAGAAAGGAAAGAGAGTTCCCTACCGACTGGGGCATTTTTTCATTGCAGTCGATATAAAGTCTTTTACGGGACTGGACTCTTTTAAAAAGACAGCGGGCGATATTTTGCGTGAACTGCGGGCCTCGAAGAAAGCTATCGGACAGGACAGGATTTACACTGCCGGCGAGAAAGAGCATCTGGCCTGGTTGGAGCGAAAAGAAAGAGGCGTTCCTGTAGGCAGAAAGCTCCAGGAAGAGATGCTGGTGATGCGAGATGAACTTAATCTTACCCAGCACCGCTTTGCATTCGAATAACGCAAACAGCCCGTAATCTTTGCCACCATCTGAATTTAAGTTTCATCCGGCTTGAATATTTTGATCACTGTAATCCTTCTTTTCCATGGGGAGTTGCTCTTTGCATTAATTTTATATGCTCTAAAGGATTCCCCGTGCCTGCAAATAGTCACAAATTAAGAGTCCCAGGTGGAGCTTGAAGACATTTCCCGGTACATCCAAAGGTAGTTTTGTGAGCTCTTCAATCTGGTTAAGACGGTATTTCATCGTGTGGCGGTGAATAAAAAGTTCACGAGAAGAGCGGCTGATATTGAGATGTTTCAGATAAACTCGCAGCGTTTGCATTAGTTCTCCTCTCGTTCTCTCATCATAGGCCAGCAGGGGCGAAACAGTTTCCTGAAAAATAGACTTTAGCGGTTCGCTGTTCTGGATTTCAGACAGGATTTTAAAAATTCCAAGGTTATCATAGCTCAGCAGTTCGCCGGCATCGATGAGATCAAGACCGGCAATATGCATTGCTTTTTGTGCTTCCTCCATGGCGATGCCGGCTGTTGTAAGATTGTCCCTTATGCTGCTTGCACCGGCAATAAATTTGAATTGAGGAAAGACAAGCCTTAACTCGTTCAGTATTCTGCGGGCAATGGAGAGAAGTTGTTCCGGTGGCTGTTTCCCTGCCTGAAGTAAAAGCATATAGTTGCCGTCCAGCGGTCCGGCTAGAAAGGAAAGTTTGTGCTGGGTTAGTAGATGTATCAGGCCTGGTTCCAGTAGCAAAGGTTCAGCCTGTTCACCATCTAGAGTCTCTGAATGATCAAGAGGGAATGCTTTAATTGCAATTATATAGAAAGCGGCGTCAGGCAAAATGTGCATCTCCAGAAGTTCATTATTAAAATAATCAGGATTTTCTCCAAGCTTAAGGCGGTTCAGCAGCTCACGGCTCCTGCGAATAGTAGCTTGTAATTGATTGCCTTCATAGTCACTATTGGCTTCCTCCAGAAAACGGTTGCGGCGCATCAGTTCCCCCAGCAAGCCCCTGGTCAGTTCTTTAAAGCTGGTTTCAAAGGGTATTTCAATTACTGGAATACCATGTTCTGCAGCCAGTTTTATAAAATAAGAAGGGATCTTCTGGATATAATGGCCAGTTTGAATAGCCAGTGCTGCCAGTCCTTTTCTGGTCAAGTAATCAATAAGTTCTCTCTGGCGGGTTTCGTTTTCCATATTCAGATCATAGGCTGTGGTAATTAAAAACTCTCCTGTTTCGATATGACGAAGATCATCTAAAATTTCTATAATATTAACCCAGCGGATTTCATTTTGCATCCCCGCGGAGCCTGTCAGCACTTTACAGGACTTCAGAACTTCCAGCTGTAAAGCGTTACTCACGGTAAAAGGCATTTTATTCACCTGACTTCTAAATATTTAATGGAATTATTCACGAAAAGAGAGCTCTTTTCCTGCTTCTTGTACATAATGTATAGGATTTTAAAAAAAAATTTAGACCTGACTGATGATGATCGTCGACATTGTTATTCTATATAATAAATATGGCTCTACTGTGGCGCGGTGGCGAAACCCGAGACAAAATCGTTCATCGCAACGAACTTTGTTACTGCAGAAGCATACATCTTACTACCAGTCGAAGAAACTTACATCCAAGGCGCTGAACTTAAGGGTTTCACCACCGTTTTTTATCTTTTTTTACTGGGAGCTTTATGAAACAACGAGCTGATTTCCACATTATAGCAAGATAAAGGTGAAGATGATGTGTGGTCTTTTTCGGATAGTCAATCTCGCCGGAACTGCGGATCTGGCCATAGTAGGGATGACTAAAAATGTAGGGAAAACGGTTACCCTGAATTACCTCATTGATAATTTTTCCCGCAGTGGGACCAGACTTGGGTTGCTTTCGGCCGGTTATGATGGAGAGCGGTTTGACCGTTTAACACTGCGTGAAAAACCGCGTATTTTTGCGCCTGCTGGCGCTGTTGTGGCTACTGCCGCAGCCTGTTTCGAGGCATCTGAAGCGGTGCTGGATTTGCTATTAATAAGTTCTTTTTGTACCCCTCTTGGTGAAGTCTATATTGGCCGTGTGAAAGAAGCCGGGTTGATAGAGCTGGCCGGGCCGGGAAATGCTGCGGCTCTGCGGGCGCTGATGGATCAGATGAAAGAATTCCATGCGGAGCAGATACTTCTGGATGGCGCCATCAATCGGATAGCTTCGGCCTCCCCTTTTATCACCGGTGCAACTATCCTTGCTACCGGGGCCTCCCTGGGCCAATCGCTTGATGACGTCGTCGGGAAAACGATTTTTCGCTGCAATATACTTGAGACCCCTGTTGTTGAGGATAGTATGCTGCTCAAGGTGGCGCGGAAAAGTCTGGACCGCGGCGAGGCAGCTCTATTATGCAATATTGGGGGAACCTGGGATGCGGAAATCCTGCATGCCCCTATTCCGCTTTTGGTAAAGACGCAGTTGATCCGGAAATACCGGAAGGAAGCAACGGCTATAGTGCTGAAAGGCGCCCTTATTGATGAGATGCTCCTGGAAATCAGCAAACTGTCACTACCTCCGCCTGCGGTTATTATCAGCGATGCCACCAAGAGTTTTGTTACTCCGGGGGTTTATAATCGTTACTTGCAGCGCGGAGGAAAGATCGCAGTACTGCAGCCCATAAAATTGCTGGCTATTACCGTCAATCCCACCAATCCAGCCGGTTCGGGTTACGAGCCCCGGAAATTTTTAAGAAAGCTTAGAACAGCACTTGCTCCCAGGCCTGTTTTTGATCTCATCTTTGAGGGGGACGCTGCGATTGTGTAAGTGTTTTTTAAAATTTCTATATCGAAGGAGGACTGCTTTATGGAAGGCAAGCTGAACCTGGATGGGGCAACTATTGATGGAGCCAGGGAAACGGCAGCCCGCATAGCCCGGGATCTGCACACCTGGATAAGTCGCTACACAACCACTACAATAGAACGCGCCGTTGCGCGGCTCCTCGGTGTAGATGGCGTTGATGCCGCCGGAATACCGCTGCCCAATGTGCTTGTAGAAAGGCTTCAAGAAACGGAGCTTCTTCGTTACGGAATGCTACCCTGGATGGCCAGAGCCATCATCGCTACCGGGCAGAGTGCTCCGAAGGTTGCCGCAGCGGTTGCAGAGGGGAGTCTTAACGTCTTATCAATTCCGGCTATGCCGGAGGAGAAATGGCGTGAGCTGGGCGACAGCTTGGCCTTTGAGGCGGCGGCAAGTATAACCGCCCGCAGGCGGGAGCGAGAGCAGATGATGGCTGCTGCTGCGCCTGATCGCCAACCACTGCTATACGTAATTGTGGCTACGGGAAATATTTATGAGGACGCCGTTCAGGCAAAAGCGGCGGCGCTGCAGGGTGCCGACATTATTGCTGTGATTCGCCATACAGGGCAGAGCCTGCTTGACTATGTCCCCCATGGCCCCACCACCGAGGGGTTCGGCGGGACCTACGCCACCCAGGAAAATTTTCGCATTGTCCGCCATTCCTTGGACGAAGCTGTCAAGGAGACGGGCCGCTATATCCGCCTGGTTAACTACTGCTCAGGTCTCTGCATGCCGGAAATTGCAGTCATGGGTGCGCTGGAAAGGCTCGATATGATGCTCAATGATGCCATGTACGGTATTCTTTTTCGCGATATCAATATGCAACGCACCCTTATCGATCAGCATTTTTCGCGTATGATTAACGGTTTTGCCGGTATCACTATTAACACAGGCGAAGATAACTATCTGACCACAGCCGATGCTTTTGAAAAGGGCTTTACTGTAATTGCATCGCAGTTTATAAACGAACAGCTGGCTCTGCGTTCAGGGCTGGCAGAGGAGCAGATGGGGCTTGGGCATGCTTTTGAGATCGATCCGGTGCTCGAAGATGGACTACTTATGGAGATTGCCCAGGCACAGCTCTGCCGCGATCTTTTCCCCAACTCACCTTTAAAATATATGCCACCGACAAAGCATGTTACGGGCGATATCTTCTCCACCTATTTGATTAATGGGATGTTCAATCTCGTGTCCATATTAACGGGGCAAGGAATTCAGCTTTTGGGTATGCCCACTGAAGCCATCCACACCCCCTTTATAAGCGACCGTTACCTGGCCATCAAAAATGCCGGCTATATCTTTAACAATGCCCGCCATCTTGGCGATGAAATACTCTTCAAGGAGCAGGGGCGTATCCAAACTCGTGCCGCTGCGTTGCTAGATGAGGCTTATGCCCTGCTGCAGGAAATTGAAAAGATCGGGCTGGAGAAAGCCCTGGAACGGGGGCTTTTCGCCGACATCAAACGCAATCGTGAAGGCGGCAAAGGCAAAGAGGGGGTTATTGAGAAGGATGAGAGCTATTACAATCCTTTTCCGGTGTTGTTTCTTGGTTCCGCGAAAAAAAATGGCGGGAGGGCCTGCTGATGGATCTTGATCTCAGCAAAGTTAAAGCGTATGGAGATACACTCAATGATGGAGCAGTCCAGTTAAGTTTTACCCTGCCTGTTCCGGCAGGGGATGCAGCTCGCGAAGCTGCCCGGCAGCTGGCATTAAAGATGGGTTTGGAGTCGCCAGAAATTACAGAGATGGCCGATCTGGGTGCAGGCTTCAGCTTCTTTGTTGTTTACGGCCGTTCAACCCAAACCGTCAACTATGCAGCCATCAAGATTCCTAAACGGGAGTTCAAAGCGATGAGCTTTGAAAAGATAAATGCCATCATCAAAGCAGAGCTGAAGAAGAAAGTCGTTGTTGTTGCCGCCTGTACCGGCACCGATGCGCACACTGTGGGCATTGATGCCATCGTAAATATGAAAGGCTATGCCGGGGAATATGGGTTGGAGCGTTATCCTGAAATAGAGGCTTACAACCTTGGCAGCCAGGTTCCCAATGCGGAATTGCTGGCCAGGGCGGTTGAATACAGCGCTGACGCCATCCTGGTTTCACAAGTGGTCACCCAAAAAAATATTCACCTGGAGAATCTTACCGAACTGGTGGAGCTGGCTGAGGCTGAAGGGATCCGTGAGCGCATGATTTTCATCGTCGGGGGTCCCCGGATCTCCCACGAACTGGCTATTGAACTGGGCTTTGACGCTGGCTTCGGCCCGGGAACCCTTCCAAACCATGTAGCTTCTTTTATAGTTACAGAGATGGTTCGTAAACATAAGAGGCTCCCATCTTAAGCTCATATGCTTGGCATCCTGAGGATAAAGCCCGAAGAACCCCGGTTTGTTCACCTCTTTGGCAGGTTATGATTGAAAAGGCTGGTAACCAATAACTCTTAAAGGGACGCTTCATGGAACAGGTAAACAGAAAAAAAATAATTGCATCCGATATAGGCCTTCTGTTTGTGGCCATATTCTGGGGTTCCAATTTTGTGGTCATGAAAAAGGCTTTGAACCTGATCACTCCCTTTGCTTACCTGGGGCTCAGGTTTACAGTGGCGGGATTGATCATGGGGGCTCTTTTCTGGAGAAGGATGTCCCGGCTCAAATCAGTTGACCTCAAAGGCGGTTCCTTACTGGGTTTCCTTCTTTTTGCCGGTTTCGGCGTTCAGACAGTTGCTCTCATGGTCACCACTCCTGCAAAATCGGGTTTTATTACTGGCACCAGTGTTGTGATTGTCCCTTTTCTCTATATTCTCGTAAGCAAAGCATGGCCGCGCTGGTCTGTGTTTGCCGGCGCCTTTTTAGCCCTGGGAGGGCTTTTTATGCTTTCATTCGAAGGGGCCGAAGGGGCTTTGTTTATAGGAGAGGGTGACCTCCTGACTCTTGTGGGGGCATTTTTATTTGCAGCTCATGTTGTTTTTCTCGGTGTTTATGCTCCCCGCTGTGACACTATTATTCTGGCTACTCTACAAATGCTTTTTGCCGGCATCCTCAGTTTTGTTGTTGCTTTTATCACCGAACCTTTGCAGGGGCTATTTACCCAGCCCCTCTCTATCTGGGCGGCCGTCTTTTACGGGGTAGTTTTTTGCACCATTGGTGCTTTCGTGACGCAGACTGCGGCGCAGCGCTTTACACCGCCTACTCATGCAGCGCTGATCTTGAGTCTGGAGGCGGTTTTTGCCGGACTCTTTTCATACTTGCTTTGGGATGAACTTTTTACCATGAGAAAAATTTGCGGTGCCGGGCTGATTTTTGCCGGAATTCTAATCACTGAGCTGCAACCACTGTTTCAAGCTCGTGCTGAAAAACGTAGCCTACCTTCTTTACCCGTTGATCCTGTTGAATGACCTGTTATAGTAGCGTTCATCCGGGATGTGACATGCTTTTCGATCTTTTGACAAAATTTGTGTAACTGCTGCAATATTCATTATATATGGCGTGAAAGGAGATCGTACATTTTGAAACAACAGGATTATGCTTTAAAAAAGGAACGACACGTTGTCTACCGGCCCGCAGGCCAGAGGAAACTGTTTATGAACCCAGATGCCGATGAAGCCCGGAGATTTTTTCAAAAAAAATCACGCCGACTGGTGGATAAAACTGGCACTCTGGCTGATGCTGTGTCGCGTTTTGTGCATGACGGAGACTACATTGCCTGTGGTGGTTTTGGAACGAGTCGCATCTCCACAGCGGTCATCCATGAAATTATGCGTCAGCACAAGAAAGAGCTGGGTTTTTCTGCTCATTCGGCTACGCATGATTTTCAGCTTCTGGTAAACGGAAGATGTATTAACCGATGCGATGTCGCCTATATTGTCGGGCTAGAAGCCCGGGGAATTTCCAGGCGCGGCCGAAAAGCGATTGAGGAGGGTGAAGTTGAGCTTACAGAATGGACCAATGCTGCCCTTTCCTGGCGCTATCGAGCTGCCTCGATGGGTATTTCCTTTATCCCGGCCCGCTGCATGATGGGTACTGATACTCTGACTTACAGCGCCGCGGTGGAGATGGAGTGTCCCTTTACGGAGCAAAAATATGTGGCTCTTCCCGCACTCTACCCTGATGTAGGGACAATCCATGTACACCGTGCAGATATTTATGGCAACTGCCAGATCGACGGGCTTCTGGTTTCTGACTGGGAGATGGCCCGGGCAGCCAGGCGCCTCATCATTACCACAGAAAAGCTTATTTCCAATGAGGATATCCGCCGTGAACCTCAGCGCACTGTGATCCCCTATTATCTTGTTGATGCCGTGGTCGAGGTGCCATACGGCTCCTATCCGGCAAATATGCCCTATGAATACTACAGCGATGAAAAGCATCTGCAGGAATGGCTTCGGGCGGAGCAGGATCCCGATACGCTGGTGCAGTTCCTGGAGCGCAACATTTACGGTGTCAAGGATTTTTGGGAATATTTGGACATTAACGGCGGTCTGGTTCGCCTGGATGAACTGCGCCGTCAGGAGAGCTTTTTAGAGAAATAAGCGGCGTAGATGTTATATATCGATTATAATTGAGGGAGGAAGAATGTTGATGAGCTACAATCGGATGGAACTGATGATCTGCCTTGCTTCCCGTTTTTTAGAGAACAATAGCACCGTTGTTGTTGGCACCGGCGCTCCCTGTGCCGCTGCGATGCTTGCACAGAATTTGCACTCACCTGATTTAATGATTCTTTTCGAAGCGGGCGGGATCGGTCCGGTGCTGCCCTCCATGCCTATTTCTGTGGGTGATTCCCGTACTTTCCACCAGGCACTGGCTGCAAGCACCATGCCGGAGATCATGGAAAACTGCCAGCGTGGCATGGTTGACTATACATTTCTGGGCGGTGCCCAGATTGACATGTACGGAAATATCAATTCGACCCAGGTGGGCAAAGATTTCGACCGTCCCAAGGTGCGTTTCCCGGGTAGCGGTGGAGCGAATGATCTCGCTTCCTTTTGCTGGCGGATTATGGTGATTACACCCCAAGATAAACGCCGTTTTACCAATGATATCGACTTCGTGACTTCTCCGGGCTATCTCACTGGAAAAGGCGCCAGGGAAGCTGTGGGGCTGCCCCCGGGGAGCGGGCCTTATAAGGTGATTACCGATCATTGTGTCATGGGATTTGACGAGGAAAGTAAAAGAATGCAGGTGGAAAGCATCCACCCCGGGATAAGCAGGGTTCAGATTGTGGAGAATACCGGGTTTGAATTGCTCTGGGCTCCTGATTTGACTGTGAGCGATGTCCCTTCGGATGAAGAACTGCGCATTTTAAGGGAAAAGGTGGATCCCTATCGTTACATTATCGGACGTAGTTGAATGGATTTAGGAATGCTGATGGAGCTTGAGAATAACAGTTCCATTATTCTCTGACCTCCAGTTATCACCCCTATATTGCGGGAATGCCCGCCTCATAGCTATAATACCTGCGCACAGGATAATTAAAAAACGCCGGGCAAGGTTAAAGCTTCCGGAGGCGCTGCTCTGTTCATACTGGCAATATCTGGATCCACCCCAGACAGTACGAATGATTATCAGTTCGAGAAGATATTCAGCTTTATTAAAATTAATATATAATAAAGTTGATGCAGGAAAGACCTTAAGAGCGGGGGATAGTAGGCTTTGTCAGGTATTCCTGCTTAGGGGGTGATATCATGGTGTCTGCTGTTTCATTGGCGGCGATGTTTTTTTCACTTTTCGCTTCACTTATTTTGCCCATAGGGCTGGCTATTTACTTTTACAGAAAGTATCATTTTTCTTTAAAAGCTTTTTTTGTAGGTGCCGCTCTCTTTATCATCACCCAACTGCTTATCCGCATACCTTTACTCGCATATCTGTCGGGCTACTCCTGGTTTAGGACCCTCATGGAAATGAATATCTTTTTCTCTGCTGTTGTCATCGGTGGTTTTACCGCAGCCCTATTTGAAGAATGTGGCCGCTATTTGGGCTTTAGATTTATTTTGAGGAAAGAGCTTTCATGGGAAAACGGCCTCTCCTATGGTCTGGGGCACGGCGGTATTGAATCAATTATCCTGGTGGGCTTTGGATACATTAACAACATTGTCATAAGTCTGATGATCAACAGCGGCACCTTTGAGCAATTTGCAGCGCCGCGACTTGGTGCAAGTGCTTCTCTTGTTAAACTTCAACTCACAAGTTTGCCTCCCTCCATATTCCTTGCCGCCGGGGTGGAGCGGTTGCTAACACTGATCATTCATATTGCCTTTTCATTGATCGTTCTTTATGCTGTAAAACAGGGGCGTCCTTTTTTTCTTCTGCTAGCAATATTGCTGCATACTGCCCTTAATGCCGGGGCTGTCTATCTGCAGAATTGGGGTGTCGCTTTCTGGTTAATTGAACTTTTTATTGCAATCTTTGCTGCTGCGGCCCTCTGCCTGGTTATCAAATCCAAAAAAGAAAGGGATTGGTTTTTCCGGTGGCGGTAAGCCTGTTAAAGGTACCAATGATCTTGCTGACAGCGCAGCGAAAAGGGATTAAGTTATGCTTTTCCAGGGAGATTGCTAAAGGGGATAATAGCGCTTAAACAAAAACGGGGTGGAAAATTATGTTTTATAGGGGAACTAAAGTAGCCCTTGCCGGTGCATTCATCAATTTTTCGCTGGGTCTTTTTTATGCCTGGTCCGTCTTTGCGGAAAGGCTAATCCATGACTATGGCTGGTCCAAGGCTGCAGCTACACCGGCGGCTTTGAAATGGTTTCCTCCCGGCAAGAGAGGTCTTATTACCGGTGTGGTGATCATGCCTATGGGCGCCGCAGCCCTGGTCTGGTCGCCCCTGGTTAAACTGTTGCTCGACTGGGTGGGGTTGCCCGGTGTCTTTCGCATTTGCGGCCTCTTTCTTCTGGTGGCTATTACGCTGGCTGCACAGGTGATCAGGCTTCCTGATAAAAAGGATACTCTTTATCAGGAAGGCACAATGGCACCTAAATCCAGAGTTGATTGGCGCCTGCTGCTGCGCAGCCCTATTTTTATTCTCCTCTGGCTGATGCTGGGCCTTTCTACGGGAACTGGCCTTATGTTCATCGAGCAGCTGGTGCAGGTGGCTGATCTGAATTTTCATGTTTCCTGGGGCTATATACTGGTTTCACTTTTTGCTTTAATGAGCACCATGGGGCGCCTGGGCGGAGGTGTGCTTAGCGACAGGATTGGCTATTTGCGCAATATTCGGGTGGCGCTCCTTCTGATGGCTGTGGCGATGTCTTTTTTTATCAGCGGTTGGGGTATACCTGCGCTGGTGGCAGCAACATTGTTACTTGGGGCGGGCTACGGTAGTCTCTATTCCTCTTTTCCCACCGCTGTGGGACATCTTTTTGGCCTGGAGGATTTCGGTTTCATCTACGGCATGGTTTTTACTGCAATGGGGGTGGCTGGAGGGGTGGGGCCGCTGGCGGCGGCTGCACTGGCCGATCGTTACGGCAGCTATAGCCCCGCTTTTTTGACAGGATTGGCGGCGGCTTTGCTCTGTTTTTCACTCAGTTATCTTTTGCAACATTACATCCGGCTTCAACGGATTGAACGGCGAGAAAAAACAGCAGCGCCTGGGTCGCCCCACATTCATTAGACAGAGGGATTAATGCTTTGCTGGCGAAATGACTTGTAGTGTGGTTATTTCATCGCGGGTGCTGTTTTGCCCCTACATGCACAAAGCACCTGTGAATGGGAGTGAATTCTGTGAGCGGAAAGATTACAATAGGGAAACTCGCTGTATCCCTTGCCGTTAGTAATACAAGTGAAGAGCAGCAGTTGATGCAAATTGCAGAGAATGTTGGCTATCAATACTACAAAGGGCGGGCTGGATCGATGAATTCCGAAAAAATATTTGCCGCCATCGAGACTGCAGCAAAGAGAAGGGGGTTGGTCCATGAACAATATCGAGAGGAGCATGCTCTTTACCATTCCATCCTCGATGCTTTTCACGGCATCTGCAGGGGAGAGGTGGCTCTGGGAAGCATCTTGCGCACCGCCGGCCTGATTTTCAGCATTATACGGGGACCCCGCATTGCCGGCGATTATTCCGATGGTAACTGGCTGGCTGTGGCTCTTTACGGGACCATTGGTGCTCCCATCAAGGGTTACGAGCACGAAGCAGTGGGGCTGGGCATCAATCACATCTGAATTGAAGATCATGTATAATAATGTAAAGAATGGTGAAGAACAGCTCTGGCTGTATAAGCAATTCAGCAAAATTTTAAGGATTAAAGCTTTATTGGGGAAATAGCAAAAAATCGGGGTGAAAATGATCGTTTTTAAAAGAAATCCCGGCTAAAAACAGCAAAACGTCTTGACACAACATGGGGGTTCATGAATATAATGAGAAAATTGAATAGTCGACCAAACACTGAATAACGGATGTTTTTATACCTGCCTGCCGGTTGGGTCTCCTATCTGGCGTTAATGCAAATTTGATTACCAGGTATGAAAGGATTGGGTATGGCTCTTCTATTTGGCCGTAAAAAAAGGAGAGGGAATAAACGCAACGGTAAATCTATTATTGCCGTTGCTACCGGCGGTTCATTACAGGTTGTCCCGGCAAATTATCAACATATCGGGGCGAGGAAGAACCAGGAGGATTCTTTCGCTTTTTCAGATTTGAGTGATGAGAAGAAAGTCTGCAAAAATGGTATCCTGGCCCTGCTGGCCGATGGGATGGGGGGGCTGGACCGGGGAGAAGAAGCAAGCACCCTGGCAGTAAAAGTTTTTTTGCGCGAGTATGGAGCCAAAAAAGATGAAGAAACAATAGGGGAGTGCCTGAGCCGGGCACTTTGCGTGGCTAATACGGCGGTGTTTGACCTGGCTTTTACCGGTGCAGAAGAAGATGATGAGCTTGGCACTACACTGGTGGCTGTTGTGATCCATAAGGATGAACTGCACTGGATCACTGTGGGTGACAGCCGTATTTATCTCTTCCGGGAGGGGCATTTGCAGCAGCTTAACCTGGACCATATTTATGCCAACCACCTTATGAATGATGTTATCAACGGTAAAATTAGTTTAAAGGAGGCTGAAAAACATCCCGAACGCAGCTATCTGACCAGCTACCTCGGCTTGCCCGAACTGAATGAAGTGGACCAAAATGATAGTCCACTGCCTTTAAATGCAGGTGACCGGATCCTGCTGTGCAGCGATGGCCTTTACGATACTTTAAACGAGAGCAGGATCGCCGCCATACTGGAAAGTGGAGACACCCTTGTTGCGGAAGAGATGGTAAGGGATGTTTTGTCCAAAGAGAGCCGGCACCAGGATAATGTGACTGTAATTGTTTTATCTATTATTTCTTCAGCAGCCGGTTTGACCGGATCAAATTAAGGAGTTGACGGCGATGGGAAAAACCAAAAGATTGTCCCTGTTCTTGCTGGCCGGTTTACTTTGCTTTTTGCTTAGCTTAAGTGCGGCCACTGTGTCTGCGCAAACCAGTATTGATGAGGCGCGAAAAAGTGTAGTCCGGGTTACTGCTTGGGACGCCAATGGATTTTTTATGGGGTGGGGTAGCGGATTTGTAATCGGGGTTAGTGAGCCTTTTGAATATGTGGCGACAAACTGGCATGTGGTGGACCCGGCTCAGTACGGCGTGGGTTGGGTAGATGCATATATCTGGATCTCATCGGACGACTTGGTCCCGGCCAGAGTATATCATCAGTTGCCGGCTACTGATATGGCTTTGCTGAAGATAGATCCGGAGCATCTTCTTTACGGTTATGTGCCCCTCGAACTTGCCAACAAGGATTTAGTTTCCACAGGTGAAGATGTTTTTGCTATCGGTTTTCCAGCGAGCGATATTGCAGATTTTGCCTCTTCTTACTATACTGATACCACTGTTACCAAGGGCATTGTCAGCAAAGTGACCACATGGGGTGGCACGGGTGTTTATCAAACTGATGCCGCTTTAAACCCAGGTAACTCAGGGGGGCCGCTTCTTAACTCAAAGGGCCAGGTTATCGGTATCAATACTTTTAAAATGCTCGATGTGGACGGTATTAACGGCTCCGTGCAGATAGACTATCTCACTGAAGTGCTGTCACGGCGCGGTATTCCCTTTAAAGATGCCGGCTCTGCATCTCCTCCACCCCCACCAACCGATTCACCTGCCGATACAGATGAACCAGGCGCACCTGTTTCCCCGCCCGTTGCACCTCCCGAGAAAGAGAAACCGGGTCTGAATTTACTTCTCTTAGGCGGTATTGGGGCTATTGTTGTAATTTTGATAATCGTATTAATAATAGTGATGAGCAGCCGGGGACGTAAAGCGGCACCTGTGGTATCTCCGCCGCCTCAGGCTCGTCCTATGGCTCCTCCTGCCGGTGCTGCTCCTGTGACCATGGCAAAGCCGGCCCCGGTCCCGGCGGTGACGCAGGCAAAACGACGAGAGCCCCGCCCGGTCTTAAAGGGTATCGCTGGTCATTTTGCCGGGCAGACCATAGAGCTCATTGAGGGGATGCTGGTTATTGGCCGGGACCCCAGGCTGGCCCAGCTGGTTTACCCTTTGAGCAATGAGGAGATCAGCCGCAAGCATTGTACTGTCCGCTTTGATGACAAAACGCAGAAGTTCGTGGTGGAAGATTCGTCTTCCAACGGGACTTTTTTATCGTCCAATCAAAAACTCGATCCGGGCAAACCGTACTACTTGAGCCCGGGCGAGCGTTTCTATCTGGCAGATCCGAAAGAGGTGTTTGAAGTAAAGATGGGATCTTGAGATGCAACTGGTTGCAGCGCAGCTGTCAAAGACGGGTGGCCGTAAGGAGAACCAGGATTATTGTGCCTGCCTGAATAAGGGCGGTTATGGTTGCTATCTGGTGGCTGATGGTTTGGGCGGTCATCGCGGTGGTGCGCTGGCCGCCCGGACAGCCGGCGAAAGTATATTGAAGGCTTTTGCCGCATCGCCGGGAGCGTCTATTAAACAGCTTAAAGGATACCTGGACCAGGCCCGGGAAGAGATGCTTCTCAGGGGAAAACAGTCAGATGTTCCATTAAGGCTAAAAACGACGCTGGTGGTCTTGCTTTCCGATTTTGAGAGCGCCCTCTGGGCGCATATCGGTGACTCGCGGTTATATTATTTCAAGGCTGCTACCTTGCATTTTCAAACGAGCGATCACAGCGTCCCGCAACAGCTGGTCAAAAGCGGAGTTATTGCTGCAGAACAGGTCCGGGATCACGAAGATCGCAACAGACTCCTGGCTGCTTTTGATGGAGGAGATCTGGAGCGCATAGAATATGCTGTGGAGCCGGTGAAACTGGAGCGGGATGATGCTTTCCTGCTATGCACCGATGGTTTTTGGGAATGTGTTTATGAGAACGAAATGGAGGAAGATCTGGCTGGCGCAGCGAATCCGGACGGGTGGCTGGGTCTGATGGAAAAGAGATTGTTAATGCGGGCAAAACATAATAACGACAATTATACCGCCCTGGCAGTTTTGAGCCGGGAGAAATAGCGAGAGGAGGGACCAATTAATCATGAGGCCGCTGACAAGATGTGAAAACGGTCACTACTATGATGCAAAAAAGCATCATTCCTGCCCTTTCTGTGGAGTGCAGAATCTGGATCTGGATATCCAGAAAACTATGGCTAAACGATCTCATGCTTCCAGTGGTGAGCCCGGGGTTACCAAGCCTGTAGGAGGCAGGGCTCCGGGGGGTGAAGAGGGCAAAACAGTTGGGATCTTCAAAAAAAAGATAGGGTTTGACCCTGTTGTGGGATGGCTGGTGGTAGTGAAAGGTCCGGATAAAGGGCGTGACTTTCGCATTACTTCCGAGAGAAATTTTATCGGTCGTTCTGAGCGGATGGACATCCCTATTTCCGGCGATCCTACAGTTTCCCGTGAAAATCATGCAATAGTCAGCTTTAATCCGAAGAATAGTGTTTTTCGGCTGTTCCCGGGTGATAGCAAGGGGCTTGTTTATCTGAATGACGACGAGCTCATCGCGCCTGAGCAGCTCAAGCCCTATGACAAGATCGAGCTGGGAGAGACGGAGCTGCTGTTCGTGCCTTTCTGCGGTGAGAAATTTTTATGGAAAAAAGAGCAGGAGGCTTCGCCGGAGGATTAAAAGATCAGGGTGAAGTTAAAGGTGCCAGGCTGGTTTGCAAAAATTTTTATTGTACTGAACGGGGTGAATAGTGATGTGCATAAAACTGAAGAACTTTTTCTTACTAAGCCTGGCGCTCATGCTATGTTTCTTTTTCCCCATTTTTGCCGCTGCTAAGGAAGAAGTCAGGGTCAACGGAATCAGGGTTCACCAGGATGAAATAACTCTGCCCCTGGGGGAAACGGACCTGGTGACAGTCACAGTGTATCCATACAATGCTACGGACAGGGAGATATTTTGGGATGTAAGCGATCCGCTGGTCCTGGGGGTAACCGATCTGGGGCACAGCGCCGAGATTAATGCCCTTTCTCCCGGTACAGCTGTATTGACCGCTGTAACCCGGGACGGTGGTTTCTACGACAGCTGTATTATTACGGCCATTGTCCTGGTAAAAACTCTTTCAGTGGAGCCTTCTACTGTTGAGCTTTCAGTTGGCGGGGAGTTGCAGCTTGACGTTATTATCGAGCCTCGCGATGCTACGGACCAACGATTTTTCTGGGATTCGACTGACCCTGTTGTTGCTACTGTTGACGAAGAAGGAATGGTTACAGCCCTGAAAGAGGGTGAGACCCGGATCGTTGCCCGTTCAATGCAGAACGAAACGATTGCTGACTATGCGAATGTTACAGTTTTATCTTCGGTGACGGTGGTCCCGGATCCGGAGACGGTGCCGCCCGTACCGGTGCAGCCTGCACCTGATTCCAGTAAAGGCACTGTCAACTGGTTGCTGGTTGGTGGGCTGTCAGCAATTGTCCTGGCAGCTGCCCTGACAGCGGTTTTTTTGGTACGCAGCAAGAAAAAGGAACGGCAGCCCCGCCCCGTATTGAAGGGGCTAACAGGTTATTTCGCCGGGCGGACGATAGAACTGAGTGAGAACCAGTTGATAATCGGGCGCGATTCTGCTCAAGCCCAGCTGGTTTACTCCTCTAAGTACGAAACAATCAGCCGCAAGCACTGTGCAGTTCGCTTTGACAGGCATACGGGGCAGTTTGTTCTGGAGGATTTTTCAACGGCAGGTACATTTTTAAGTTCCGGTGAAAAGCTGCTTCCGGGTAGTCCCAGACGTATCGCTCCGGGAAGTCAGTTCTATCTGTCCGATTCCGGAGAACTTTTTACTGTGGAATTGCTTTGAACATTGTGGAGCTCTAATACATTCCCCGGCAGGCCCGTTACGCTTGATAAATAACGAATGTGGGGATAAAAATGGAATTGCAGCATTTATGCATGGGTTGCATGGCAGAGAAAGGGAGTGTGGAGCGTTGTCCGCACTGTGGTTGGGTTGAAGGCACCCGTCCTGAGTCCCCCTTGCATTTACCGCCGCGCACCATTTTAAACGAAAAGTATCTTCTTGGCAGGGTTTTAGGTCAGGGTGGTTTCGGGATTACCTATCTGGGCTGGGATTTAAATTTAAATCTCAAACTTGCCATTAAAGAGTATCTGCCCCAGGAGCTGGCTTCCCGGGCCATGGGTCACAGCCAGGTTGCTGCTTATACCGGCACGGTGAGCGGGGAGTTTGAGTACGGCCTGGATAAATTCCTGCAGGAAGCGCGCACACTGGCCCAGTTTGACGATCATCCCAACATTGTCTCTGTGCGTGATTTTTTCCGGGCGAACGGGACCGCCTATCTTGTCATGAGCTACCTTGATGGGATGGACCTTAAAGAGTATATTGCCGGGCAGGGTGAACGGCTGCCCTTTGACAGGGCCATAAGTTTGATCATGCCCGTGCTTGATGCCTTAAACGAAGTCCATGCAGTCAACATTTTGCACCGTGATGTCAGCCCGGACAATATCTTCATCAAACAGAACGGCCAGGTGATTCTCATTGATTTTGGGGCTGCGCGTCAGGCTGTCAGCGCCAAGGGGCATAGTTTATCCATAATTCTCAAACCTGGTTTTGCTCCTGAAGAGCAGTACCGCAGCAAAGGGGTCCAGGGGCCCTGGACAGATCTTTATGCTGTAGCCGCCACTCTTTACCGGATCACCACCGGGCAGATGCCTCCTGAATCATTGGATCGCATGGCTGGAGATACCCTGGTGCCGCCTTCGCAGCTTGGCGTAGCCATCAGTGCAGGGGAGGAACAGGCTTTATTGAAGGCGATGGCGGTGCGGGCGGAGGATCGTTTTCAGAGCATTAAGGAATTTCAGGATGCGCTTCTGGGGAAGATTACGGTGTCCCAGGCGGTTACTGCCCCACCTTCAGGGGCGACGTGGCACATCAGCCGTGATGGGGCCAGATTCGGTCCCTATACCTGGGACCGGATGGTTCAGATGGCCGGTTCGGGCAATATAGGCCCTGGCGACATGGTCTGGAATGAGGGCATGGACAGCTGGCAAAGTGCGGCCCAGGTGCAGGGGCTGATGCCGGCTGCGGCTCATCCCTACAGCCGGAGCGGGCACTCTATTTCACATCAGCCAGCCCCTGTCTCATGGCAGCCGGGTCCAGTTCCACAGGAACCGGCTCCAGTTCCACAGCAACCGGGTCCAGTTTCACAACGTCCTGCCCCGGTATCACAGCACCCCCCCTCCGCTTACCGGCAGCCCGACGTTCAAAGTGTTCAGGCAGGAGAGGTTCCCAGGAGCAGGAGCAATAAACCCTTGCTGATTGCAATAGGCGCCGGTTTGTTGATCATAGTTGCTCTGGTTGTAACAACAGTTGTAGCCAGTTGGCCAGAACTTGTTGCCTGGTTTGACGGGACCCTCCAGGGTGCAAGCCCGGGACAACAGATTGAAAATCTTTTTCCCGGAGAGGATCAAGAAATTCCGGAACAAGATGATGGTAACCTCCTGCCTTTGCAACCTGATAATAAAAATACACCGGATAATGAAATAGATTTGGAAGAGGGTACTACCCCTGGCGGCACTTCACCGGGAGCCGGCTGGACTCCTCCTGAAGTCATTCCGCCAGGTGGGGTCACCCCGCCGGTAAATGAAACCGGTGCTTTCTGGTCGTTGGATCCCAAGCTCGTCGAATTTACTGTTTATAATGACGGTGGATTTAAAATGGTAATAGACTATACACCACCGGGGGCAACTATTGATGTTTCTCTCAGAATATCTTATTTCCAGGATAACGATGTTATGGTTTATAGTATGGAAGATAGCGGACAGCTTGGAGAGGGAACTAACAATCTTACACTTAACAGCGACTGGTCCGGATACGATTTGTTGCAGATGGGTTTTCACCCCGGTTTATGCACAGTTAGAGCTATTATAGACGGAAAAGAAATCGCTTCCGGTAAATTTACTGTGGAGGAATAATAGATCGGCCGGAGCAAGAAGGAGTGATGGCCTGATGGAATTGCAGCATTTATGCATGGGTTGCATGGCAGAGAAAGGGAGTGTGGAGCGTTGTCCGCACTGTGGTTGGGTTGAAGGCACCCGTCCTGAGTCCCCCTTGCATTTACCGCCGCGCACCATTTTAAACGAAAAGTATCTTCTTGGCAGGGTTTTAGGTCAGGGTGGTTTCGGGATTACCTATCTGGGCTGGGATTTAAATTTAAATCTCAAACTTGCCATTAAAGAGTATCTGCCCCAGGAGCTGGCTTCCCGGGCCATGGGTCACAGCCAGGTTGCTGCTTATACCGGCACGGTGAGCGGGGAGTTTGAGTACGGCCTGGATAAATTCCTGCAGGAAGCGCGCACACTGGCCCAGTTTGACGATTATCCCAACATTGTTTCTGTGCGTGATTTTTTCCGGGCGAACGGGACCGCCTATCTTGTCATGACCTACCTTGATGGGATGGACCTTAAAGAGTATATTGCCGGGCAGGGTGACCGGCTGCCTTTTGACAGGGCCATAAGTTTGATCATGCCCGTGCTTGATGCCTTAAAGGAAGTCCATGCAGTCAACATTTTGCACCGGGATGTCAGTCCGGACAATATCTTCATCAAACAGAACGGCCAGGTGATTCTCATTGATTTTGGGGCTGCGCGTCAGGCTGTCAGCGCCAAGGGGCATAGTTTATCCATAATTCTCAAACCTGGTTTTGCTCCTGAAGAGCAGTACCGCAGCAAAGGGGTCCAGGGGCCCTGGACAGATCTTTATGCTGTAGCCGCCACTCTTTACCGGATCACCACCGGGCAGATGCCTCCTGAATCATTGGATCGCATGGCTGGAGATACCCTGGTGCCGCCTTCGCAGCTTGGCGTAGCCATCAGTGCAGGGGAGGAACAGGCTTTATTGAAGGCGATGGCGGTGCGGGCGGAGGATCGTTTTCAGAGCATTAAGGAATTTCAGGATGCGCTTCTGGGGAAGATTACGGTGTCCCAGGCGGTTACTGCCCCACCTTCAGGGGCGACGTGGCACATCAGCCGTGATGGGGCCAGATTCGGTCCCTATACCTGGGACCGGATGGTTCAGATGGCCGGTTCGGGCAATATAGGCCCTGGCGACATGGTCTGGAATGAGGGCATGGACAGCTGGCAAAGTGCGGCCCAGGTGCAGGGGCTGATGCCGGCTGCGGCTCATCCCTACAGCCGGAGCGGGCACTCTATTTCACATCAGCCTGCCCCCGTCTCATGGCAGCCGGGTCCAGTTCCACAGCAGCCGGGTCCAGTTCCACAGCAACCGGGTCCAGTTCCACAGCAACCGGGTCCAGTTTCACAACGTCCTGCCCCGGTATCACAGCACCCCCCCTCCGCTTACCGGCAGTCGGGTCCTGTTTCACAACAGCATGTCTCCGTTTACCGGCAACCTGTACCCGCGCCTGCTGTTCCCAGGAAAAAGTCCCCAGCTATGCTCATCATAGGTATTATTGCTGTTTTGCTGATAATAATCGTACCGGGAGTGCTCATATACCGGAACCTTAACAGCAAACCGCCTGTGCCGGATGCTCCCGTTTTCGGCTGGTGGTACAATGTTGAATCATTTCAGTTTTACGAATCATGGATGACTGATGATTTTACTGATGCCTGGCAGGAAATTGCTGATTATGAATTCTTTTCAAGCGACTCCTATTACATTTACTTTGTCCTTACCCTGTCGCATCCGGAAGTTACCGAGGATTTATTCGTGCCTGCTGCTTTTTATTACTATCAACCAGACGGTGAAGAGCTGGGTGCGCATGAATTTGATTTTATCTTTGAAGCCGGAGAAACAGGGACTGATGTTAGGGGTTATTTCGGATGGGATCAGCCTGGTGAATGGCCCCTGGGACTATATATGGTAGAGGTGTGGCTGGACGACGATCTTGCTGCTGTCGGCTATTTCGAGATGTACTAGCACAAACCAACTCCAATGCGGCAGTCCTAAAAAGAAACATAAGGAATGCCGGGTTGCAGTTTTACTATTAAAAACATCGCGTATATATGTGCAGAAGATAGAAAATAACAGGAAATATAAACGACAGAGCAATGGCTTTAAAGGTCCAACTAATCCAGAACATTCAAGCATTGTCGTAGTATGTTTTTGTTGCATTGACATAATGCCCGTGATATAATTATTCCAGAAGCAAAAGCTCTACACAGAGTGAGCGGCTTCCATCAATTCACTCAGAGACACGAGCTACGAGGGAGTAGAAGCGCAAGGTATTTGCGTTTTACTCCCTTTTGTTTTGAAAGAAGGAGAGCGGCATATGACAACAGATAACCTGGTGGAGCGAATTTTTATTGATGGTGAAAGTTTGACACTGGAACAGGTCATTGCAGTGGCCAGAAAAGATGCGTCTGTTGAGCTGCACCTTTCCGGCAGAGGAAGACTATATAAATCGCGAGAAGTCATTGAGAACATTTTATCGCAGGAGAGAATTGTCTACGGCGTTACTACCGGCTTCGGCAGTTTCAGCGATGTCTTTATTTCACGGCAGGATAGGGATACCTTGCAAAGAAATATTATCATGAGCCATGCCTGTGGCGTGGGCGAACCGCTGCCGCAGGATGTGGTCCGGGCAATGATGCTTCTGCGAGCCAATTCACTGGCCAAAGGTTGCTCCGGGGTCCGTCCGGAGCTTGTTGAACTCCTGCTGAATATGCTCAATGGCAAGATTCATCCCCTGGTCCCGGCCAAAGGATCGGTCGGAGCCAGCGGCGATTTGATTCCGCTGGCCCATATTGCCCTGGCAATGATCGGGCTGGGAGAGGTGGAATGCCGCGGAAAAATTGTCCCTTCAGAAAAGGCTTTGCAGCAGGCGGGGCTGCACCCTATTGAGCTGACAGCGAAGGAGGGGTTGGCCTTGATAAATGGGACACAGTATATGAGCGCCCTGGGCGCCCTGGCTCTTCTTGATGCCATCGAGCTGTTCAAAGTCGCAACCATTGCCGCAGCGATGACCTTTGAAGCCCTGGAGGGAATTATTTCAGCTTTTGATCCGCAAGTTCACCAGGTGCGGCCTCATTGCGGGCAGAGAATATGTGCCGACCTGATGCTAAGGTTACTTCAGGGAGGGGATCTGGCAACCCGGCAGAAACAGAAAAGAACACAGGACGCCTATACTCTGCGCTGCATTCCCCAGGTTCATGGTGCCACCTTTGACGCATTACAGTATATCCGGAACGTTCTGGGAATTGAGATCAATTCTGCTACCGACAACCCCCTGGTTTTCCCGGAAAGTGGTGAGGTGATCAGCTGCGGCAATTTTCACGGGCAGCCGCTGGCCCTGGCCCTCGATTTTTTAGCTATAGCTGTAAATGAACTTGGCAATATCTCCGAGCGGCGGATTGAAAGGCTGGTCAACCCCGCCCTGAACAACGGCCTGCCTGCCTTTTTAACAGAAAACGGCGGTCTCAATTCAGGCTTAATGCTGCTGCAGTATGCCGCTGCTGCGCTGGTTTCAGAGGGTAAGGTTTTAGCCCACCCTGCCGGTGTAGACTCTATTCCTACTTCTGGTAACCAGGAAGATCATGTGAGCATGGGTTCAATTGCCGCCTATAAAGGGATGCAGGTGGTGGAAAACATTACCTGGGTAATTGCTGCAGAACTTCTGGCTGCCGCCCGGGCAATGCGTTTTATCACTCACCGGCCAGGACTGGGCAGCGCAGCCGCTTTCGATTTACTTTGTGACATATTGCCGCAAGATGGCGGTGACCGGATACTCTACAAGGACCTCAGGTCTGTCTATGAACTTTTACATAGCGGCCGGATAGTTGGAGAAGTCGAAAAGGTTGCCGGGAAATTGTTAGAGCTCTAGCCGGGCATTGTATTTCTGACAAAGACAGGGGAAATGAAAAAAATGAAAGCTGATTTGCTGGTAATAAACGCCGGGCAGCTGGTTACTGTTGCCGGTCACAGTGAAAAGCCGAAACGCGGCTTTGAGCTTGCTGAACCGGGCGTCATTTCCGGAGGCGCGGTGGCGTCGAGAGACGGTCAAATAGTTGCTGTCGGTACTACAGCAGCTGTGATGAAAAAGGTGGAATTGACTGAAGGTGCCCTGGTTATTGATGCCGGCGGCAAGGTGGTGCTGCCCGGCCTGGTGGACCCGCATACACACCTGGTTTTTGCAGGTTCCCGCGAAGGCGAATTTGAAATGAAAATTAAGGGAGCAGCATACCTTGATATACTGGCCGGCGGTGGAGGCATTCTCAGTTCGGTGCGCGCTACAAGGGCCGCTACGGAAGAGGAGCTTGTCAGGATAGGGGAAAAGTATCTTGCCGAGATGCTTTCTCAGGGTACCACAACCGCTGAGGTGAAGAGCGGTTATGGTCTTACCCTCGCCTCTGAACTGAAGCAATTGCGGGCTATCCGAATCTTACAGGATACTCAGCCGGTGGATCTGGTGCCTACCTTTCTGGGCGCCCACGCAATTCCGGAAGAGTACAGGGGAGATTCCCAAAGTTTTGTCGAACTGATAATAGAGGAGATGCTTCCTGCTGTTGCTGGCGCCGGCCTGGCGGAATGTTGCGACGTTTTCTGTGAGGAGAGTGTTTTCAACATCGAGCAAAGCCGGCGCATTTTAGAGGCGGCGATGGCCCTGGGATTTAAATTGAAGCTGCATGCCGATGAAATTGTGCCTCTGGGCGGAGCGGAACTGGCAGTCGAACTGGAGGCACTCTCTGCGGATCACCTGGTGGCTATTTCCCGTCAGGGCATTGAAGAGATGGCGGCATCGAAAACAGTGGCTGTGCTTTTACCTGCCACCACATTTTGTCTTATGGGAGAAAGATATGCCCCCGCACGGGAGATGATAGCAGCGGGGGTAACTGTGGCCCTGGCGGGCGATTTTAACCCCGGCAGCTCTCCTGTCAATTCGCTTCCGGTGGTGATGGGGGTTGCCTGCCGCCAGCTTAAAATGACGCCGGCTGAGGCAATCTCGGCGTTGACAATCAATGCGGCCCATGCCATTGGCCGGGCTGCAGAGGTGGGCAGCATAGAGGTGGGTAAAAAAGCCGATCTGGTAATCTTTGATGCTGCCGATTACCGCAGCATCGCCTATCGCTTTGGGACCAATCTTGTGGACAAAGTGATCAAATCGGGAAGTCTTGTGGTGGGAGGAAATAAATGACAAAGCTAATCCAGTGTGTGCCAAATTTCAGTGAAGGAAGGCGCCTGGAGATTGTGGAGAAGATCGTGCAGGCCATCACCTGCGTTCCAAGCGTTAATGTTCTCGACCAGTCCTCCGATGCCAGCCATAACCGCAGCGTGATTACCTTTGTCGGGCCCCCGGAAGCGGTCAAGAGAGCTGCATATAGTGCGGTGGAGAAGGCTGCGGAGCTCATCGATATGGAGATCCACCGTGGCGAGCATCCCCGCATCGGCGCTGCCGATGTAGTTCCATTAATACCTGTCAGCGGCGTGACCATGGATGAGTGTGTTTCCCTGGCTCGAGAACTGGGGAGGAAGATTGGTGAAAACCTGGGGATACCGGTCTATCTTTATGAAGAAGCGGCACTGGCGCCGGAGCGGAAAAATCTGGCTGCTGTGCGCCGCGGTGAATATGAAGGGCTTAAAGAGGCGATTGGAGAGCCAGGAGGGCGGCCTGATTTTGGACCGCCGCACCTCCATCCTAACGCTGGAGCTACCGCCGTGGGAGCACGTCCCCCGCTCATAGCCTACAATATAAATCTTGACTGCAATGATGTGGAGATCGCCCGCAAGATTGCTCGATCGATCCGCGGCAGCGGGGGCGGTTACCCGAGTATCAAGGCTTTGGGGGTCTTGACTGAGGAGAGAAATACCGTCCAGGTGACGATTAATGTCTGCAATTATCGCCTCGTTTCACTGGCGCGAATTTTTGAAACGGTAAAAAGTGAAGCTGCGCGCTACGGCGTGGGCATAAAAAACAGCGAAATTATCGGTCTGTTGCCCATGGAGGCGCTGCTAGATGCGGCGGCTTTTTACCTGCGATTGCAGGATTTCCATGAAGGACAGGTGCTGGAGAAAAGATTAACTGAATAATAGAGCTGTGTTGCAGTAGAAAGGAGATCTGGTCATGTACACAGAAATGACACTAAGTGGTTTCCTGGATGAACTGGCCTCAGATTCGCCCGCTCCGGGTGGTGGCAGTGTTTCTGCCCTGGCCGGCAGCCTTGGCGCTTCTCTCGTGGTCATGGTGGCGCATTTTACAGCCGGTCGGAGCGCTTCGGAAGAGCAGGAAAGGCGGACTCAGGATCACCTGAAAGAAGCAAGGCGGCTGCGGCAACTCTTGCAGGAAAATGTAGATGGCGATACCGTGGCTTACAACCAGGTAATAAAGGCATACCGGATGCCGAAAGAAAATGGAGAAGAGAAAACAGCGCGCTCCCGGGCAATTCAGGAAGCTTTGCAAGAGGCAACGAGGTTCCCTCTGCAGGTGGCACGCAATGCTCTTGAGCTGTTGCAATTGTGCCCCTGGGCCGTTGCAGAAGGAAACCCCAATACCTGGAGCGATGCTGCAGTGGCTGCCCTGATGGCTCAAAGCGGGATCGAGGGTGCTCTTGCCAACGTGTACATAAATCTGAAAGGGATCAAAGATGAAGCTTTTGTGGAGAAAATGAGGGTGCAGGCCCTGGAGATCCGCGTTTCGGCGAGGCTGCTGCAGGATGAGATCAGCAAGCTGCTAGGGGAGCGTTACTCTTGATCTGAGATAATCTTTCAGGGGAATCCTGGGATAGCTGATACCATGACAAACCCTCCTTGAAAAAGCGACTTACCGGCTACTCTATCTTTATTTAGGGGGCAAGAAATTAAATATTGGGGGTATCTCCTGTTAGTTTCTGGATCACTAAAATTGCGGAGTGAAACAAAACGAGGGAGGTTGGGCCAGTGGTAAGCAACATGGATATTGGCAGAGCGATGACCATCAGACTGGATCCGTCGCTGCCTGAAATGCCTGATTTTGCGCCCGGTATCCGCCGGGCTCCAGATCGCGGTTTTCGACTGACGGAGGCACAGGTGAAAGCAGCTTTGAAAAACGCTCTGCGTTATGTGCCCGAAGAACACCATGAAGGTTTGGCTCCGGAATTTTTGGAAGAGCTTAAAACCAGGGGAAGGATCTATGCCTACCGCTACCGCCCGCCAGGCCGGATTTATGCCCGTCCCATCGAGCGGTACAAAGGAAACTGTATTGCCGGGAAGGCCTTCCAGGTAATGATCGAGAACAATCTGGACTTTG
The DNA here is from genome assembly GCA_964464625.1 of uncultured Syntrophomonadaceae bacterium. Classification (GTDB taxonomy): domain Bacteria; phylum Bacillota; class Dethiobacteria; order DTU022; family DTU022; genus JAAZIN01. Next base: position 33,284 of record CAYXKD010000015.1, read on the forward strand.
AAGTGGCGCTTTACCCTTATGAACTGGTCACTTACGGCGAAACGGGCAGTGTTTGTCAGAACTGGCTGCAGTACCGCCTGATCAAACAATACCTGGAGGCGCTGACCGAAGAGCAGACTCTTGTGGTCATGTCAGGGCACCCGCTGGGTCTTTTCCCATCGCCCTTTGAGGCGCCCCGTGTGATTATAACCAACGGGCTCATGGTGGGACTTTATGACAACCATGAGGATTGGGAGATTGCCGCACAGATGGGAGTGTCCAGCTACGGCCAGATGACTGCAGGAGGGTGGATGTATATCGGCCCGCAGGGAATTGTGCACGGCACCTTCAACACATTGCTCAGCGCCGGACGCCTGAAACTGCAAATTCCCGCTGATGGTGACCTTGGGGGGCGCCTTTTTATCTCCTCGGGCCTCGGGGGGATGAGCGGCGCCCAGCCAAAGGCGGTGGAGATCGCCGGCGGCGTAGGGGTTATCGCCGAGGTGGACGGATCGCGCATTCAGACCAGGTTGGATCAGGGCTGGGTTAACCGCGCCACGGCCGACCTTGATGAGGCTTTCTCCCTGGCTGGTGAAGCCATTGTGAGCAAGGAGCCTCTTTCCATTGCTTATCACGGCAATGTTGTCGACCTTCTGGAGCATGCTGTTTCCCGTGACATCAAGGTGGACCTGCTCTCGGACCAGACCTCCTGCCATGCTCCTTACGATGGCGGTTACTGTCCCCAGGGGCTCTCTTTCGAAGATCGGACCAGCATGCTGAGTAAAGACCGTAACAGATTCAAGGAGTTTGTTGACCGCAGCCTGCGCCGTCATTTCGAGCTTATCAGGACTCTTGTCGGCCGGGGCAGCTACTTTTTTGATTACGGCAACTCTTTCATGAAAGCGGTCTTTGATGCCGGTGTGAAGGAGATCTCCAGGAACGGTCATGATGAAAAGGAGGGCTTTATCTGGCCTTCCTATGTTGAGGAGATCATGGGCCCCGAGCTCTTTGATTACGGTTACGGTCCCTTCCGCTGGGTCTGCCTCAGTGGCAAGTCTGAAGATCTGGTGAAAACCGATAGGGCGGCCATGTTTTCTATCGACCCTGATCGCAGGGGCCAGGATCGTGATAACTACATCTGGGTGCGTGATGCACATAAGCATAACCTTGTTGTCGGTTCCCAGGCGCGTATTCTCTATCAGGATGCCGCCGGGCGTGTGCGCATCGCCTTGAAATTCAACAAAATGGTGCGCAGGGGAGAGATCGGCCCTGTCATGATCGGGCGCGATCACCACGATGTGAGCGGCACTGATTCGCCCTTCCGGGAGACGGCCAATATCAGGGACGGCAGCAATGTTACAGCCGATATGGCGGTGCATTGTTTTGCCGGAAACGCTGCCCGCGGGATGAGCCTGGTGGCTCTGCACAATGGCGGCGGCGTCGGGATCGGCAAAGCCATCAATGGTGGTTTTGGCCTGGTTCTCGATGGCAGCAAAGAGGTCGATGAAATCATCAAGTCCGCCCTGCTCTGGGATGTTACCTGCGGCGTAGCCCGCCGCGCCTGGGCCAGGAATGAGAACTCTCTATCTGCAGGTATTGACTTCAACCGCGAATATAAAGGCGCCGGGCAGATGACTCTACCTTATGCCGTTGACGAAGGGCTCATTGACAGGGTTACAGAGCATCAGGCCCTGCTGAGCTCTGTTCCGGAATCAGAAAGGGGATAGGGAGCTTTGAGCGTAATATCGTTTTTTATAAACAATATTTCTTTTATTTCAAAGTATGCTGCAACCCACTTCAGCCTTATCTTCAGCGCGGTGATCATATCGCTGCTGCTGTGGCTGCCGGTAGGGGTGCTTATTTCTCGCAATGAGAAGCTGGCTAACACCGTGCTGGGGGTTGCCAACACCCTGTATTGTATCCCCAGCCTGGCCCTCTTCTCCTTCCTCGTAGCCATTCCCGCTTTTGGCCTTGGCAGGAAGTCGGCTCTGCTGGCCCTGGTGCTCTATGCCATGATGCCGCTTGTCAGGAATGTATACCAGGGGATCAGGGTGGTTGATAAAAACGTGATTGAGGCCGCCCGGGGCATGGGGATGAATAACTGGAGAATTCTGCGGGAGATCCAATTGCCCCTGGCAGCCCCGGTAATCTTTGCCGGTTTTAGAATTACCGTAGTCATGACCACGGGGGTAGCTGCCATTGCCGCCTACATTGGCGAGAAAAACCTGGGACGCCTTATTACCGTGGGTCTCAACGGCTACAATGTGGATATGATTGTCACCGGTGCGCTGTTGATTTCCCTTATTGCCATCATTCTGGATACTGTGTTGGGGTTTTTTGAAAAGGCTATCGTTCCAAGGGGTTTACGCATGCGACGCAGTTGATCTTTTTATGTTAAAATGCGGCCAGCGGGACAGGGGGAATGGTAAATGATCGAATTAGTCAATGTTACCAAGATATATGTTGGTCAGAAGGAGCCTGCCATAAAAGAGCTCAATCTGTCTGTTAAGGAAGGTGAAAGCTGTGTCCTTGTCGGGCCCTCCGGCTGTGGCAAGAGTACAACCCTTCGCATGATCAACCGCCTCATCGATCCGACTTCAGGATCGATCATGATCAATGGCAAGGATATCCAGGGAACCGACCCGGATCGGCTGCGAATGGGAATTGGCTACGTGATCCAGCAGATCGGGCTTCTGCCGCACCGCAATGTTGCTGAAAATATTGCCATAGTACCGCGTCTTTACGGCTGGCCAAAGGAGAAAATCAGAGCTCGCACCGATGAGCTGCTGGAGCTCATCGGCCTGGATCCGGAGACGACCCGTTACAAATATCCCGCCCAGCTCAGCGGCGGGCAGATGCAGCGTGTGGGCGTTGCCCGGGCCATGGCCGTGGATCCTCCCATCATGCTCATGGACGAGCCTTTCGGGGCTGTTGATCCCATTGCCAGGAATTATCTCCAGGACGAATTCCTGCGACTGCAGAGCGTCATGCGCAAGACCATCTGCTTCGTGACCCATGATATCAACGAAGCCATCAAAATGGGGGACAGCATTGCCATTTTCAACAAGGGTGAACTCGTGCAGCACGGCAGCCCTCAGGAAATCCTGAGCAACCCCGCCAACGATTTTGTCAACGACTTTATCGGATATGACCGGGTGGTAAAGAAGCTGAGCCTCTGCCGGGTGGGAGAAATATCGCGGGAGGGCTTTTGTATCATCCATGAAAACGAGCTCTCCGCGGCCGGCGAGATCATGAAGAATCGGCGGGCGGAAGTATCTTTTCTGATGGACCGGGAAGGAGCTCCCCTGGGCTTACTGACGGTGAAATCATTTGAAAAGAGAGACAGCTCTTCAGCTGAAGATGAGTTAAAAAAACTTGCCAGAGAGGGCCGGAAAGCATTCGTTCAAGAAGATACCCTTTTGAGAGATGCTCTCTCCCTGCTGCTGGAGCTAAACCTTGACTATCTGGGCGTTCTAAAAGGTGAGGTCCCCTGCGGAGTGATTTCTCTCGCGGATATTCGCAACTATGCCGCCGGGAGGAGGGTGAATAGATGAAATGGTCATGGGACCGCTTCCTGACGGCCCTGCTGGAGCGGGCGCCGCAAGCCCTCTTTACGCACACAAAGATGGTCCTGGTGGCTCTCATTGTTGCCATTGTCATCTCTGTGCCTATTGGCATTCTTTTAACCAGGCCCCGGCTGAAGTGGCTGGGCGGAATAATCTTGAATATTTTAAACTTGTTACAGACTTTCCCCGGGCTGGCCATCGTTGCTCTGGCCATGCCCATTTTGGGGTTGGGGTTTAAACCCGCCGTATTTGCTCTCATTGTCCAGGGGCTTTTGCCCATTGCCCGCAACACCATTGCCGGCCTATATGGTGTTGATCCCGACATCATGGATGCAGCCCGCGGCATGGGGATGTCGGCAAGGAAAATTCTGTACGAAGTTGAAATCCCGTTGGCCATGCCGGTAATCCTGGCCGGAATCCGTACTTCGGCGGTGTATGTTGTCAGCGTGGCCACCCTGGCCGCTTTTATCGGGGGCGGCGGCCTGGGCGACCTTATCGTAGCCGGATTGAACATGTTTTGGTCTGATTTCATTTTCGTTGGCGCCGGGCTAGGCGCACTACTGGCGATTTTCTTTGATCGTATTTTGGGTGTTGTGGAAAAGAAATATACGCCTCTGGGTTATTCTGTTGAGTGATCCAGTCGCATTTATAGCATATTGACCTGTCCCTGTGGGTTATGGCAGGCGGTTGTTGTCCCAGGAGGTGAAAAATCCGAAGAAAAGTACAGGCCCAGAGTATATTTTACAGCGATGCACAAAAAAGGGAGGTCTATGGAATGAAAAAGAGATCGTGGAATGCGGTGGCGCTTTTTTTGGCAATGGCGCTGCTGCTGGTTGCCCTGACCGGTTGTGGTGATGGTGAAAGGGGAACCGCTGAAAAGCCGACAATTGTCGTCGGATCGAAAACTTTTACAGAAGCACTGCTCCTCGGAACAATGACCTACGAGTATCTGAAGGATCTGGGCTACGATGTGGAGGATCAGGTTGGCCTTGGCGAGCTGGCCATTATCAGGCCTGCCCTGCTGAGCGGTGAGGTCTCGTGCTACTGGGAGTACACCGGCACGGTTCTGATCAATGTTATGGAGGAGGAGCCCAGTTTTGACGAGGAAGCCTGCTACCAGGCTGTCAAGGAGTGGGATGAGGCAGAAAACGGGATCATCTGGCTGGACTACGCACCGCTGAACAACACCTATGCCATCATGGTTCGCGGAGATATTGCCGAAGAGTACAAACTTGAAAAAACATCGGATTTTGTTGCCCTTATCGAGGAAGGTGTAAGCTTCAAATTCGTTGGCGCCCAGGAATGGGTTGAGCGCCCCGACGGTCTGCAGCACTGGGAGAACATCTACGACTTCAAATACCCGGACAAAGATATGACGCAGGCGGAGCTGAATATAGGATACGAGACGTTGAGGGAGGAGCAGGCTGATGCCGGACTTGCTTTCACGACCGACCCCCGGGTGAAGGCATACGGGATTGTGGCACTGGAAGATGATAAGAGCGCCTTCCCCGTTTACAATGCGGCGCCTCTTTTCAGGAAAGAGATCATTGATGCCTATCCTGATATTCCCGAGCAGATAAAAAAACTGAGTTCGCTTCTTGACGATGAGACGATCATGGAACTGAATAAGGCTGTTGACGTGGATAAAAAGATGGTTGAAGAAGTGGCAAAGCAATTCCTGAAGGATAACGGGCTGATCCAGTAACTGTCGTCTGCTGCCTGCTTTGAGTTATCCAACAGGCTGATCCATGGATATTGAGGGCCCTGTCAAGAGCAGGGCTCTCCAGTCATAATAACGGATGCAGAATGGGGTGGGAGGATGGCTCTTGCTGATTTTTCGGGTGATCTGGTCAGGGTGGATCTGACATCAGGGCAGATTACTAGAGAGCGCTGCCCCGAGACTATTTTACGTCAGTACCTCGGAGGGCGGGGGCTTGTTGCCCGCCTTCTGCTTGAACATCTTCCTCCCGATGTCAGGCCGCTTGATCCCGAGAACATGCTCATCATCTCTGCGGGCCTGCTCAGCGGCACGCACATGATCACCTCGGGGAGGGTGCATATCGGAGCCCGTTCACCGCTGACCTCCTTGCTCGGCTGCTCCAACGGGGGAGGTTTCTTCGGAGCAGGGCTGAAAGCCTGCGGCATACTGGCGCTCATCGTTGTGGGGAAAGCCGAAAAGCCTGTGTTTATACACCTTAACAATAAGGAAGTTGTAATAAAAAGCGCCATCCCCTTCTGGGGGTTGCCTACGGGAGAGGCCCGCAGCAGGATCAGGGAGGCCGCCGGTGATAACCGGGCCTCTGTTATTCTCATCGGGCCTGCCGGCGAGGGGCTTAGCCCCCTGGGCTGTATCGTCACAGACAGTGGGCATGCTGCCGGACGCACCGGGATGGGCGCGGTGATGGGCTCTAAAAACCTCAAGGCGGTTGTGGCAGGCAAAGCAACATCTTCACGTGTAAGGAAATCTGAAGAGGCTGTCACCGCGGTGAAAGAGTACACCACTGCATTAAGAGCGCTGCCCTGCTGGGAAGAATGGTCCGGTGATGGGTCCTCGGCCAGCGTCTCCTGGACGGATCAGTTGGGTGCCTCGGGCGCCAGGAATTTTAACAGCGTTACCTTTGAGGGAGTGGGCACAGCTTGTGGGTCGAATTTTCGCGACCTCATCGCCCGCCGCCGGGGGTGTTACAATTGCCCCATCCGCTGCCGGGCATTGGTGCAGATTGATAGGGGCAGGCATAGGGGCTTTACCGGTGATCGAGGCGAATACGAACCGCTCTCTTCATGGGGTCCCCGCTGCGGTAATGCCGACGGCCTTGAGAGCATCTATCTGCTGAATAAATGCGATGAATACGGTATTGACAGCAAGGGCGCCGGCAATCTCGTTGCCTTTGCCATGGACCTGTACGAAAAAGGGATTTTGACAGAAGCGGATACCGGAGGGCTTGAGCTGGCCTGGGGCAGTGCTGAAGCCATGGAGGCTTTGCTGGACGATATTGTCTACCGCC
>CAYXKD010000016.1:0-37147 GCA_964464625.1 uncultured Syntrophomonadaceae bacterium
CTGATTGCAAACGCCTCCTTCAATTCCATAGAAGAACGGGTTAAGCTCTATATGCAGGTGGAGAAAGAAGTGTACGAGGAAAAAGGGGAGCGGACCATTTACATGGTCAATGTCACCGACGACATCCCCAATATTTTTGAGAATGCGAAAAAGGCTGTAGCGCTGGGCTGCAACGGGATCATGGTGAACTACATTGCCACAGGGATACCGGTGCTCAGGGCGCTGGCTGAAGATCCCGAAATAAATGTTCCCATCCTGGCCCATATGGATGTGGCCGGCGCCTTTCACATGTCGCCGCACTTTGGAATGAGCTCGCACATTATGCTGGGCAAACTGGCCAGGCTTGCAGGAGCCGATATCGTGGTTCACCCCGCCCCCTACGGCAAGGCCACAGTGCTGCCCGAGAAGTTTACCAGGGTTGCTCAGAGCCTGCTGTTCCCCATGTACGATCTAAAGCCCACATTCCCCATGCCTTCGGGGGGCATTACGCAGCCCACCATACCCCAGCTGATCAAGGATCTGGGTCCCAACATAGTGATCGGGTCAGGCGGAGGCATCCATGCACATCCCCAGGGTCCCACAGCAGGAGCAAAGGCTTTCAGGCAGGCCATAGATGCAATCATGGCCGGAATTACCCTGGAGGAAGCTGCAAAAGAACATGAGGAACTGGCTGTCTCTTTGACGGCCTGGAAAGGCACTTTTGACATAATCGGCAAATGATGACCACAACTCCAAGGGGAAAGGAGAGCTATTATGAGCAGTCAAGAGCATGCCATATCCGAATGGCAGGATGCAGGCGAGATCCTTAAAAAAATAGATCTACTCCTTGAGCAGCCGGTATTAAAAATCAAGCCCGGCAGGATGAAGGAGTATGAGGACTATTTTGCCACCAAGTGCAAGAAGTCCCGGGAGATGACAGAGACAGCCAAAAAGTATATTCCCGGCGGGGTTCAGCACAACCTGGCCTTCAACTATCCCTTCCCGCTGGCTGTGGAAAAAGCGGAGGGAGCCTATCTCTGGGATGTGGATGGAAACCGCTATATTGATTTCCTACAGGCAGGAGGGCCCACGCTGCTGGGCAGCAACTATGAGCCGGTTAGGAAAAAGGTGATCGAGCTCTTAAACGAATGCGGCCCGGTAACAGGCCTTTTCCACGAGTATGAGCTCAAGCTGGCGGAGTTCATCAACAGGCATATGCCCGCGGTGGAAATGTTTAGAATGCTGGGAAGCGGCACAGAGGCAAATATTGCGGCCATCCGCGTTGCCAGGACATACACGGATAAAGAAAAGATCATCAAGGTTGGCGGAGCCTACCACGGCTGGAGCGACCAGCTGGTCTACGGGCTGCATATCCCGGGGACGGGAGTCTTTGAAGCGCACGGCATTCCCGGGGGCTGCCTGGAACATACCCAGGAGGTGTTTCCCAACGATATCGATGCCCTGCGCAGGCTCATGGAGGAGAATGAAAAAGAAGGCGGCACGGCGGCGGTACTGCTGGAGCCGGTAGGTCCTGAGAGCGGAACCAGACCTGTGTCCAAAGAGTACAACAGGCAGGTCCGCGAACTCTGTGATGAGTTTGGAGCGCTGCTGATCTTTGATGAAGTTGTGACGGGGTTCAGGCTGGGCATGGGCGGAGCCCAGGGATACTTTGAAGTGAAGCCCGACCTGACCGTGTTCGGGAAGATCATTGCCGGCGGATATCCCGGCGCCGGTGGAGTGGGCGGCCGTGAGGAGATCATGTCATGCCTGGCGGCGGGAGTGGAGGCGACAAAAAAACGGGCCTATGTGGGGGGCACCCTCTCCGCCAATCCCCTGAGCTGCGCCGCCGGTTACTATGCGCTGAAAGCCATTGAAGAGACCGGCGCCGCCATCATTGCCGGGAAAGCGGGGGACAGACTCTGTGAAGGGCTCAACAGGCTCATTGACAGCTACAAATTGCCCTTTGTGGCCTACAACCAGGCTTCCATCTGCCACATTGAAACCACGGGCGTCATGTTCATTGATATCATGAAGCCCGATTTTTTTGAGCAAATTGTGAACCGGAAGAAGGCGCTGGAATATTTTGGGGCAGCCTTCAGCGCTGAAGGGATGATCACCCTTGCCGGCAGTCGCATGTACACGAGCATGGCGGATAACGATGAAATAATAGACGACGCCCTGGACAGCTTTGGGAGGATTTTTGAAAGCGTAGAAATCTAGGCGGAGAGAATTGCGACAAAAGGTTTCGGAGCAGCAAGGCTCCGGAACCTTTTGCTGTCCCTGCATGAAGAGGGATGAAGAATCCCGGTGGACACATTGATGACCCCTTTTTCCCGCCAATGATATCGTACATGCATGAGCTGAATCATCCAGCGGCCACCACCGCCGCCTGTTCTCCCTGAATATGGATTTTACTGCCGGGCACATAGGGTGTGAAAGCCCGGCCGGAGACCCCCGCACCGGCGGCTAGGGCGGCGGTAAAATGAACCTTTCTTCCATCATTGTCTTTGTCAGCGCCTGCGAACGAAGGATTATAGACTCCGCATTTCTATATATCTCATCGCGCTCAAGCTTCACCGCGGCAAGGCCCTCTTCTATTGCCCGCATCGCTGTCGCTGTGGCGACGCGGGGAAAGACCTCCCACATATCCATGGTCGGCAGGATCCTCTCGGGATCACTCCCGCCGGCCGGCGCACAGGCGGCCAGCTCCCTGGCGGCAGCTATGCACATGCTGTCGGTGATGGAGACAGCCCGGACATCGAGCACCCCCCGGAATATTGCCGGAAATCCCAGGGAGTTGTTCACCTGGTTGGGGAAGTCGGAACGGCCGGTGGAGACGATGGCTGCGCCCGCTTCTCTGGCCTCCCAGGGCCAGATTTCGGGGTTGGGATTTGCGCAGGCGAAAACAACGGCCTTTTCGGCCATGGAGGCGACCCATTCCTTCTTCACCGTGCCTGGTCCGGGTTTGGAGAGAGCGATAAGCACATCAGCACCCTCAAGGGCTTCCGCCGCTCCGCCGGCCAGCCCTGCGGAATTGGTCCTCAGGCACATTTCCCATTTACGGTGGTGGCCTTTTTCCAGATCGCTGCGCCCCTGGTGAAGGGTGCCCCTGCTGTCGATCATAATAATATTGCCCGGATCGGCGCCGGCAGCGATGAGCAGGCGGATGGTGCAGAGGTTGGCCGCACCGGCCCCGATCATCACTATCCTCACATGGCCAATCTTCTTTCCGACGATCTTCAAGGCATTGAGCAGGCCCGCCAGGGTAACCAGGGCGGTGCCCTGCTGGTCATCATGCCAGACGGGAATACGGCACTCTTCCCGCAGACGCTCCAGAATATCAAAGCACTTGGGACTGGCGATATCCTCAAGGTTTATCCCGCCAAAACAGGGCTGCAGCATTTTCACAAAGCTGACCAGTTCGTCAGGGTCCTTTGTATCTACACAGATGGGGAAGGCATCGACACCGCCGAGATATTTGAACAGAAGGGCCTTTCCCTCCATCACCGGCATGGCGGCCTCGGGGCCAATATCGCCCAGGCCCAGGACGCGCGTGCCGTCGGAGACAACGGCCACGAAATTGCCCTTGTTGGTGTATTTGTAAACATCATCCCTGTTTTCAGCAATGGCCATGCAGGGTTCTGCCACCCCCGGTGTGTACCAGATTGCAAAGTCATCCGCATTCCGCACGGGGCTTTTCAGAGCCACCTCGATCTTGCCCCGGTAAAAGGGGTGCAGGCGCATGGCCTCTTCAGCGGGCTTGCCTGCTCTGGATAAAAGTTTTTCGCTGTCACCCATCTTCCCTACCAGCTCCTCATTTTACATTTTACCTGGCATATGCCTTGATCCCTGTTTCGTAAAAATCATTACCGTAAGTGTCATTGATCACCGTGGCGGGGAAGTCTTTTACTTCCAGCCGGTGAATGGCCTCAGCCCCAAGCTCCGGGTAGGCAATTATATCGCTCTTGAGCACCCGTTTTGAAAGCAGCGCTCCGGCGCCGCCCAGGGCAGCCAGGTAGACCGCTTTGTGCTTTTCCAGTGCTCTTTTAACAGTAGCGCTGCGCCTGCCCTTCCCAATGCAGGCTTTCACGCCCTGCTCCAGGAGCAGAGGGGTATAGGCATCCATGCGGCCGCTGGTCGTGGGCCCTGCGGCGCCGATGGCCTGACCCGGTTTCGCCGGGGTGGGCCCTACGTAGTAGATCACCACTCCTTTTAGATCCAGGGGCAGCGGCTCCCCTTTGGCAATGAGTTCCACCATCTTTTTATGGGCGGCATCCCGGGCGGTGTAGATAACGCCGCTGATCAGGACGCTGTCCCCCGCCTTGAGAGCGAGCACATCTTCATCTTTGAGGGGAGTATGCAAACGCTTAACCCCCATAAAAACCCTCCTTTACCTTTAAGCTCAGATAATTCGTTCCAGGTGACGGGCAGCATGGCAGTTCAGATTCACAGCTACTGGCAGGGAGGCGATATGGGCGGCAAAGGTTTCAATATGCACCGCCAGGGCGGTGATCCGGCCGCCAAAACCCTGAGGCCCGATACCGAGGTCGTTAATCTGTTCAAGGATTTTTCTCTCAAGATGGGCGTAGAAGGGCACCGGGTGGGGCTGCCCCAGGGGCCTGAGCAGCGCTTTTTTAGCCATCACCGCCACCTTGTCAAAGGTGCCGCCCAGGCCGACGCCCACAACAAGGGGCGGGCATGGGTTGGGGCCCGACTCCTTCACATGGTTAACAACGAAATCGATGACGCCCTCCACGCCGTGGGAGGGCTTAAGCATCCTGAGAGCGCTCATATTTTCACTGCCGCCGCCCTTGGGCGCAAAAGTGATTTTGATCCTCTCCCCGGGGACCAGGCAGGTGTGAATCACTGCGGGAGTGTTGTCGCCCGTGTTGACCCTCTCCAGGGGGTCAGCCACAATGGATTTCCGCAGATAACCCTCGCGGTAACCCCTGCGCACTCCTTCATTGATCGCCTCCTCCAGGGAGCCCCCTGTCAGATGTACCTCCTGCCCCCACTCCACGAAGAAAACAGCAAAACCAGTGTCCTGGCACAGGGGGATCTGTTCATTGCGGGCGATCTTAATATTTTCGAGAAGCAGTCCGAGAACCTCTTTACCCGCAGGTGACTCTTCCTGCGCCAGGGCTCCCTTAAGGGCATCAACTACATCGTTACCCAAAGTGTTATTTGCCTCAATACACATTTCTGCCACCTGCCCCGTGATCACAGAAGCATCGATGCGGCGCAATTGCTTCGCCTCCTGCTCTAAAGTTATAATTGCAAACCGGGAAATTCCCCTCTCCGCCAGATATCGTTTCACAAATGGTTATAAAAGGTTACGCTGAAGCCTTTATCTGTTTTACAGCTAGGACAATCCCAAAAAGAACGCACCATAGGTTGATGGAACCGTTGAGCAGCAACTCGGCTGTTGATAGCGTATAGACGCCATTTTGGATATTGAAGCTGAAGTCCAGCAAGCCCAAAAAGATGAGCGCGCCGGAGCAAAGGAGCGCCAGCAAGCCGCCCGGGGCTCTTCCCCTGAACATCATTACGCCTGCAGCAATCAAAGCAACGGCGAGAACGATATCAGGCAGCGGGAAAGAATGCTCATATTCAAAATAGCCCGGCGGGGGATTGTCCGGTGCCAGCCCGACGGTAAAAAAAGCGATCCAAAAAAGAAGCAGCCCCAGTCCCGTAAGAATGGCCAGAGCGGGTATCCAGCCTCCTGACCTATTGCTCATTTCTTTCCGCTCCTTCCTCCACAATATTGTATTTCTCCTGGTAAGCTATTTTATTCTTCCGGGCGCTTTCTTCAAGAAGGGGCCACAGTTTGATCACCACTCCGGGTGCGAACATGAGCAGCTTCGATAGGAAACCTGAGGAATAGGGAACGTACTGCTCCAGTTTCCCTCCGGTGATGGCCCGCAGCACCGCCCTGGCAACCTTATCCGGCTTCTGGGGTTTGTTCAGAAATGTAAGCGGTGAGCCGCCGTGAGCCGCTTCATAGCGAAGCATGGGTGTATCGGTGGTATCGGGAAAGATGGTTGACACAGCGATGTGATGATCTTTTAGCTCCAGAGACAACGTCAGGTTAAAACCGCGCAGGGCAAATTTCGTGGCGCTGTATATCGCACTGAACGTCTCGGGCACGATGCCGGCCATAGAGGATATGGTCACGATGTTTCCGCCGCCGTTTTTTATGAGTGAGGGGATTACTCCATAGGTTGCATTGACTACACCCATCAGGTTGATGGCGACCTGCTTGTCGATATCTTCATATGAGCTATTCTCAAAGAGAGAAGGAATGATAATGCCGGCGTTGTTGACGAGGATGTCGATTTTGTCATATTCTTCCTGAGTGCGGGCTAGAAGCTTAGCAATATCTTCACGGCTGGTAATGTCACATTTCACCGGCAGAGCCGGCCGGGACAGCAGCTCCCCTGTCTCTTTCAGTCCGGGCAGATCGATGTCCGCCAGCACCAGGTTGGCGCCCCGGTGATCAAGGAGAACCGCTGTTGCAGTGCCGATGCCTCCGGCCGCACCGGTGATGATCACAGTTTTGCCATGCAGCTGTTTTGCCTTCATGCTCTCCCCTCCCCGGCAGCCGCCTTTGCCCTCATCTGCACCTTCCTGACCTGTGAGTTAAGCACAGTATCTACGATCCCGGGAAAAAAACGCTTGATCCGCCATGTCATCTTCCCTTCAAATCCGGGAATGATCATGAACCTGCCTTTCTTGATTCCGGCGATGAGTTGCCGGGCCACCTCATCGGGTGACATCAGTTTTGCCCCTTTGGAAGCCTCCTTTGTTTCCTCCGGTTTCGTTTTGTTTTCCGCGGCAAAACCGGGCGTATCTGTATCCGGCGGACAGAGCACCGATACTCCGATCCCATGGCTCCTGAGCTCGCTTCTCAGGGCTTCGGAAAAACCGATCACCCCGAATTTCGAGGCACAGTAAGCGGTATAGCCGAAGATGCCGATAAAACCCGCCATTGAGGAAACATTGACGATATGGCCGCCTCCGGTTTTCATCACCGGGACAAGCGCTGATGTAGTGTTCCAGATGCCGTAAAGATTAGTCTTCATGGTCTCGTCGAATTGCTCAAGGCCGATTTCTTCGAAATAATGCGGGTAGGCCCGGCCGGCGCAGTTGATCAGCAGGTAGGGAGGTCCGAATTCCTCTACCGCGGCTGCCATCACGCTGCGGACCTCTTCATTACTACCCACATCGACCTGCATCGAAAAAATCCATTGTGTTTCTGATATGCGATGCTTTTTAATCCCTGCCACCGCTGCATCCAGGCGTTCTTTGTTGCGTGCAAGCGCCAGGATGTTCGCACCCAGGGCGGCCAGCTGCTTTGCCGTCGCCAGTCCAATACCGCTGGAACCCCCGGTGATGTAAACAGTTTTGTCCCTGAAACCACCGATCATATCCTTTCTCCTCTCAAAGTGATTGGCTCTTTCCCCCGGTATAAGCACTTTTCTTCCAGCAGATGGAACCAAATGAAGGGAGATAATGGAAACAAAAAATATCGATCAGGATCGCCTTGCCGACAAAAACAGGCTTAATCGTCTCTGCCCAGTAAATGCTCCTCAAATTGCCCGGCATGGTACCGCCCATAAAAGTTTGAGAAACTCCAGCCGACTATTTTTCTGAATATAAAAAGGTGGGATATTTGATAGAGTAAGAAATCCAGCATATTGGATTTTTTATTGCGCGGCGGCACAAGGGGAGTCAGATTGTGGGGATAATCCAGGGTCCCGCTAAAGTAATGGATCAGTGACTTTGACAAAGCGCCCACCTTAGATCTGCTTTCCTCCTTGCTTCCTGCCGCCTCTGCCCTAAATACAGAGGAGCGATTCTATTGATACAGGCCGCCCGGTGATTCAAAGGGTTGCTTTATGCACGGGATGCTGTTAATTGAATTCTGTTAATAATCTCTATTTCCTTTAATAACGGAAAATATGAAGGGACCTTTCTACCAGAAAGGAGAAAAGGAGCGCCGTGGTGTACTTGAGCAGTGATCCGCCTTGCCTATTGAGTTTGCAGGGCGGGGTACCACCCCCGCCCTGCAGATAGCCCAAGCCCAGAGATCATCACAGGTTGATCAATCTTCAAGATGAAAAAGCTCCTCCACCGGAACCTTCAGCAACCGGCCAAGGCGCATGGCCAGGATCAGGGTGGGATTGTATTTCTCATTTTCAATGGCATTGATGGTCTGCCGCGTCACCCCCACCTCCCGGGCCAGGTCCTCCTGACGCATGCCCAGCCCTTTCCGCAGTTCTCTGATTCTATTTTTCATCTGCGCCACCGCTCATCTTCCTGGTCAATACAAGATGAACAATCCAGAAAACAAGGTACTGGGTGATAAAGATAAAAAAAGCCCAACCCATTTCACCGGTCGTGACTTTTTCATAAACGACCAGGGCAAAGAGCGCACACCCCGAATAAAGAGAAGACCAGCGCAGGGATTTTAGTGAAATCTCCATTTCCATCTCATCGGCAGGGCGAAAACCAAACCTTCTAAAGCATCCTTTCATAAAGGTCATCCTCCCCTTGCGAGTAATGTCAAATTGATTTGACATTACTATTATAGCAGGAAAGGAGCAAATGTCAATACTGTTTTACATTTACCATGCCTGCCCGATCACAAAACCTCCCGGTAGGCCCAGAGCAGCCACTGCATAGCCAGCTGCAGATCGGACTGCTCCACAGTGGCACCGCACCAGAAACGAAGCCCCGGCGGGGCGTCACGGTAGGAGGCGACATCATACGCCGCCTGCTCCTCTTCCAGAAGCCTGATTACCTTTTGCAATTTTTCCGCAGAGAGATCAACTGTCAGGCAGACACTGGTATTTGAACGGATCGCAGGATGGGAAGCCAGGAAGTGGATCCAATCATGCTCCGCCACAAAATTCTCGATCACCCTGAGATTGCTCTCGCTGCGCCGGATCAGGGCCGGCAGCCCCCCGATGGATTGGGCCCACTCAAGAGCGGCAAGATAATCCTCGTTGCACATCATGGAGGGAGTATTGATCGTTGAACCCTCAAAAATGCCTCTAATCAACCTTCCACCATTTTTCAGGCGAAAAACCTTCGGAATCGGCCAGGGCGGGGTATAGCTTTCGATACGATCCACAACCCGGGGTGAAAGCACAAGCATACCGTGAGCCGCCTCTCCGCCAAGCACCTTCTGCCAGGAGAAGGTAACAGCATCGAGCTTCTCCCAGGGGATCTCCATGGCAAAGACGGCGGAGGTGGCATCACAGATGGTAAGCCCCCCACGGTCCGGTGGAATGAAATCACCACCGGGCACCTTTACTCCGCTGGTGGTGCCGTTCCAGGTAAAAACAACATCTCTATCAAAATTTACAAGGTTGAGGTCGGGCAAAAAACCGTAGTCCGCAGAGAGAACCCTCACATCTTCCAATTTCAACTGCTTAATGATGTCATCTGCCCAACCCTTGCCGAATGCTTCAAAATAGATCACATCTACAGCTCTTTCACCCAGCAGGTTCCAGATAGCCATCTCCATGGCCCCGGTGTCGGAGGCGGGGACAATGCCGACCAGATATTCAGCCGGTATGCCCAGCAACTCTTTTGTCTTCGCAATTGCCTCAAACAGACGGGACTTGCCCAGTGCGCTCCGGTGGGATCTGCCCAGGGGAGCATCTTTTAATTTGTGAAGATTAAATCCGGGATGCTTGGCACAGGGGCCCGAGGAGAAACAGGGGTTTTCGGGTTTCAGAGCAGGTTTTACATTCATTGGTACAACTCCTTCCAGGAATAAGGCACAGCCGGTTATTCCCAGCCGGGCACTTAATGATCACAATATTGTCTTCCGCCGTTCTCTAAACTATTTTTCGCTGCTCATCTCGATAAGTCCCCTGGTTTCCAGAATCGGTTCTACAAAGAGAATCCCTTTGCCGGGTTTATCCAGGCCGAGACTATGGTACAGCGCCTGCACCACTTTATCGATGAGAGCATCTGCTGTCAGGATGATCACAAGTTCTTTTTCCGGTTCGATCTCCACTCCAAACAATTTTGTGGCAATCTCCGCACCGGCGCCGCGTCCGTGTAAAATTGTGCCGCCTCGAACCCCGGCTTCGCGGGCTATGTCCATTACATCCTCTCCCATGCCGCGATCAACAATCACATTCAGCTTCTTAAACATAATTTCCACCTCCGCGCCCTCTGCTCTATTCCTGACATAGCACTTTCGATCCCTTCCCCGCTCCAAAAGGCCCGCTGCCTTCATGGCCGGAGTAATATAAGCAATGCCATGACCGGGTTTTTTCAATTGGAGCTCATCATCAAGATAGTCCAGCACCTCTTCCGCCTGATCTTTTTTTAACAAATAACTGACAATCTCTTTTTTCTGGTTTTTTATCCCCAACAAGTTTAAAACAGCGCTATCGACCGTTCCCTTACCCATCACTACCATCCCGCCGCGGATGCCTTTCTCTTTAGCGAGGCGGATACATTTATGGCTTTGATTCTCGCTGAGAATTAATGTTAACACCCGCGCTTCACTGAAGGCCGGATCTTCCATTAACCTCTCCATCGTTACCTCCTCCATTCATTCCCTCTACAGAAAGCGCAGCTTTCGACGCCTTGCGTGTTTTGGCTTGATAGAGCGCACCCAGCAGCTCTATCGCGATGATCGGCATCATGGCTACAATGGCAATCATGCCAAATCCATCCACCACCAGATCGGCTGAAGGAACCTGGGCGGCAACCCCTTGAACAAAGGCCAGCGAAAAAGTCGCAGTCATGGGCCCGGAAGCAACCCCACCTGCATCAAAGGCCATGCCCACAAACAAGTCAGGTACAAAGTAGGCTAAACCCACGGCAAGGCCAAATCCAGGCAGTAAATACATCCACAAATGCAGGTCAGGTATGAAGATCCGTAAAGTGGACATAAAAATAGAGAGCCCCACTGCTATGGATAGAAAGATAAGAACGAGAATTCGATTGACAGATCCTCCGGTGACATCTTCGACCTGATGAGTTAAAACAAGAACAGCAGGCTCGGCCAATACCGTTGTCAGCCCGAGAAACAGGGCGACAAGCAGGACTGGAACAATGGAATCCATTTTTGCAAGATTTATTCCCATCTGCATACCCACTGCCATAAAACCACCGTTGACACCCAACAAAAATACGACGAGCCCTAAAAGTGTTAAGAGCAGTCCCCTGGAAGTATCGATAACCCGTCTTTTTTTATGCTTGAATGAAAATATCTGAAACAAAATATATGCGATAATAATCGGCAGGAGCGAGAGAAATGCCCCCCGGGCAACAGGCAGCAGCCTGGAACCGTATATATCCAACAGACCCGAACCGGTAATGGTTTCCTGCGGCAATGAACCGCTCAGCCTGTGCACTCCAAATAGAAGACCTGTTGTTAGAACTCCCAGAATGGCACCTGTCGAAGCAATGCCGACGAGCCCGAAGCTATCCGCTTCGCCAATCTTGCTATCCCTCTTCAATGACGAGACGCCGGCAGCCAGAGCAAGCATGAAAGGGACGGTGACAGCGCCAGTCGTTGCTCCGGAAGCATCAAATGCAATGGCGATAAAATCAGGTGAAGAGAAAAGTGAAAGTATAAGGATTAAACCATATGCCGCCGCAAAGGCGTACTTTAAACGAACACCTTTCAGTATACGCAGCAGCCCCAGAGTCATCATGATGCCAATCCCCATTGAGACAACAGCAACCATAAGCGTGTGTCCAAGCTGGCCCGAAGTAACGCTGTCCACCTGACCGGCAAGAATATGCAGATCCGGTTCCGCATAGGAAATAAAAAACCCGAGAACCAGGCAGATGGTGATGATCACGGCAAAGCTCTTCGAAAGCGTCAGAGTATCTCCGATACCATGTCCAATAGGCTCCAGTCCCTGGTCAATACCGAAGAGGAATACTGTCAAACCTAAAATCACCAATGCTGAACCCAGTAAAAAAGCATAGAGCATATTCAGCTCTAAAGGAGATATCGTAAAATGGAGTCCAATTACGATTGCAGTAATTGGTAAAACAGATATGAGGACTTCCTTGAACTTGTCTTTCAGGGCCTCCAAAGGCACACCTCTCTAAAAACTTTTTTTAAATTATACCACAACAAAAAAGAACATATAAATAAAAACCGACCCCTCTGATAATACTCTATCGATTTTTGAATATCTCCCTTCCTGTAATATCTTTGATCCCTTTGCATCTGGATTTATGCTCTTTTTGTGGCATAATGAAACTGATAAGAGAATCAATTAGCGATATTCTGGAACGGAGGTTGTAGTTTTGAAAAAAAGGTTGCTATATTTCTTTTTAACCCTGTTGCTGTTATCGGCTTTAACGGGGTGCGTGGAGGTTGATTATTATATCAAGGTTAACCGCGACGCTTCTGCCGATGTTGAATATAAACTTGCCTTTGATCAGATGTTTATGGGATTACTGGAATTGCAGGGGGAAAACCCCCTTGACCAGGCAAGCCAATCCGCGGAAGAAAAGGGATTTACCGTTTCCCGCTACAGCGAAGGGGATATGAGCGGGATTATTGCCAGGATGCATCTGGATTCTCTGCAGGAGCTGCCCCACATCAGCATCGCCTGGTCAGAGGCCGCCTTTGAAGGAAACAGCCATGATGATGCAAAAAGTCCCTTCAAAGTCGAACCAGGTTTTTTTTATAACCGCTACCTGCTGGACATGCAAATTGATCTCTCGGAAATGAGTGCAGACGAAGCCGGCGATGATTATGGCCTGGGCAGCGCTTTTGCTAACAAAGTCAAAATGCGTTTTCGAATTACTCTCCCTGTGAAGCCGGATTCACACAATGCCGCGCATGTAACTGACGACGGTTATACCCTGGGGTGGGATCTGTTCCCCGGCCAGGACAACCGGATCATGATGGAGGCGGCAGCCCCAAATCTGCGAAATATTGCTCTCACTGCAGCAGGCACACTGCTCCTCCTCATTACCGCGCTGATACTCTGGCTGGCAGTGCAAAAGAAAAAACGCTCTGCAGAAATCTAGGAGGGGCGGCAACTCATCCAGACCGCGGCGGTGAAAGCCAGGAAGGTATTTGACAGAACTGTGGAGTGGATAAGGCCTATCCAGCCGGCAGAACCCCTGCGTCTATCTGGCAGAACCAATCCCAACAGTCATTCATTATAAAAATATCCCTGACACAAGGACTATACATACTGCCCCGATCATAATCACTACTGCGAAAATGACAAGAGCTATCAGGTAAGTCAATATGCTGGCACCGGTGCCAATCCCGCGGCTTTCCCGCAAGGCAATTATGTGCAATATCACTATCCATAGAGCTGTTCCAAAGGATAGGATTCCCCCCAGCACCGCCCCGGCTGTTCCCCCATTTTGTTTGATAAGTTCAGCTAAAGGAACTAGAAAGCCGGGAAACTGGGCAAATCCCAGAGCCGAAAAGAGACCCCAGAACCCCCCGGTAGCCTTAAATATTCTTGACAACAGGTGCAAAAACCCCGCTGCTATAAAAAGGCCGGTCAGGGAAGCGGCCAACTGCACAATTATATTTGGTCCGGGTGAATTAATATACTGCTCAAACATAGAATGATCCGTTGAAATTAAACCGAGCAAAGCAGAAGCGGTAAATATTGCCATTGCCCAGCCTGCCGGTTTTTCCCCGGCGATATATCTCAGGGCCGCTGCAGGCTTTCTGATCACCCCATCGAGAAGTTCCAAAATGTTCACCTTCATCTCCCCCTTTGACCGAGAGCACGCATTTGGTAACCCCTGTGAAGCCGCTATTCAAGGATTAAGCGGGGACCGTGATTGAAATGCTGCTGCAGGTAGTCCAGGATCTGGATCTCGGGCGGTGTGTACATTTTATCTGCCAGCCCGGTTATTTCCCAGGCCAAACCGGAGATCTGCTCCCAGAATGAAGGTGAGGGGAATTCATATTTTTCGGGGTCCATAACACCAGCCATTTCACCGGCCCATTCTAAAGCCTCATCAATGCCGCCCAGCCGGTCAACAAGGCCCAGCTCCAGGGCCTGGCTACCCGTATATAACTGTCCGGTAGCCAGATCCAGCACTTTTTCCTTGTTGAGCTTCCTTCCGGCGGCCACATCGGTGATAAACTGGTCATAGATTTCGTCGGAGAGCTCCTGCATTAGCTGGCGTTCTTCAGATGTTAATTCACGCGAAAGCATATCTTTGTGGCGGCCGCTTTTGATGAACTCCATTTTGATGCCCAATTTTTCATAGAGCCCCTCCATGTCCATGACCTGGGTGATCACACCCAGAGACCCCGTTAGAGTGCCGGGCAGGGCAACAATCCCCTCCGCAGGGGCGGAGATGTAGTAGCCGCCCGATGCCGCCATATCGCCCATGGATATTACCAGAGGCTTGGGAAATGCCTTTATAAGGGCTGCTATCTCCTGGGAAGCAGCCACTGAACCGCCCGGGCTGTTCACTCTGAGCACTGCTGCTTTTATGGTATCATCCTCTTCCGCTTTCTTTAACTGCGCCTCAACGTAACGCGGAGTAATCCCCTGCGTAAAGCCCATACCCCCTGAACCTTCATCAATTGATCCTTGTAGATAAATTACCACTACCCGCTCTTTACTTCCCATAGAAGAGGATATTTTTACGGGTTTAACCAACAATAAAACTGTGGAGATCAATGCAGTTGCTAAAACAACCACTGCCAACCATTTGTGCCCTTTCATGGGATTCACCCTTTCGAAGGTTTTTCTCTTCTCTTTTATTAATCCCGGGTAGCGGCAAAAAAATCTTCGGGCCTTTTAGAAGGGACCATAACCCATCCAGACCGCAATAGTGAGCATCAGGGCGGTAATCACCAGGACTATGAGCTGGATAAAGCCGATCCAGCGGAACCATTTGGGGTAACTCACAGTGGTCAGCCCCAGGCAGATAAGCAGCACCGCATTGGTAGGATAGAACACATTGGAGAAACCGTCGCCAAAACAGAAAGCCAGGACCATGGTCTGCCGCGTCACTCCCGAGAGATCGGCCAGCGGCGTGAGAATAGGGATGAGCAGAGCCGCCTTGGCGGATGCTGAGCCGATAAAGAAATTCATCGTCAGGACGAGAGCATAGATGAGATACACAGCTATATAAGAGGAGGCGCCGGAGATCAAGCCGGCGGCATAATGAATCACGGTGTCCATGACACCGCCCCGTTCGATGATATAGCTGACGCTCATGGCCATGAGGATGAGAACAATTCCCGGGGCAACGCCGCCCACACCTCTGATAAAGGTTTTCGCCACCTCCCTGCCTCGCAGGCCGCCCCAAAAACCGGCGCCCACACCGGCAATAAGGTAGAGCAGTGCAATGGAGGGCAGAGAGTAATCGGAGAACCAGTCAAATATATTTGCAGCAGCAATTACCATGATAATCCCTCCGAAGCAGCATATAAACCAGGTCACCGCTTTGTTGATCCGCTCTTTTTCGGGGAGAGCAGATGGGGGAGCATTATCCTCGGACTGCGAAAATTTCTCCTGCATTTCCCGATCTTCGGCATAGACGGGGGAAAGCTGCCGGTTTTTTTCAATTTTTTTGGCATAGTTAATAAGGAAGTAGCAGAGCAGCGCGTATAATACCGCAAAAATCAGCAGGCGGAAAGGAGCGCCGGAGAAAACAGGCAGCCCCGCCATCCGCTGAGAAAGCCCTACGGAATAGGGGTTCGAGATAGCCACGGAAAAACCGAAGCAGATGGAAAGCAGACTCATACCCAGGCCTAGTAGCGCATCCCAACCCATGGTATAGGCGAGGATCACCACCAGCGGCGCCAGGGCAACAACCTCTTCAAACATACCGAGAATGGATCCAAAAAGCATGAATACCAGCGAAACAATGCAGATAAGCAGGTAGCGATTTTTACCGAAACGGCTTACGATCTTTGAAATGATCTCACCGAAAACGCCGACGCGGTTCAGTATGGCGAAACCGCCGCCGATAAAAAGAATAAGGAGGCAGATCACTATTGCCACCTGTGCATTGGAGGAGGCGTAGAGCACCTCCACCGGCGCGGTAAACCAACGGTACACCGCTATTTCAGGTTTCTCCATGAGACGGAAAGAATCCGGATCAACGACTTTTTTCCCTTCAATTATACTGTAGTCATAACTACCCGAAGGGATCACCTGTGTCAGAATACCTGACAGTATCATCAGGCATAAAATGATAATCGCCGTAGTAATAAAAGCCTTCTTGCCTATCCTGATCTCCGCAGTTTCAGTCAAATGATTCAGCCCCCAGTCGAGTACTTTCAAGGATGTTGTTAATTTCTTTACCGGACTGAAAATTCCTTTTTCTACACTTTTATTTATGTAGAAGGATTTCCCTGTAATAAGGAGAGGATTCCGAATATATATTAAATGGGAAGGGGAGAAATTGCTATGGCAGAAATTACGTTGGAAAAAGTGAAAAACCTGCTGGCGCGTGAAGAGAAGCGCTATGTTGAAGAGCGGCCCAAATCAAAGGAGCTTTATGAAAGAGCGCTGCACTCTTGTGCCGGTGGAGTGCCCATGAGCTGGATGAGGATCTGGCCAGGCGGCTTCCCCATATTTGTCCGGGAAGCAAAAGGTACTTATATCACCGATGTGGATGGACATCGATACCTCGATCTCTGCCTCGGGGATACGGGAGCGCTGCTGGGGCATTCACCGCCTGCGGTGATTGATCCGCTTGTGGAGCAGCTGAACAGGGGGATTACCACCATGCTGCCCACGGAAGACTGCATCGAGGTTGGCGAAGAACTGGCCCGCCGTTTCGGGCTGCCCTACTGGCAGATACTGATGACCGCCTCCGATGCAAACCGGATGGCCCTCAAAGCAGCCCGCGAATTCACCGGTCGCAGGCTGACGCTGGCTTTCAACGCCTCCTACCACGGAAGCGTAGATGAAACGCTGGTGGTCGATTTCTTCGGTAACCTGATGAATATGCCCGGTCTGATGGGGCCGCTCGTAGAAGATCCCTCCAAAATGACGCGCATTGTCGAGTTTAACGACATTGAAGGCCTTGAAAAAGCACTGGCACCCAAAGATGTGGCCTGTGTCATTGCCGAGCCGGTAATGACCAATGTGGGGATCATCCATCCCGAGCCGGGCTTTCACGAAGCCCTGCGCAGCCTGACCCGCAAGTACGGCACCCTGCTACTCATTGATGAGACCCATTCCATCTGCGGCGGACCGGCAGGGATGACTGGCGAGCTTAAGCTTGAGCCCGATATCTTCGTGCTGGGCAAACTCATTGCCGGCGGCTACCCGGCAGCTGTGCTGGGACTTTCAAAAGAAATTGGCGAAATGATTGCTGAGAGGGTTCCCTGGTACAACTTCTTCGGCTTCGGGGGAACCCTTTCCGGAAACGCCCCTGCACTGGCTGCTATTAAGGCCACCCTGAAGCACCTCTTAACGGAGGAATCCTATGCGCACATGATCCCCCTGGCCCAAAAGATGGAGGAGGGAATCAGGACGATCATCAAAAAACATGAACTGCCCTGGTATGTAGCCCGCATCGGCTGCCGCGTGGAATTCCGCTTTCTTGCCGAAGCGCCGCGCCGGGGAATCGATACGCTTTTTGATGTGGAGTACAATGAAGTTGACCTGCTCACTGAAGGGCTCACCGGCCCGCTGGAGGCGCTTTTCCATGTTTACTGCACCAACCGCGGGATTCTGCTGTCGCCGGTGCATGATATGGCCTTGATCTCTCCTGTGACCACAGGAGAAGAGGTGGAGCGCTATGTAAAGGTCATCGGAGAATGCGTGGAGGAATTGACAGCCTGACCGGTGCTGTTGCCTGCCGGCAGCGTGCTTAAAAGGTCCGGTAAACTCTACAGTGGCATTGTTACACTGTGTTATGCTTTGAAAAAGGCCGCCTTTAAGGCGGCCTTTTTTAGTTGCTTAACAGATAGATCTCATAGAGATAGGGTGTAATCGTGGATTCAACTGCCGCAGCCAGAACAACAAGTGAAGCCGGCAAAATCAGGGCACGATGTCCCGGGTAATGCCAGGAACCCTCCTCCAGCGAACGGCCGAGCCAGAGCAGAGCAAAGGCTGCCGCCAGCAAAAAAGCAAGATACTCGATAACACCATGGGGCAGAATCAAGTTGATCAGTACATCCAGATAAGGGATGCTATTCCCCCTACTGAAAACGTCAATGGAGCGGTTTATCCTGAATATCTCTTTAACAAAAAAGAAAAGATAACAGCCCAGCGCCAGGCGGCAAATTCTGCGGCGCGGTGCACCGGCACATGCAGCGTAATAGATCCAGATGGCAGCGACAAGCCAGAGCAGCAGAATCACACCCAGATTGTTAAGCATCAGATAGGTAAATGAATTTTCAGAGGCCCTTTCGCAAAATATTTTCACATAATCCCAAAGCCGGATCATCTGCAACCCTCCAGGTCGGACATGCTCCAGAGATAATCTATGCCTGCAATATGGATAATATTCTTCACCTCTGCAGCACGGCTTATTCGCCGGTAGAATTTGCCGCCGGGGCTCCGGGGTGTTACACTTTAAGAAATGCCCGGGAGGCGTGCTACATGCGGGTAATTGCCGGATCGGCCAAGGGAACCAGATTGAAAGTGCCCGGCGGAAGGGCTGTAAGGCCTACCTCAGACCGGGTCAAAGAGGCGCTCTTTAGCATTCTGGGAGCACGGGTCTGTCAGGCGGAGGTGTGGGATCTTTTCGCCGGCAGCGGCGCCATCGGCATCGAAGCTTTAAGCAGGGGCGCGTCTCAATGCGTTTTTGTGGAGAGAACACGGTTACATCTCAAGATTATCGAGGAAAATCTGAGCCGCACCAGGCTTGCCGGCCAGGCCAGGCTGATGGAATTTGATGTTTACCGGGCCCTGCAGGTACTGTCAACGGAAAGAAAAAGGGCTGACCTTATCTTTCTCGACGCCCCCTACCAGGAGACAAATGTGCCCCCTATCCTGCAGGCCATCAAATCCTCCCGGCTGCTCCATGAAGAAGGGCTGCTCATTCTGGAACTTTTTGCTCGCACCTCTCTCTGGCCCGTTGATGAACCGCACGTTGAGCAAAGAAGATACGGCGATACCATCCTCGCCTTTATCGAAGCGCCATCTCTCTCCGGTGCCCTCTCCGCCCTACCCAAAAGTTAGTAAACTTGGTGCCAGGCACCAAGTTTACTAACTTTTGCGGGTGTAGAAGAAAGCGGCACGCAGGGTGCGGAAGATGTATACTGCGGCGGCGGGGACGGCGAGAATGCCCAGGAAGATAAGAAACCGGTTGAGCATGAAGATGGTCCGGGAGCACCAGAAAGAGAGGCTGCCTGAAGGCACTGTCTCCAGGAAAACAGGCAGGGCAAGCGAACTGAACAGTGCTCCTGCCGGACCCAGAAGCAGCGCGGTATAGGCTCCAGCAATAAGGGCATGGATGGCCCGGGCACCCAGATAGGGGGCAATCCGCAGGTCCGTTCTCGCAATAATGCTGGCCACCTGGCAGTGCACCGATAGGCCGCTCCAGGCAATGATCATTCCCAAAGCGATCAGTTTTTCACCCATTGCAGCGCCGGCGACACTGGCGGCAGCCTGGCAGCCCAGATCGATTTCAAAGAAACCGCTGACCAGGGGTACCGCCAGGGCGGGGCTGAGGCCGACCAGCTCTAGCAGGGTGCCCATACCCTTTCCCAGGATAGCAACGAGCCCCATGAGATCAAGAATACGGATAACCACTGACAGCAGGATGATAAAACCGCCCACAAGGAGAAGGGTCTCAATAGATTTTTGGATCGCTTCACCCATAAGCCGGCCGATGGGTCGCCCGTCTCTTTCTCGCGCCTCCACAAGTGCCTGCATTGCGCGGGCAATGAGCGGGCCGCGCCGGGTTGCCTGATCCGGCGAAGGGGCTTCACTTCGCCTGTAGAAACGCATTAAAAAACCGAGGGTAAGGCTGGAGAGGTAGTGCGCCAGCACTATTGTCAGCCCCGCCTGGGGATAACCGAGCATTCCTACTGCTACCGCTCCGATCATGAAAAGAGGATCTGCAGTATTACTGAAGCTTATCAGCCTTTCTGATTCCACGCGGTTGCAAAGATTTTTGGTACGCAACTCGGCAGTTAAAACAGCTCCAATGGGGAAACCCGAGGCCAGGCCCATGGCCATAACAAAGGAACCGGCCCCGGGAACATTGAACAGGGGGCGCATTACCGGCTCCAAAAATACACCCATCATATGAACAACGCCCAGTCCGATAAGAATCTGGGAGAGCACAAAAAATGGCAGCAGCGCCGGAAAGACAATGTCCCACCAGATATGCAGGCCTGCCACCGCAGCTTCATAAGCTTCTTTGGGAAAGCGGACCATGGAGACGGTGAGGAAAATGACGCAGAAAGCCATCACGTAAGCCACGATATGTTTTTTTTGCCTGGGCAGTTCACTTCTTTGCCGGTAAAGCAGGTAGAAGAAAATAATAATTACAGCGGCAGAGATTACCGGACGCAAAAGGCTTCCCTCCCCTGGCCAGGCAGCAGCTCTAATCTATTATAGTAAGCGGAGGGGCTCCTTAGACCTGATTTCCCCCGGCAACAGACCGGGTGCGGATGTAGTCAGATATAGTTATGATCTTTGCCAAAATGATTTTTCTATAACTCAGGGATGAAAAAGGGCAGGTATAAGCAGGGTCCACTAAAAGCGTGGAACAAGAAGGTACGTTCACAGTGTCCCATAAGTAAAACGTGGGACAGGAGGATACCTCCCCATTGTCCCACGTTCCCTTTAACTTACTATCTTTAATCTCCGGCGTCCTGTGTGGAGGCGGCGTCCCATCTGCCTTCGCTCCTCAGCTCCTCCACGATCTTTTCCGCAGCTATTTTCAGCTCACGTTTATCCACTTTTGCCACCCTGGTCAGGGGAAATTCCTTATCATGAGGCCAGATTTCAATGTGCTGCGGCCTCTTGTAGGCAGCAATACCGCGGCAGTGCTCAGCAATCTCTTCAGGGGTTAAATCAGCACCCTTCTTAGGCCTGATAAAGGCAAAGATCCCCTCATCAAAAATCTCATGTCTGATGCCAACAACATCGACAATATCGACCTTGGGATGCGAAGCAATAAAATCCTGTACCTCGTCAGGGTAAACCTGATAACCCTTCTGCTTGATCACAAACTTCTGCCTTCCCGAAAGAAAGAGCGCACGGTTGGCTCCCACCATCTTGTAGTAACCCATATCTCCCGTATAGAGAACGCCGTCTTTAGAGATGGCCTTTGCTGTTTCTTCGGGTAGGTTGTAGTAGCCTTGAAAGACGATGGGCCCCTCGGCACAGATTTCTCCAACCTCTCCATCAGGAAGCACCTCTCCAGCCTTCCCATCAGGCTGCATCGGTTTGCGTACGGTCACCGGAGCAAGCTCATCAAAAGCTGCGCCCACCTGGCCTGCCATCTCTTCAACGGTGATATCACGCGCAGTAAAGGTGTAGAATCCTGCCGTTTCGGTCATACCCATACCGGTGCCGAAACCGGGCGCCATTTTAGCCATCTCCTTCAGAAAAGTGCTGTCCACTGCAGAACCTCCGTAGATGGCAAAACGGAGGCTGCTCAGATCATAATTGCCGTACTCGGGCAGAGCCCATTCCAGCCGGTACTGCGTGGGTATTTGCCCCAGTGCGGTGATCTTATACTTTTCTATGGCTTCGAGAGTCATTTTGGGATCAAATATGCGCAGCATGTGGGCGGTCCCTCCAAGAAAGAGCGTGGTCATCAACTGCTCCGTTACACAGCCAACGTGGCTGGGCGGCAGGTTGATGAGCATGCGCAGCTCATCCCGCTCCATCTCGTAGCCAAAGCCCCGTGCCAGGACTTCGTTCTGGACGATGATATTCTCGTGGCTCATCACCGCAGGTTTGGGCTCACCCGTTGTGCCCGTTGTGAAAATAATCAGAGCCGGGGTGTGCCTATCGATTTTAGCGTGGGCTTTTTTCAGCTCCCCGGTAAAAATATCCTTGAGCTTTAAGGCGACAAGTTTAGGCTTGTTCATCAAGCTGGTAATTGCCACCGCACCTTCCAGAAGTTCACCGGGCTTCGGATTGGGAGTGAACTGGACAAGATGCTCCACATAAGGGCAGCTCTCCTTGACCGCCTGACCCACCTCACGGAAGTCGCGCAAAGGAGTCTCCCCCAGGAAAAAGAAAACCCTGGGCTTGATCTTGTTTAAATCCCGCACCACCTCCGCCTCTTTGAGGCGCACATCCAGAGGAGCTATAATCGCCCCGATCTTGAAACAGGCATACATGAGGATGACATGCTCGGGCACCAGCACCAGCATTGTAGCCACGCGATCTCCCTTCCCAATTCCCATATCAAGGAGCCGCAGGGCAAAAAAATCTACCAGGGTGTTAAATTGTTTATAGGTCACGGTATTGCCATCTTCATACTGGATCAGGGCAGGCATTGCGGGATCAATTCGCGCCCATTTCTCAGGGTAATCATTCAACAGCGGCAGTTTCCATTCCTGAACAGACATCTTCCTTCCTCCCTTTTGATTAGTAAACATACGGTTTCTCCTGCAATCCCCACAACTCATGCCGATAATTAACAGTGCCACCATTCAATATTCTAATTTAAAGATAAATTAAATGTAGTCCCCCGTCAAGCTATTTTTCAAATCTTCCGTCTCAGATGGGGTTAAAAAGGCCCCGCTCTGTAAAGAGCGGGGGCCGCCATCAACATTCTGCCGCTGTAAGGGTGCCACAGACCGTTAAGGGTGAGTCGGTGATTAGTGGACCCCGGAGCAATAACCTCTTTTCTCTTAGCGAAGCACCTCTTCAAGGGCCTCCAGGAAACGATCGTTTTGCTCTTCAGTACCATAAGTAACCCTGATATGGGTGGGATAGCCGAAAATATCCCCGCTGCGCACAATAACACCGCGCCTGAGAAGTGCTTCGAATATGGACCTGGAATCAATCTTCAAATCGACAAAACAGAAGTTGGCTTCTGTGGGAACCGCCTTCAGCTTTAACCGCTCAAATCCCGCCGCAAGCTGTTGTTTCCCTTTTTCGACAAGATCTTTGCTGCGGGCCAGGTGATGGCAATCCTCAAGGGCAGCCGCAGCGGCAACCTGGGCTGCAGAATTGACATTAAAAGGCTCCCTGACCCTGTTAAGATCGGCAATCACGGCGCCGGGAGCAACAGCATAGCCTATACGCAGACCTGCCAGGCCGTATATTTTGGAAAAAGTCCGCAGAACCAAAACTGGACGGCCCTGCCTGATGTAATCGATCCCGTCGGGATGAGCAGGATGGGTAACATATTCAACATAGGCATGATCAAGCACCACAAGAATACCCGGCGGCAGGGAGTCCAGGAATTTTTCCAGGGGCTTACGATGAACAATTGTTCCGGTGGGGTTGTTGGGGCTGCAGATAAAGATCAGGCGGGTGCGCTCGTTGATAGCACCGGCAATAGCGTCAAAATCATAGTTGAAGCTGTCGCCAGAGAGGGGGACAGCGCGCGCCACCCCTCCCATCAGGCGGAGTGCAAACTCGTATTCGGAAAATGTCGGCTGTGCCGTAACAGCTTCGTCACCGGGGTTGATATAGGCAAGGGTGAGCAGGGTGAGCAGCTCGTCAGTCCCGTTGCCAATGATCACCTCAGCGGGGTCGATACCGGTTTTTTTAGCCAAGGCCGCTTTCAGCTGAAAGCAGTTTCCGTCAGGGTAATAATGAAGCCGGTCAAGATGCTCCGCAATAGTCTGCAGCGCTGCCGGGGATGGCCCCAGGGGGTTCTCATTGGAAGCCAGTTTAATTACACCGGTCAGGCCCAGCTCCCGCTCCACCTCTTCTATGGGTTTCCCCGACTCGTACGGCTTTATCAGCTCCAGGCAATGGCGTCTTTCAGGCCCCTTCATCTGATTGTTTTCCTCCATCACTGATTACATTTTTATCTATTATAGCTTAAAAAAGAGCAGCGGTGAAGGAGGGGGAAGCATAAACGGCATAAAAGGGACATATCGATAAAAGGGGGGATGCTATGTTTGTCACAGTGTTGATTAAAAAAGAACGGCTAAAACTGTTTACAGGGCTTTGCCTTGTAGCCCTGTTCCTGCTTCTAATTTCTCTGCTCAACATTCCCGGAAGGCTGGCCGCCGTTGTAAGCCCGGGTGAACGCCTTGTTCCCATCTACTACGTTGAGACAAATGAAAAGAAGGTGGCCTTCTCTTTTGACGCCAGCTGGGGTGCAGAGCGCACTGAAAAGATTCTCGACATTTTGAAGGAGAATGAGATTAAAACCACCTTCTTTTTGACAGGCTTCTGGATCGAAGCCTATCCCGAATATGTCAGGTTGATTGCCGCTGAAGAGCACGAGATTGGAAATCATACCCTGACCCATCCCCACCTGAACAGCCTGAGCGGAGAGGAGATCCGCGCCGAGATTAAAAGGGTCGAACAGATGATCGAGAAGGTTTCGGGGCAGAAAACAAGCCTTTTTCGCCCTCCTTTCGGCGAATACAACAACGAGGTCATCGAGGCCGCCTCCGGGCTTGGTTACAGAACCATCCAGTGGAGCGTAGATTCCCTGGACTGGCAAAATCTGACCTGTGATGAAATCGTGGAGAGGGTTACCAGCCGCACCCACAAGGGAGCAATTATCCTCTTCCATAATAACGGCCTTTACACCGCTGACGCCCTTCCCGAGATCATCGCCTCCCTTCGCAAGAAGGGCTATGAAATCCTCCCCATTTCCGAACTTATTTATGACGGTGATTATTTTATTGACCCCAATAGCGGCGCCCAGATCAAAGGCAAAAAGCAGTAACTCCTTCTCACCGGCGCGGTGGCTGCTGAAAGATAAGATCCCGCCAGGGTTTCTTATTCCAGGAAAAGCAGGCATGCCCTGCAGAGGGGCTCTTTCTTCCTGCTGCAAAAGGAAGAGCCTTTCATTTATGTAAACTTCCTGCGCCTAAAATTATACAGCCCTTAATCCCGCCCCCCCACAGATTGTGCACCTTGCAGCACTTCAATAATTTTGGTAAGATCAAGGCGCAGCAAAAGCTTGTTTGAACATAAGTTACCGGGGGCGGAAGCTGGTACATGAATCATCACAGGATTATCCCCTGCCTTGACCTGCGCGAAGGGCGCATTGTCAAAGGTGTGCATTTTTCCAATCTTCGAGATGCCGGAGATCCGATGGAGCGGGCAACCCTTTATGCCCGCGAAGGGGCCGATGAGATATTTTTGCTTGACATCGCCGCTTCGGCTAAAAACCGCCCCGCCACTCTCGGCTTGATTGGAAAAATTGCGGCATCCGCCAAAATCCCCATTACCGCCGGCGGCGGGATCAACAGCCTGGCAATGATCGATGAGACGCTGCAGTGCGGCGCAGAGAAGGTGTCAATTAGTAGCGCCGCCCTGGAGAATCCCGCTCTTATCGAAGAAAGCGCCGGGCGTTTTGGCAGCAGCCGCATTGTTGTGGCTGTAGATGCACGACGGCTAAATAGGGAAACGGCCGGGACAGAGCCCTGCTGGGAGGTTTACAGCGGTGGCGGCAGCCGTCCAACGGGCCGGAGTGCTACCGGATGGGCCCGCGAAATGGAGTTGCGCGGCGCAGGTGAGATCCTGCTCACCTCCATGGATGCCGATGGAACCTGTGCGGGATATGATCTCGCCCTGCTGAAGAGTGTTACCGAAACTGTTTCCATACCGGTGATCGCCTCCGGTGGAGCGGGCAAGCTGGAACATTTTTACGAAGCGCTCACCAGCGGTGGAGCGAGGGCGGTCCTGCTAGCCTCTATCCTGCACCAGGGCCGCTATTCAATAGGGGAAATCAAGTCCTTTCTCGAAGCAAGGGGCTTGCCGGTTCATCAGGTGAGCAAAAACAGTACTTAAATTTAAGTTGAAGGAGACTGGGATATGAAGGATCAAAATAGCAGCTGCATCAGACACACTCCCTCCCAGATCAAACGGGGCGGCGTAATCATGGATGTAACCACCGTGGAGCAGGCAAAAATTGCTGAAAAAGCGGGCGCCGTCGCAGTTATGGCTTTGGAAAGAGTTCCCGCCGATATCCGGGCTTCGGGCGGAGTAGCAAGAATGGCAGATCCAGAAATGGTCCTCCGTATCATGGAGGCGGTAAGCATCCCCGTGATGGCCAAGGTGCGCATCGGTCATTTCATGGAAGCGAGAATACTGGAGGAGTTGGGCGTAGATTTTATCGATGAAAGTGAAGTGCTGACCCCGGCTGATGAGCGCTACCATATTGAGAAGCATGCTTTCAAGATCCCCTTTGTCTGCGGCGCCAGGGATCTGGGTGAGGCGCTGCGCCGCCTGTCGGAAGGGGCTGCCATGTTGCGGACCAAAGGAGAACCGGGAACGGGCAATGTTGTGGAGGCGGTGCGCCATATTCGCAAGGTCATGGATGGCCTGCGCCAGGTTATTCATGCACCCGAAGAGGAACTTTCCGTTCTGGCCAAGGAGATGCAGGCGGCGCCCGGACTTCTAAGGCAGCTCAGAGAAGAGAACAGTCTGCCGGTGCTAAATTACGCCGCCGGCGGCATCGCCACGCCTGCTGACGCCGCTCTGATGATGCAACTGGGTGCTGACGGGATCTTTGTGGGATCGGGCATCTTTAAATCTGAAAACCCCCAGGCCAGAGCTGAAGCGATCGTCGAGGCAACAGCACATTATAACGACCCGGCGGTCCTGCTGAAGGTATCCATGGGGCTGGGTGAAGCGATGAAAGGTATTGAGATCGCCTCCCTGAGTGATGCGGATCGGATGCAGGAACGGGGTAATTAAGTGGCAACAAACCTCAAAAAACATCAAAGGAGGCCCGGCAAAGGGGACCTCCTTTTTTTGTTTCAACCTATCCGACGTATGGCCATAATAAACCGGGGAACCGGCTCCTGAGGGTCCTGTAATCCTGCGGAAACCAGTTATGATTCCGCCACATTGATAACCCTTATCCCTTGTTGCTTTGCATAGAGTATCGTTTGATCCGCACCGGTCAGGGGATAGAGTGCCGCACAAATGCAGTAAGCGGAATGATCTACCATGTGGCAATTTCGTTCTTTTATACAGTCAGCGTGATACTCCTCTGATATATAATAGAGTTCATCAGCCTCCGCCAGCAGGTTGCGGTATAACTTTTTTTGCTCCGTGCTCCAGGATTTATCCTGGTTTTTGCAAGGCAGGACAAAAACCAGGCGTATGTTTCTGCCCATCTCCTTTTTGGCAACAATCAGGGAGGCAGCCACCTGATCAAATCCCAATGCTCCGCCAGAAATAAATGTAGTAACCCCTTCTTCAATAAGATTTTCCACCTCGCAGGCAAGGCGGCTCATGATGCTCTTAATCTTGTCTTTGGGCAGCTTCCGCTGCCCTGTAAAACAGCAGGTATTCGTTTTGCCCATCTAGATCAATCCCCCCAAATCATGTGCACTAATATTTAGTGCACAAAAGAATTATATCACAGCAATACACTTAAAATAAGTGTATAACCAGTGCACTTCAAAAGATTGGGGAAGAACAAATTGAAAAATAAACATATTAGCATTCGCATCAACGAGGAACTGCTTAAGAAATTCCATTATGTAGCCAGATATGAAGACCGTTCTGCCAGTGGGCAAATTATGTATTTGATTAATTACTGCATAAGGGAATTTGAAGAGAAATATGGTGAAATTGAACTGCCTAAGGATGAAAAAAAATAAGGCACAACCTGCACGGAGGGCCTTACTTCATCACCATTCATGTGTTGTCTGTTACTTGCTGCTTTGCCGCTGCTGCAGTATTTCCGCCTGACTCTGGATAACAACCAGGACCCCGGTGAAAAAGTCTCACTCCTTCCCCCTAGTATCAAAGCCTTTTTTACTGAACCTTTTGTGTTACGATGTGATTTCAGAGAATGCCCCGCCCATGCCAATGACCAGCGTTTTTTATCTATTCCCACTCAATAGTACCCGGGGGTTTTGAAGTAATGTCGTAGACAACCCTGGATACGGCTGCTATCTCGCCGGTGATACGCTGTGATACTTTATCCAGCAGGCCGGCAGGCAACTCCGCCCATAGGGCGGTCATGGCATCGTCAGAAGTTACGGCGCGCAGGGCTACAACCTCTCCATAATGGCGGCAGCCGCCCTTGATCCCCACAGCATGGATGCCCGTAAGAACGGCGAAGTATTGCCAGAGCTGCTGCACCGGAACTGCTGCATCCATTTCTTCCCGAAAGATGGCATCTGCCCGCTGCAATATGGCCAGCTTCCCAGCGGTGATCTCGCCGATAATTCGCACCGCCAGTCCAGGCCCCGGAAAAGGCTGCCGCCCCAGGATGGCTTCCGGCAAGCCAAGCTCTTTACCGATTAGCCGCACTTTATCCTTATACAGCTCCCGCAGAGGTTCGATAAGCTTAAAACCCAGTTCTTCTGGTAAACCGCCCACATTGTGGTGCGTTTTGATGGCCGCCCCGCTTTCAACAACATCGGAACGAATAGTACCCTGGGCAAGGTAAGCAATATCGCCCAGGGAAAGCGCTCTTTCTTTGAAGAGGTTGATGAATTCCGCCCCGATGATGCGTCGCTTCTGCTCCGGCTCAGTCACTCCCCGCAGCGCTTTTATAAAGCGCTCCCTGGCATCGATGCGGTAAAAAGGGCCTTGCAATTTCTTATCACACAGTGCCGACACCTCTGCCGCTTCTCCCAGGCGGAGCATCCCGTGATCCACAAATATGGAGATGAGACGGTCCCCAATAGCCCGGTCCAGCAAAAAAGCAACCACCATGGAATCGAGGCCGCCGCTTACTGCGCAGACCACTTTTTCTTTCGCTTCAATGGTGCAATCAATCTTGTAAAGCGCCTCTTCAACAAATTTACGGGGACTCCATTCTCTGGCTTGTCTCTTATCCATGTAATCTCACCGGCCTTCATGATCTGTTCTTGCAATTTATAATGCGGACAAGAGCAGATCCCTCAATTTTTCTCTACTCTTGCTAAACAGGCGCCTTAACCACGGAACGGCAAAGTCAAGCCCTTTTATCCCCCAAAGGCATCGTTTAGCTGCGTAGAAAGCTTTACCATCTCTTTTAAATCATACCCGCCCTTTCAGAAAAAGACAAGTGAAAGCCAGGCAGGGCCATTTGCATTGTCAGCAAAAATAAAGTGAAAAAAAAGGAATGATTTTCTAACCGCTTTTCTGGGACTCAAAGCGCATTCACTCCAATAAAAAGTACAGCGCCTTTGGTAATTACACAGAAAACCCCGCTGTCCTGCCCGGGGCGCAGCAGGAAGAAATATTCATTGTAACTGGAGCGCCTTCTCTCCCAAAAGGATATTTTTAACCAGGGGCCCTGCAGGGTCATACTATATAGTAACATAGGTAACCAACCAGGCGGGAGGCTTTCCGGCAATGCGTCATGGAAAGGTCAGAAAGATGTTTCCTGGCTCCAATTCAGCTTACGGGTTTTATTCATTTTACGACCAGATTATAGAAGACGACGCCCTGCGGATCTTTGTAATCAAGGGCGGACCGGGAGTGGGGAAATCCACCTTTATGCAAAATATTTCCCGGGAATTAATCAAGAGAGGCCGCGACGTGGAATTTCACTGCTGCTCTGCCGATAGTGCCTCCCTTGACGGTATTGTATTTCCGCAGCTGCAGATCGCCTGCATTGATGGGACCACGCCGCACATGGTTGATCCCAAGAATCCGGGAGCGGTGGATGAAATAATTCATATGGGGGAATTCTGGGATGAAGCCGGGATGATCGCCCGGCGGGAAGATATCCTCAGGTTAAACGGGGAGCATGCCCGCCTGTACCGCCGCGCTTATCGCTACCTGGCGGCGGCAAAACTTTTTCTTGACGAAGTTGAAGATTATTACCGGGAAAACAGGTGCCTTGATGCAGCGGGCCTTGACCGGACGGCGCTGGGGATGATCAGTGAAATCTTTGGCGATAAAGTCAACAAAAGCAGCACCAAAAGGAGAGAGCGCCATCTTTTTGCCACTGCAATTACACCCGATGGCCCTGTAAGCTTCCTGGATAAACTTCTCCCTCCCGGGTTCCAACGTTACATCATCAGCGGCGATGATGGAACAGGTAAGAATGAACTCATTGCCCGGATCAAAGATGCCGCCGTCATGCGAAACTTTTTCGTGGAGGTTTATCACTGCGCACTCGATCCCCTAAAGATTGACCATGTAATCATCCCTCAGCTCAAAACGGCTGTGCTTAACAGCGTAATCCCCCACATTCTCCACCCCTGGAGTGAAGACCGCGTTATCGAAACCGACGCCTTTGTGAAAAATCCCGGGCGGCGCCTGGAAAAAGAACGCGATCTTGCCCGGAGGCTGTACCAGCAAGCCTTTGATGCAACCGTTGATTTCCTCGCCCGGGCCAGGGAGTCGCACCGGGAACTGGAGTCATATTATATTCCCAACATGCGCTTTGGAGAGATCAACCGTCTGGCTAAATCAGTCCTGGAAAAGATATTAGCCTATTCAGAGTAGGGAGCTCTTCCGGCGGAGGGCAGCGGCGATGAAATCGCGGAAGAGAGGATGGGCACGCTGCGGTCTTGATTTAAATTCAGGGTGAAAAAGAACAGCCACAAACCAGGGGTGATGGGGCAGTTCGATCATCTCCACCAGGCCGGTTTTATCGTTAATTCCGCTAAAGATCATCCCGGCGGCTTCGAGCCTGTCGCAATAATCATTGTTGAATTCGAAACGATGCCTGTGCCGCTCCATGATCCCAGGTTTCCCATAGGCTTTCCGGGCCAGTGTCCCCTCTTTGACCGTGCAAGAATGGGCTCCCAGGCGCAATGTGCCGCCCAGATGGGTGTTGTTGTCCTGACCCGGCAGGTAATCGAATACAGGAAAGGGTGTTTTCCTATCGAATTCGGTGCTGTGAGCACCTGGCAATCCTGCTACATGACGGGCAAACTCGATTACCGCACACTGCATCCCCAGGCAGAGCCCCAGAAAGGGAAGGCCGCCTTCCCTGGCCTGGCGCACCGCCTTGATTTTGCCCTCAATGCCGCGGTAACCGAAACCGCCGGGCACAAGCACTGCGTCAATTCCATACAGCAGCTCTTCTGGATCTCCTGTTTCAAAATCTTCCGCCTGTATGGCCTTTATCTTTACCTCTGCATCATTTTCCCACCCGGCATGGGCAAGCGCCTCGTTAACGCTAAGGTAAGCATCGGGATAGGCAATATATTTTCCCACAAGCGCCACGAGGACTTCACTCTTCAGGGAGCCGGCCCTGTCAAGCATCTCCTTCCATCGGTTCATCTCCGCTCCGGCACAATGGAGCTGCATCTTCTCCACAACCATCTGGTCCAGGCCCTGGCTCTGCAGCTGTAGCGGCACCTGGTAGATGGAGAAAGCATCAATATTTTCAACAACTTCATGGGGCTTGATATTGCAAAAAAGAGCAATTTTCCGCTTTAGATCATCATTTAAAGAATGTTCGGTCCGGCAAATAATGATGTCAGGCTGAATTCCTATGGAGCGCAGTTCTTTGACGCTGTGCTGGGTCGGCTTGGTTTTCAGCTCGCCTGACATGCGCAAAAAGGGAACCAAAGTTACATGGATAAAGAGAACATTTTCCCAGCCCAGGTCATAGCGCAGCTGGCGAATAGCCTCCATGAAGGGAAGGCTTTCAATATCACCGACGGTACCCCCGATCTCTGTGATCACCACATCCATATCACCATTTTTAGCGATCTTCTGAATGCGCCACTTGATCTCGTCGGTGATATGGGGGATCACCTGGACAGTCTGACCCCGGTATGAGCCCCGCCGTTCGCTTTCGATTACAGACCAGTAGATCTTGCCGGTGGTGATATTATTGTCCCCTGTCAAATTCTCATCGATAAACCTTTCATAGTGGCCCAGGTCCAGATCAGTCTCAGCTCCATCTTCGGTGACAAATATCTCTCCATGCTGATGCGGCCCCATGGTCCCGGGATCATAATTGATATAGGGATCAAATTTTTGGATGGTCAGCTTGAGCCCGCGGCTTTTCAGCAAACTGCCTAGAGAAGCAGCGGTAATCCCCTTGCCCAATGATGAAACAACTCCACCGGTAATAAAAATATACTTGGTCATCTGTAACCTCCGTCAAATATGCCCTTGCTCCTGCTTAATAGGAGATCCCATCAGGCTTCGCTCTTGGGATGACAAATTTTTCTGCCCTGATTTATAAAAGAATCCTTGCTGATGTAAAAGCATTCCTAAAATGGATTCTACACAGCTTTCGCTTTCCCTGCTTGAAACCGGTAGCGCTCTCGCTCGGCATCAATTTTTTACAGACTCATAACAGATCCATAGACAGAAATTGGAGAAGCCGAAAGCCCGGTGGAAGTGTAAATTGGATGGCCATGGTTGTGGAAGAAGCCGCTCAGGGCTTAAGGCGGCTGCGAAGCAGGAAAATTATTTCCCGAAACAATCCGAGCAGCTCTTCTCCCTCAGCCTTCGCCTCGGCCCGGGTCTGGTTCAGTCTTTCACCGGACTGGCGCAGGATCAGCGCTGCACGGCTTAACAGGCGGCGGAGGACCGATTTTAGCACATCGATGGCGTCGCGCATCCTCCGGGGCAAAAGGCGGCTCTCATGGTGCAGCACTTTCCAGGCCTGCTTCAGGTTTTGCGGCGCCTCCTTCCAAAAAGCCACCGTCGCGCTGCGGCATTGTCCGGCAAAAGATAGCAGGCGTTTGACAAGTGCCCTTATCAGACGGGGGGCTATACGCCTTTCCAACTTCACCATCCTCCAGGCCCGCCTCAGGTTGGAGGGAATCACCTGCCGGATCGTTTTTGACAATCCCGGCAGGCTCCTGAAATAGAGCCGGGTCTGCCGGGCCAAAACAGCGGCCCTGCGGGGAAGCTCCCCCCACCAGAGATAAAACTCCTTCAATGCACCGGGGTTGTTCAAAAAATAGAAACCCACGGCGCCCCCCAGCGAAGCCAGAAGCAGGCTGATTACTGTTCCTGAAAAGGCATGCATAATTCCATATGACTGGCGGGCGGCGGGGGCATCCTTAGGAGGAGCCGGCGCTATTTTTCTATCTTTTAAAAAGGCAGGACCGTAAAAATAGTAGGAAACCACATCGGCAAAATGGGCAATCCCCCGCTCAGCCGATTCCCTGGTGTTTGTATGGGCTCCCACCTCCAGGAGCAGGGACAGCGGTGAAAGATCCTGGTTGTAGCTGCCCCAGATGGTCAGCACGCCGTGAATCAGGCCGGGGCAAAGCCTGTCGGCATAACCTTTAAGGTCATAGGCAAATTGCTGGTTCGCCGCAGTGCCCGGGTTGCTCAGCCCCACCACGATCTGGATCTGTGTCACCGGCTCTCCCTCCAGTTCGAGGGCATATGTTTCCCAGGGCGCAGCATCACGGTGAACATCGAAGATGGCATCAGGACGCTGCCGGAGCAGGTTCAGCGCGGTAACGCGTGAGCGCCGGTAGGCGCCGCGATCATGGGGCAGGTGAAGTTGATCCGAATAGACAACAGTAACCCCCTTCTTCTCCAACGCTTCCTTGAAAGCCTGGCCCACTTCATGAATCCCTCCAGCGCCGTAAATGGTGTCTGTGCCGTCGCTGGGGACATAGGATTCGGCATTGTGGGTATGATAAAGGGCTATTTTGTATGCCGGCCTTACCTGGCTCTGCACTGGAAGAGCCGTTGAGGGTCCGGCAGAAAAACCGGGGGGATCAATGAGGCGGACTCTCCTGATTAACCTCGCCCGGGCCAGGTAACCTTCAACACTTTCAACCTCGTAAAGATCGTTTTCAGCGGTGAGATAGCGATCCTTTGCCCTGAGACGATGGCCGGTGATGAGAATGGTCCGCCCCTTCTCATTAACCATGTAGAAGTAAGGGCTGCCTGCAGGCTCCTCCTGCTCCAGTCCGGCAAATATTTCATTTCCGGCTGCAACAGTCCCGCCGACCGGTGAAAAGAGGGGTAGTGCCGGAAAGCAGAGAAAGGCCGGCAGAAATAATATGAAGAAGACAGCTATTTTTCTCATCACAGTACTCCCTTCCTATCCCGGGCAGAAAATCCTTAATTTTTTTCCCTGGGCCCGCCGCTGAGACGCTCTTTTATCTCACCCACCAGCTCAGCCAGCAGGGTCCCCACCACACCGGCGACCAGTGCCGCATCGAAGACACCGCCGCCGCCCAAAACAACAGGTATATTCCGGAAACCGCGCACAATATTTTCAACCCAGGAGCTCAGATCCAGGAGCAGTATGGAACCGATCCCGCCAATAAATGCAGAGCGTCGTGAACGGCCCAGCAGGTAAGCGATGATCCCGGCCGCTGCCGCCGGCAGGTAGAGGGGATCCAGTTCATATCCGGTGCCTGGATGAAGGGGCAGGAGGCGGTCGAGGCTCCAAACCAGCGCCGCGCCTGCCAGGGCGGTTAGTGGTCCGCGCAGTTTCTCCTCTTTCTCCGGGGTTTTGATAATCAGGTAAAGGCAGATACCCAGTGGTATGGCCATACCGCCAGTGTTCAGGGCCAGGCCGCCACCCAGGGGCAGTGAGGGTAAAAAACCGCCCACATACATCAGGGCGATGAGAAGCAAAGCTGTTTTTTTGTCCATCCGCAGGCGATCCAGCACCCGGTGGAGCAGGATCAGGTAAATCACCGCAATAACAATAACCAGAAGCATAATTCCGGGGGCCCTAGCGTACATGAATTCTCCCACTCCTGTCACCATAAATAAAAAAGGGACAGTTTAGCTTTCCCCCGGGCTCTGAAAGGATATGCAAGAAAAGCCCCTTTGCCGCTGTTAACAGCGTCAAAGGGGCCCGGGAAACAATG
The DNA here is from genome assembly GCA_964464625.1 of uncultured Syntrophomonadaceae bacterium. Classification (GTDB taxonomy): domain Bacteria; phylum Bacillota; class Dethiobacteria; order DTU022; family DTU022; genus JAAZIN01. The sequence continues at coordinate 34,751 of CAYXKD010000016.1, forward strand.
TGTTCAAGTCAGCAACTGCTGCAGTTTCTAGAAGTACACCCGCTGCATCCGCTCGAAGCGGCAAAACCATCGCCTGAGCCACACTTTCCGGTGCGAAAGGCTGAGAGCACTTTTTTTGATTCAGCTGCACATTGTGGACAGGGAATACTCTCCAGGGATGCGCGGCAGAGCTCTTCAAATTTATGGCGACACTGGGGACAGTAAAATTCGTAAAGGGGCACCTTCATAACCTCCTCTCAGGCAAAAATAGTCCAACAATGTATGATCAGAAATCCCTGTCAAGATCAATATTTCTATCGGGAGATAGCTCCCTTTCATCAAGCTGGACAAAGCGGGCAGTCAAGATGCCTGCAAGTTGCGACAACCGGCTCAAAAGTTCCGAAGAGATCTGATCGTCCACCTGCAGTGCCATGACCGCCTCGCCGCCGGCGGAACGGCGCCCCACCTGCATTCCGGCGATATTTATATCATTTTTGCCCAGAAAAGTTCCCACGCGGCCAATGACCCCCGGCTTATCGATATAGGTGGATATAATCATAAAAGGCGAAGGGATCACCTCAATGCGATAATCTCCAATCCTGACGATGCGAATATCGGTGCGGTTAAATATCGTACCGGCAATGGTATGTTTCTCGCCACCGGCTTTTACAGTAAGCGCCACCAGGTTGGTGAAATTCTCTATATTTTCACTCACTGATTCACGCACGCGAATGCCCCTGTTGCGAGCGATATGCGGCGCATTGACATAGTTGACCTGCTCTCCCAGGATATGCGAAAATAGTCCGATGAGGCAGGCAGTGGTCAACGGAGCAACAGGATGTCCGGCTACAGCGCCGCCGTAATAGAGCTCAACCTCCTCGATCCGCCCCCCGTAGAGCTGGATATAAAAACCGCCCAGCAGCCGCATCAAGGGGAGGAAAGGCTTGATTGCGGCGATCACTTCAGGCGGCATCGCCGGCATGTTCACTGCAGAAACTACGGGATCACCGCGCAGGGCAAAGATAACCTGCTCCGCCACCTGTACCGCAACATTGACCTGTGCTTCCATTGTGGAGGCGCCCAGATGGGGTGTGGCGATAACACCGGGAAGTTTCAAAAGGGGGCTTTCCAGAGGCGGCTCATGCTCGAAAACGTCGAGAGCCGCTCCGGCCACTTTCCCTTCAAGGATCGCTGCATAAAGGGCTTTTTCATCGATAAGACCTCCCCGGGCGCAGTTCACCAGTCTGACACCGCGTTTCATCAAGGTCAGCTCTTTTTCCCCGATAAGATGATAGGTTTGCTTGTTGCAGGGCAGGTGCAGAGTGATGAAATCTGCTTTGCTTAACAGTAAATCAAGGGCGGCGGGGGTAACGCCCAGTTTTTCTGCCTGTCCGGCAGCGATGTAGGGATCATAACCCAAAATGGTCATGCCCATAGCCCGCGCCCTTTTCGCCACCTCGCCGCCGATCCTTCCCAGACCGATAATCCCCAGGGTCTTCTGGTGCAGCTCCACGCCCATGAAGGTGCCTCTTTCCCAACGACCATCCTTTAAAGCCATATCTGCCGCCGGAATATTCCGGGCCAGCGAAGTAAGCATGGCAATAGCATGCTCCGCTGCAGAGATAGTGTTCCCCTCAGGGGCGTTGAGCACAATGATCCCCCGGGCTGTAGCCCTTTCCAGATCAATATTGTCAATCCCCACTCCGGCCCGGCCGATAACCTGAAGTTTTTTACCGGCATCGATAAGCGCACCGGTTACTCTGGTCCTGCTGCGCACCACCAGAGCATGATAATCACCGATGAGATCAATAAGCTGCTTTTCGCTAAGGCCGGTAATATGATCTACCCGGCAATGCTGCTCCAGCAGTGCGATCCCTTCAGGGGAAAGGGGATCGCTTACAAGCACTTTCACGGCGTAACCTCCCAGGAATCAGATGCAATTAATTGATGAAAAATATCTGCACGCCACCGGTGAAAAGAGAATTCCCCTTTTGTTATAAGAAAAAACCGTAACCTTGGTTACGGAAAAGATGACGTAATTAATAAAAACCCCGCCGGTCCTTTCCCCGGTGGAATATCTTTCATTCTCTTTACCCTTAAGGGCAGTTTTTAACCCTGATCAACAGCAGGAAAGGTCAGTGCAGCTAGGTCCGGCCCTTCAACCTCTTTCTCTTTTTAGCCCTGCGTCTTTTTTTACGCTGTCTTTTTAGCTGTTTGCTGGTTTTAACTTTTGCCAGATCCCTCTCCTCCTTTGCTTGCGCTGCCTTTCGCGGCCCGAAAGGGCGTCAAATCAATTTACATTATACCATATACCATCAAGGGAAAAACAAAAAAAGAAGTTTTCGTAAAAAGTTTGTCCGCTGGGCTAGTTGACAAAGTAAACGCAACCGGGACTATAGGGAAGGGTTGCGGTAACTC
>CAYXKD010000017.1:0-34196 GCA_964464625.1 uncultured Syntrophomonadaceae bacterium
GCAAAGGGAAGGGTTCGCCTGAATTCTGGGTTGCCGTGGTCAAGCCGGGCCGGATTATGTTTGAACTGGCCGGCGTGCAGGAGGATATAGCCAAAGAGGCGATCCGCCTTGCGGCCAATAAACTGCCTATTAAAACCAGGTTCGTAAAAAGGGCTGATGCAGGTGGTGTAGCAGAATGAAAGTAAAAGAGTTTCGTGAGTTAAACGACGGAGAGCTGGAGGAAAAATTTAAAGAGCTAAAAGAGGAGCTTTTCAACCTCCGTTTTCAAGCGGCTACCGGGCAACTTGAGAATGTGATGCGGATCAGGGAAGTGCGCCGCAGCATTGCCCGGGTAAAAACCGTTCAAAGAGAGCGGGCCTGAAATTAAGCCCATGGAGTGAAGGGAGGCAGATGATTTGGAAGAAAGAAAGAGTAAAGTTTTTACCGGCAGAGTGGTCAGCGATAAGATGGATAAAACCAGGATTGCAGCCGTGGTGCGGACGACCCGCCACCCCCTTTACGGGAAGACCATGCGGCGGACGAAGAAATATAAATTTCATGATGAGCATAACGAAACGCATATGGGTGATGTGGTGAAGATCAAGGAAACCAGGCCGTTGAGCAAAGATAAAAGGTGGCGCCTGGTTGAAATTGTTAAGCGATCACAACTGTAGACTCTCATCTGCGTTCAGGTTGCAGGGGAGGAAGGAGTGGCGAGAATGATTCAAAGCGAAACCATCTTGAATGTGGCCGATAACTCGGGTGCGAAAAAAGTTCTTTGCATACGCATCGTGGGCGGCTCGGTACGCAAAGCAGGCCACGTTGGAGATGTCATCATCGCTTCAGTAAAGGAGGCTGCTCCCGGCGGGGTGGTGAAGAAAGGCGAAATCGTGCGGGCTGTGATTGTTCGGACAAAAAGCAGGCTTAACCGTAAAGACGGTTCGCATATCCGTTTTGACGAAAATGCCGCCGTAATCATTAACGAGCAGAACAACCCGCGAGGAACACGGATCTTTGGACCTGTCGCCCGGGAGCTGCGCGAAAAAGAATTTATGAAGATTATTTCACTCGCTCCCGAAGTGATCTAGAGGTTTAAGGAGGTAGCCCATGATGACACAGAAAAAAATGAGGATTCGCCGGGGTGACCGTGTGGTTGTTCTATCCGGAAAGGATAAAGGGAAAAAGGGAAAAGTAATCCTGGCCTTGCCGGGAAAAGAGCGGGTTAAGGTGGAAGGTGTGAACATGATCAAGAAGCATGCCAAACCCACCCCAAAAATACCACAGGGCGGGATCAGGGAGATGGAGGCGGCGATGCCTGCCTCAAAAGTGATGCTTCTTTGCCCGGCCTGCAACAAGCCGACCCGTATTGCGAAGAAACTAACTGCCGGCGGCCGGTGGGTTCGCAGTTGTAAAAAATGCGGGGAAGCTTTGGATAAATAGGGGGAGTAGAAGATGCTGCGCTTAAAAGAAAAATATATTTCTGATATCAGGCCCGCCCTTCAGGAGCGGTTTAATTATAAAAACATCTACGAGGTTCCCCGGTTGGTCAAGGTAGTGATTAACATGGGGGTGGGCGAGGGGAAAGAGAACCCCAAGATCCTCGATGCCGCGGTAAATGATCTTATGCAAATCACCGGCCAGCGTCCCGTAATTACAAGGGCCCGTAAATCTGTGGCCAGTTTTAAATTACGCGAAGGAATGGCTATTGGATGCAAAGTAACGCTGCGGGGTGTGCGCATGTACGATTTTGTGGATAAGCTTTTTAACGTGACACTGCCGCGGGTGCGGGATTTTAGAGGAATATCGCCGCGATCTTTTGATGGCCGGGGGAATTTCACCATCGGCCTGCGCGAACAGCTGATCTTCCCGGAGATTGAATACAGCAAGGTGGAGAAGATCATGGGAATGGATATTGTTATTGTGACCACCGCAAAAACAGATGAGGAAGCAAAAGAGCTTCTTACCTTGATGGGGCTGCCTTTCAGGGCTGCATGAAGGTTGAGCTTACATGTGAAGGAGGGTCAGGATGGCCAAAAAATCTTTGATTGCCAAGGCCGGCCGTAAACCGAAATTTGAGGTGCGCCGTTATAACCGGTGCCGTATATGCGGCCGTCCGCGGGCGTATCTGCGCAAATTTGGCATGTGCCGCCTTTGCTTTCGTCAACTTGCCAACGAAGGGAAAATTCCTGGGGTAAGGAAAGCCAGTTGGTAGATGATGGAGGGAAAGAGAGGAGGTAGTTTTTAATGATGACTGATCCCATTGCCGATATGCTGACCCGGATTCGGAATGCAAACATGGTCCGGCATAACTCAGTGGATATCCCCGGCTCCAACATGAAGCGCTCCATGGCGCGGATCATGAAGGAGGAGGGCTTTATCAGGGACTTTGAATATCTCGACAATAAAAAACAGGGCATTGTCCGGGTATATTTGAAATATGGTCCTGATTCACGCCGTGCTATCACAGGGTTGAAAAGGATTAGCAAACCGGGCTTGCGGGTATATGCGAATAAAGATGAGCTGCCCAGGGTCCTGGGGGGGCTCGGTGTTGCCATTATTTCCACTTCCCATGGCGTGATGAGCGACAGGGAGGCCCGTAAAACAGGCTGTGGCGGGGAAGTAATTTGTTATATCTGGTAAAGCAGCGAGGAGGTTTACCATGTCCCGCATTGGTAGAAAACCGATAGACATACCTGAAAAGGTTCAGATTGAAATTATGGATAATTGTATTACCGTGAAAGGTCCCGGGGGACAGCTTACAAAGGAGGTCCATCCGGACATTATCGTGGAGCAGGAAGGGAAATTGCTTACAGTGAAGCGGCCTTCCGACAGCCCCGAGCACAGGGCGTTGCATGGTTTGACAAGGACACTTATTCAGAACATGGTTACCGGTGTGACCGAGGGTTTTAGCCGTGCTTTGGAGCTTGTGGGGATTGGATACCGGGCCAATTTACAGGGGAAGAAGCTGGTGCTCAATGTGGGCTTTTCTCACCCTGTTGTCTTTGAACCCGAAGAGAATATGGAGATAGAGGTGCCTGCTCCCACAAAGATTATCGTTAAAGGAATTGACAAGCAGAGAGTAGGTAATTTTGCTGCTGTCATCAGGAAGGTCTATCCTCCCGAACCTTACAAAGGCAAGGGGATCCGGTATGCCGGTGAGCAGGTTCGGCATAAAGTAGGCAAGACTGGCAAGTAACAGCAGCCGGGAGGTTTTATAATGATTAAAATAAAGTCGCGCAATGAGAAACGGAAAAAGCGTCACCAGCGTGTAAGGGTAAAAATTATCGGAGATGCCGCACGCCCCCGGTTGAATGTTTTTCGCAGCAGTAAGCATATCTATGCGCAGATCATCGACGACCTCTCAGGGAGCACCCTGGTTGCCGCTTCCAGCCTGGATCCCGGGCTGCGTGAAATGCCGGCCTGCGGCAGCAACTGTGAAGCAGCAGGTCAAGTAGGCGCCTTGCTGGCAAAGCGTGCCCTGGATAGTGGAATCAAAGAGGTTGTTTTTGACAGGGGAGGCTACCGTTACCACGGACGTGTTAAGGCTCTGGCCGATGCGGCTCGTGAAGAGGGGTTAAAATTTTAGGAAAGGGGGGATGGCAGGGATGTCAAAAATAGAACCGACTCAAGAATTAATGGAAAAGGTAGTAAAAATTAACAGGGTAGCCAAGGTGGTTAAAGGCGGACGCCGCTTCAGTTTTAGCGCCCTGGTTGTGGTTGGTGATCAAAGTGGTATGGTTGGCGCCGGGCTGGGTAAAGCTGGAGAGGTGCCGGAGGCTATTCGTAAAGGGATTGAAGATGCGAAGAAGAAACTATTTCGGGTCCCCATGGTGGGAACGACCATCCCTCATCCGGTGCAAGGCCGTTTTGGCGCCGGAAAAGTGTTGATGAAGCCTGCCTCTGAGGGGACCGGCGTGATTGCCGGCGGACCCGTGAGGGCGGTGCTGGAGTTGGCCGGGGTGAGAGATATCTTGACCAAGTCCCTGGGCTCATCCAATGCCATGAACATGGTCAATGCAACTGTAGAAGGATTGAAATCTTTAAAAATGGCAGATGAGGTCAGCGCTCTCCGGGGCATTGACGAGTCCCAACTGCTGGCTTAAGGAAAGGGAGCAGTTATGGTAAAAAAATTGCAAATTACACTTTTACGCAGCCCTGTAGCCTGCCGTCCGAAGCAGCGCCGCACATTGCGAGCTCTCGGTTTAAACAGGATTGGCCAGACAGTTGTGCAGGAGGACACGCCGGTGCTGCAGGGAATGATCAGAACGGTTAATTTTATGGTTAGAGTTGAAGAAAGCGCAGAGGGAGGTGCCGCAGATGCATCTGGATGAATTAAAACCTCCTCAGGGAGCAAGGCGCGCAGCTAAAAGAAAAGGGAGGGGAATCGCCTCAGGGCTGGGCAAAACCGCTGGCCGGGGACAAAAGGGCCAGGGAGCACGGTCGGGCGCGAAAACACGCCGTGGTTTTGAAGGCGGCCAGATGCCGCTTTTTCAACGGTTGCCCAAGAGAGGGTTTACGAACATTTTTAAACAAAAGTGGGCGGTAATAAACATAGCTGCGTTGAATTCTTTTAAAGATGGCACCACAGTGACGCCGCAGTTGCTTAAAGAAACAGGACTGCTAAAGTCGCTGCGCGATCCTTTAAAAATTCTCGGTGACGGCGAACTGGAGCGCAAACTGGTGGTGCAGGCCCATCGATTCAGCAACCAGGCTCAGGCCAAAATCGAAGCGGCGGGCGGAAAAGCCGAGGTGATTTGATTTGTTCGAAACCTTAGGCACGGCGTGGCGAATCAAGGAGCTAAGAGAGAGGATTCTCTTTACTCTGGCTATGTTCGTGGTCTTTCGTGCCGGTTCGGCTATACCCGTTCCAGGTGTTGAGGCGGCGCGGCTGGCAAAATTTTTTCAAGAAGATACAATTTTTGGTTTTCTGAACATTATCGGCGGCGGCAGCCTTGAGAAATTTACCATTTTTGCTCTGGGGATTATGCCCTATATCACTGCGTCCATCATTATGCAGCTGTTGACGATGGTCATTCCAAAACTTAAAGAGTGGAGCCAGGATCCTGATGGGCGGAAAAAGGTTACACAGTTGACAAGGTACGGCACTGTGGTTATCTCGGTGGTCCAGGGGATCGGCTATTCATTTTTGATTGCCGATGCCGTTCCTGAAAAAAACTTTCTAGCTTATTTTATTATTGTGCTCTCCTTGACTGCAGGTACCTCTTTTTTGATGTGGATGGGCGAACTGATCACCGAAAGGGGGATTGGCAACGGCATCTCCCTGCTTATCTTTGCTGGAATTATTGCAGGTTTTCCCAGTGGTGTGATCCTTATTGCCGAGCAGATTCGTTTTGGCCAGGTACCCTTATATTATGCCCCTCTGACGATAGTGATCCTGCTGGCGCTTGTTGTGGCCATTGTGGGCATGGATCAAGGGCAGCGGCGGATTAGCGTCCAGTATAGCAAGCGGATTGTGGGACGGAAGATGTACGGCGGACAGGCCACCCATATCCCACTGAAAATAAATATGGCCGGCGTGATTCCGGTGATTTTCGCTTCTGTGATTATTACGATACCGCAGAGCCTTCTCAGGTTTATCCAGCACCCCGTAGCTGAACAGATTGCTGCTGTGCTGGATTGGGGCACAGCTTTAAATACAGTGCTTTATACTTTGATGATTATCGGTTTCAGCTATTTCTATACTGCGGTGCAGTTTGATCCTTTTCAGGTTGCCGGCAATATCCGCAAGTACGGAGGTTTCATTCCGGGGTTGCGTCCCGGACGACCCACAGCAGAATTTTTGGGGCGTGTAATTTCAAAATTGACCACTGTGGGGGCTTTTGCACTTGCATTTATCGCTGTTTTTCCTATAATTTTTAGAGGATTAACGGGTGTAAACATTATATTTACCGGAACAGGTTTGATTATTGTGGTAGGCGTTATTTTGGAGACGATGAAGCAAATTGAAAGCCATATGCTCATGCGTAGCTATCGTGGTTTCATGAAATAGGTGAAGGGAACAATGATCAGATTAAAATCAGCGCGCGAGATTGAACTGATGCGGGATTCTGGGAAAGTGGCAGCCATGGTTTTGCAGGAACTTGGGGAGCTAATTTCTCCCGGAATAACCACAGCAGAACTGGATAAGCGGGCTGAAAAATTGATTCGGGAAGCAGGTGGGGTACCGGCATTTCTGGGCTACCAGGGTTTCCCGGGCTCTATCTGTGCCTCAGTCAATTACGAAGTGGTTCACGGTATTCCGGGGTTGCGCCGACTCAAAGAGGGGGATATAATCAGCATTGATGTGGGGGTCTGCCTGAAAGGTTATTACAGTGATACTGCCGTCACCTATGCTGTGGGGCGGATCAGCCCTCTGGCCAGGCGGCTCATGGATGTTACCCGGCAGTCTCTGGAGGAAGGCATCAAGGCAATGCGCTCCGGAGGTTATCTTACCGATATCTCCCATGCGGTGCAGGAATACGTGGAAGAAAACCATTTTTCCGTTGTTTATAGCTATGCCGGTCATGGGATCGGCACAGAGATGCATGAGGAGCCCCAGGTGCCCAATCTGGGCCCACCAGGCCACGGTCCAAGGCTTCAGCCGGGGATAGTTCTGGCCATTGAACCCATGGTCAATGCCGGTAGAGCCGATGTTGAGGTGCTTGGTGACGGTTGGACGGTAGTAACAAAAGACCGGAGCCTTTCAGCCCATTTTGAGCACAGTATTGCACTCGGTGAAAACGGTCCTGTTGTCTTAACCGTTCTTTGACCGGGGAAAGGAGAGGCCAAGTGATGGAAGATCTGAGGCCCGGGCAGCTTGTTCGCTCCAGAGCGGGACGGGATAAAGGAAACCATTACCTGATAATAAAGGTAATTAGCCCGCGGGAAGTGCTCCTCTCCAACGGGCGAAACCGCCCTCTGGCCCGGCCTAAGAAAAAAAATGTGATCCATCTGCAGCGTTATTCACGCCGGGCAGAGATCGAAGAGCTCCTAGGCAATCAAAAATTAACGGATAGCCAGGTAATTAAATATCTTGATGAGCTGGCTCCGGTGGAAGAGGAGGATTGAGCAGCCGATGACCAGGAAAAAAGATGTGGTCGAGGTGGAGGGGACCGTGGTGGAACCTCTTCCCAATGCCATGTTCAGGGTGGAACTGAAAAATGGTCTAAAGGTGCTGGCTCATGTTTCAGGTAAAATCCGAATGAATTTTATCCGGATTCTCCCCGGAGATCGGGTTCTGGTAGAACTTTCGCCCTATGACCTGACTCGGGGTCGGATTACTTATCGCTACAAGTAAGGAGGTTGCAACAATGAAGGTAAGGCCCTCGGTTAAGCCGATGTGTGAAAAATGTAAAGTGATCCGGCGCAAGGGCAAAGTGGTGGTGATCTGCCAGAATCCCAGGCATAAGCAGAGACAGGGTTAGGAAAGGTATAGACATAATTCATGAAGGGAAATCTAGCTATGTTTAGCTTTTTTTGCCTTGAAGGAGGTGCCGTCAGTTGGCAAGAATAGCAGGTGTGGATTTGCCGCGGGATAAACGGGTGGCCGTGGCCCTGGGATATATCTATGGGATTGGCCGCAGCCGTACCTTTCAGATTCTTTCGGGTACCGGCGTTAATCCTGATACCAGGGTGCGCGATCTGACTGAAGATGAAGTAAACCGCTTGCGGGATTTTATTGATAAAACTTACAAGGTCGAGGGTGACCTCCGCCGGGAAGTAGCTATGAATATCAAGCGTCTCGTCGAGATCGGTTGCTACCGGGGTATCAGGCACAGGCGTGGGTTGCCGGTGAGGGGTCAGGCGACGAAAAACAATGCCCGTACGCGTAAGGGCCCCAGAAAAACTGTAGGGGTGCGTCGTAAAAGATAGCCTGCTCGGGAAAATAAAATGAAGGGAGGAGAGAACAGAATTGGCTAAAAAAAGAGTGACGCGCACCAGGCGCCGTGAGCGCAAAAATATTGAGCATGGAATTGCGCATATCAAGTCGACCTTTAACAATACAATCATTACGATAACAGATCCAAAAGGAAACAGTATAGCCTGGTCCAGCTCCGGCAATGTTGGCTTCAAAGGGTCACGCAAGTCAACGCCTTTCGCAGCGCAGCTCGCTGCTGAAACAGCTGCAAAGGCGGCAATGGAGCATGGCATGAGGCAGGTAGAGGTTTTCGTGAAAGGGCCGGGCGCCGGTCGAGAGGCGGCGATTCGCTCGCTGCAGGCTGCGGGCCTGGAAGTGAATACGATCAAAGATGTGACCCCCATTCCGCATAACGGATGCCGGCCGCCGAAACGGCGTCGGGTTTAAAATATAAATATTGAGACCTGATTCTGATTGATGGTCTAAAGAGGAGGTGCAATACAATTCTATGGCAAGATATAGAGATGCGGTATGCCGCTTATGCCGTCGCGAAAGAAATAAGCTTTACTTGAAAGGTGATCGATGCTATACAGATAAATGCAGTGTGGTCCGGAAAGCTTATCCACCGGGAGAACATGGGCAGGCCCGCCAGAAGTTTTCCGAGTACGGGCAGCAGTTGCGGGAAAAGCAGAAGGCAAAAAGGATTTATGGTATTTTGGAGCGGCAGTTTCGCCGTTACTTTAAAGAGGCCGACAGGCGCAGGGGTGTAACGGGAGAGATCCTGCTGCAGCTTCTGGAAAGTCGTCTCGATAACGTTGTTTATCGCATGGGGCTCGGGCGCTCCCGGGCTGAGGCGCGTCATCTGGTTAATCATGCTCACTTTCAGGTCAATGGCCGGAAGGTTGATATCCCATCGTATCTTACCAGGCCTGGAGATGTGGTTACCGTGCGCGAAAAAAGCCGTAATATGCCCCTGTTTAAAGAGATCCGGGATTCCGGGGGGACTCACAGCACCGTTGAGTGGCTGGAGGTCAATCCGGAACAATTGCAGGGTAAGGTCATCCGGGTGCCGCAGCGGGAAGAGATCGACGTTCCCGTGGAGGAACACCTGATCGTTGAGCTTTACTCCCGTTAAGCAATTTAAGATGCCCTCAATACCATCAACAAGGAGGGTTAAAAAGTATGGCTATTGAGATAGAGAAGCCAAGAATTGATTATGTCGAAAAAGACGACCGGTTCACTTATGGCAAATTTGTGGTGGAACCTCTGGAAAGAGGTTACGGGATCACGCTGGGGAATGCCTTGCGAAGGGTTCTTCTTTCATCCATGCCCGGTGCCGCTATAACGAGTGTGACATTCGACGGAGCACTGCATGAATTTTCCACTTTGCCCGGGGTGCTGGAAGATACCATCGAGATCATCCTCAACTTAAAATCGCTATCCATGAGGATTCACGATTCCGAGCCGCAGACGCTTGTAATTGATACAGATAAGCCTGGTGTCGTCAGGGCTAAAGATATTCGGGCGCCGGCAGGAGTGGAGATCTTGAATCCGCAGCTCGTTATATGCACACTGGAAGAGAAGACGCATCTGAGGATGGAGATGGCAGCAATGAGGGGGCGCGGTTATGTTCCTGCAGAGAGGAATAAGATAGCGAACCAGCCCATTGGAGTGATACCCGTTGATTCCATATTTACCCCCATTCGCAGGGTTAATTATCAGGTTGAAGATACCCGCGTGGGGCAAGTTACAGATTATGATAAGCTGACCCTTGAAGTGTGGACCGACGGTAGCATTAAACCTGACGAGGCTGTCAGTCAGGCGGCGAGGGTGCTGAGCAAGCGAATTTCCATATTTCTCAACCTCACCGAGGAGATTGAAGAGGTCGATCTTTTTGAGGATAGCGAAGAGGAAGACCGTGAACAGAAGCTCGAGTTGATGATTGAAGATCTTGATCTATCTGTCCGTTCGTACAACTGCCTTAAACGAGCAGGAATCAACACTGTAGGCGAACTGGTGCGCAAAACCGAGGAAGAAATGATGAAAGTGCGCAACCTTGGTAAAAAATCATTTGAAGAAGTGGAACAGAAGCTGAGCGAACTGGGCTTCAGTTTGAGTAAAAGCGGAGAGTAAGCGCGATAAGGAGGAAATATGATGGCTTATCAGAAGCTGAACCGGAAAAGCGGCCCCAGGAAGGCGCTGCTCCGCAGTCAGGTTACATCTTTGTTGCAGGTGGGACGGATAGAAACAACTGCCGCAAAGGCAAAGGCGATTCAACCGCTCACCGAGAAGATGATTACGCTGGCTAAAAAAGGAAACCTTCATGCACGGCGCCAGGCTATGGCATTTTTATACGACGAAACAGTTGTAAAAGAGCTTTTTGAAAAGGTAGGGCCCAGGTGTGAAGTAAGAGACGGAGGTTATACGCGTATAATTTCCAAAGGGCCCCGCCGTGGTGATAGCGCCCCGATGGTGATCATAGAGCTGGTAGACTGACAACTCCAGTAAATGTGCATTCCATTAATCTGGTGCATATTAATTGAGAGGAGAGAAGTGAGTTGTGATATGGGGATTTACCTCACTTTAGCCCTCTCAATTTTGCTTGTGGACAGACTGTTGGAAAACAGTAAGAGAGGATGCTATAAAAGGGACATGGGACACCAGGGACGTATCTTCTTATCCCATTTTATTCCCCAGATAGGACAGCGGTGACCTATTTTTTTGTCCTATTTTGCTGCTTGTGTTGGATGCTGGATAGGCAGGCAATTTAAGGTGGGGCTTTAGAAGTTAGCGACAGGGTGTTTTTGAAGCAGATCAAACAGGCTGGTGCATGGAGGGGGGACCAGGGTAAGGGGGCGGGTGAGAGCTTAAAAGCTCAAGATCGGGAATTGGAAATGGATTCCAGGACCCTTTATATGATGCCTCGTCAGTGGGCAGGTACTATTAATATTATACGTTGAGGTGTTTTTGGATGCCTGAGGTTCTGCTGGAAACAATAGACCTTTGCTTCACCTATCCGGGGCAGGCTGGAGATTCACCTTTTGCTCTGAATAATATTAGCCTGAGAATCCACGAAGGAGAGTATGTAGCCCTTATCGGCCCCAATGGATCGGGGAAGACTACCTTGCTCAAACAGTTCAATGCACTATTGCGTCCCACATCGGGAGAGGTGCTGGTCGGCGGAATTTCCACATCCAACGAAGCAGCCATTCCTCACATTCGTACCCTCTGTGGTATGATCTTCCAGAATCCGGACAATCAGATTGTTGGTGCTACAGTGGAGGAGGATGTTGCCTTCGGCCTTGAAAATATTGCTCTCCCTTCACCGGAAATCTGCCGCCGGGTAAAGGCGGCGCTGGAACTGCTGGGGATTTCACATCAGGCAGATTTCCCACCACACCTGCTATCTGGTGGTGAAAAGCAGAAAGTTGCCCTTGCAGGGATCCTGGCTGCAGCTCCACAATGCCTTCTCCTGGATGAACCGGCTGCCATGCTCGATCCCGCTGGCCAGGCTGCTGTAAGGGAGACGCTGCGGATGCTGAACAGGGAGAGGGGAATTACAGTGCTCCATGTGACCCACTTTCCTGAAGAGGCGGTGTTTGCCGACAGAGTGGTTGTCCTGGATTGCGGCCGTCTGGTAAAAGAGGGTCCGCCTTCCAAAATTCTCACTGATCTGCCGCTGCTCCGCACCTTTGGGCTAAGAACAACAGCTGCAGGGGAGCTGGCTTACTTGCTGCGTGAAGACGGTTTCCCGCTGCCCGAAGGCATATTGGACAATGGGGAGCTGGTTAAGCAGCTATGTTCATTAGCACAGAAAATTTAAGATATACTTATCTGCCCGGAAGCCCTTTCGCAGTAGAGGCGCTGCGAGGAGTAAATATGAGCATTGCCCGGGAGAGCCTCACCGTTTTGCTCGGGGCTTCCGGTTCGGGTAAATCAACGCTTTTACAGCATTTTAACGGATTGTTACGCCCTGGTGAGGGGCGGGTTTTGGTCGACGGAAAGCCTCTAAAGTACAGCCGCAAAGAGCTGTTGGATTTACGGCGAAAGGTGGGGCTGGTTTTTCAGGAGCCCGAGAAGCAATTTTTTGCGGAAACGCTTTTTGATGAAATTGCTTTTGCTCCTCGTAATTTTGGCCTGCCCCCTGCACAAGTTGAGGAGCGCGTGGAAACAGCGCTAGAGAAGGTTGGACTGAATGGGCTTGCTCTTAAGGAGATGTCACCCTTTCATTTAAGCGCTGGCCAGCAGCGCCTTGCCGCTATTGCAGCCGTTCTAGCCATGCAACCCCGGGTGTTGTTTCTTGATGAACCTATCGCTGGCCTGGACCAGTCGGGACAGGAAAGACTTTTTGCCCTTTTGAGGGACTTAAATAAAGTCTCAAAACTTACTGTTGTGGTGGTGACGCACCGACTTGAGCATGTGGCTGCGCTGGCAGATAAATTCCTGGTTCTGGATCAGGGTCGGATAGTTATGGAAGACACCCCTGAAAAGTTTTTTTTGCGCGTTGAAGAACTGTTCCACTACGGTCTGGCGCTGCCTTCGGTGACGCAGCTTATGCATGAACTGGCAGAAGCGGGACTGCCTTTTTCCACGGCGATATTTTCAATTGATGAAGCATTTAAAGAGATCAAAAGCTGGCGAAAGGGGATGGCACGTTTTTGAATCGCAGCATCACAATGGGCCGTTACCTCCCGGGCAGCTCTTTTATTCACCGGATTAACCCCCCTTTCAAATTGTTGGTATTGCTGTTTTTTCTGGCAATCCTTTTCCTTTTAAAATCTTTTACCGGTCTGGGCTTGCTTATTATTTTTCTTCTCCTTATCATGGCTGCTGTGCGGGTTCCGCTGTGCTATATAACGGCCTCTCTCAAGCCTGTTACCTTCATAATCTTATTTACAGTGATCATCTATTTCTTTTTCACCAAAGGCGGAGTGGTTTATCTTCGATTGGGTGCTTTGACAGTAGAGGAAGCAGGGTTAATGGCCGGGCTCTTTATGATCATGCGCCTGGCAGGGCTGGTTCTAATGACCATGCTCCTCACATTGACTACGACCCCCCTTTCGCTGGCCCAGGGAATAGAATTTTTTATCCGGCCTCTGGGCCGGCTGGGCTTTCCAGCGGCGGAAGTGACGATGATCATGACCATAGCCATGCGTTTTATTCCCACACTGAGCGAGGAAAGCCAGAGGTTGCTGCGGGCCCAGATGGCGCGGGGCGCTGATTTTGAAGGGGGTTTTTTCAGCCGTGCTCGAAAATTTGCACCGCTCATGGTTCCCCTTTTTATCGGTGCTTTTCGCCGGGCCGATGATCTGGCTCTGGCAATGGAATCGCGGGGTTATCGCATTGGCGCAACGCGGACCCGCATGCGCGAAGAAACTGTAAGGGTGAACGACTGGATGTCTCTGTTGTTCTCTCTGGCTGTCCTGGTGGCGGTTATCTATTTTAGATGGTAACACCAGGGACGGCATAGAATTTCTGGTAAGGTAAAAGCGTTCCAGTATTGATAAACAGAAGGGATGAATATGATTCGGATACGTCTCGATATCAGTTATGATGGCACCGGATATAGCGGTTTCCAGACCCAAATAAATGCGACGACAATCCAGGGTGAACTGGAAAAAGCGCTCGCAATAATCTATAAAGAACCGCTGCGCATCACAGGGGCCGGAAGAACAGATGCCGGGGTTCATGCACGCGGCCAGGTGGCTCATTTTGATGCGCCTTTTGAAATACCTGCCAGGCGTCTGCCAGCTGCGCTAAATGCCCTTCTCCCCCGCGATATCGTTGTGTTCAAAGCGGCACCGGCAGCAGCTGATTTTCATGCCTGTTTCAACGCTTCACGAAAAATCTACAGCTATACAATGGACCGGGCCGCCTATCCACAGGTGCTGCGGCGGCTCTACTCTCATCATTATTCCGGGCCATTTAACAAACAGGCTGTCCTAGAAGCGGCAGGCCTGCTCGAAGGAACACATGACTTTCAGGCTTTCCAGGCTGCAGGCAGCCCTACCCAGAGCACAGTGCGCACATTGTACCGGGTGGAACTGGTAGAGGTGGCAAAAGAGAAGCTGCTCCAGTTAACTTTTGAAGGAAATGGTTTTCTTTATCGCATGATCCGTCTACTCACAGGAAGCCTGCTTCGCGTGGGGCGGGGAAAACTAAGGCCTGCAGCAATAGCTGCAGCGCTGGAGGGGCGCAATGAGGAGGCAGCCGGTCCGACAGCACCGCCGCAGGGCCTATGCCTTGAAAAGGTGATCTACTAAAGCAAGTTCTAGCGGAAATCGTCGAAAACAATGTTTAATTATATTATTTATTCTTTCACAACGATGAAAGCCTCTCAGGCTGCTTACAGGGGACGGTGTCACAGGTTAATGACATAATGAAATTCCTTTTTAGCTTGACAGCGGCATGTGGGTATATTAAAATTTACTTTGTGCTGAATGGAGTTTAAGGGAGAGGAAGCAATGCATACCACCTATATGGCAAAGCCCTACGAAATTAAACGTAACTGGTATATTATCGATGCCGCCGGGCGCCCCCTGGGGCGGGTGGCTTCGGAAGCGGCCCGGCTGCTAAGGGGGAAGCACAAGGCAATTTATACCCCCCATATTGATACTGGGGACCATGTCATAGTGCTGAATGCCTCCAGGGTTTTACTAACAGGAAAAAAATTGGAACAGAAATATCATTACCGGCATTCCGGTTACCCCGGCGGTTTGAAAGCAACAAGCTATGCCGCGATGATGAGCAAGATTCCCGAACGAGCAGTATATCTTGCTGTGCAGGGGATGCTTCCCCGGAACCGTCTGGGAAGGGCGATGTTGAAGAAACTTCGGGTTTACCGGGATGATCAGCACCCTCATGAGGCACAAAAACCCTTGGCCTGGGGAGAAGGGCCGGAAGTGAAAGAGGAAGGAGGCCCTGCTCTTGAGTGAACTACAATTCATTGCCACCGGGCGGCGTAAAGAATCTGTAGCCCGGGTACGCTTAATTCCCGGCAGCGGACAGATCACGATCAACGGAAAAGGGATGGATGAGTATTTCGGCCTGGAGACGCTTAAGTTGATCGTGCGTCAGCCGCTCGTCGCTACAGATACCCTTGAACGTTTTGATGTTATCGCCAGAGTCCATGGAGGCGGGTTTTCCGGGCAGGCCGGAGCCATTCGCCACGGTATAGCCCGGGCGCTGGTGCATGTCGAGCCAGGTTACCGGGCAGTGTTGAAACGAAGCGGCTACCTGACCCGCGATTCCAGAATGAAAGAGCGGAAAAAATACGGTTTGAAAAAAGCCCGCCGCGCGCCGCAATTCTCCAAACGCTAAACACTCAATAAGAATCTGTGTAGAGGGGCTGTCCTGAAAAATTGATATGGGACGGCTCCTTGCAAATAGGGCAGCGGATCTGCTTTGCCCCTGCCCGGACACATCAGACCTATAACCTTACAATTACCCCTCCAGCCTTTGCCCCCGACTTCTAAAAATGCAGGATTATGAATGTTGCCGGTAGAATACGTAACCATGATGAAGCTTTATCTGGGATCCCTGCAAAGACTTGAAAAGAGGCTTTTCGAGGATATTGTTACGGCCAAACGAAGCGATCCTTTTTATTCAATTATCGTGGTGGTGGAGAGCAACCTTGCGGGAGTTTATCTGAGGCGGGCGCTTGCCCGCTTCGGCATTTATTGTCATGTGCGCTTTCTTACACTTCCCGATCTGGCCGCTGAACTGGCCGAAAAGGTTCCCGATTATGCTAACCGGAGAGTGCAACCTCCTTTTGGGGAAGAGTGGCTTGCTGTAATGACCGCCCGCGAAGCTGCCGGGGGCTATTTCAGCCCTGTCTCAGGGCGGCCCGGTTTCAGGAAAGCGCTGCTCCAGACTTTCCGGGAACTCGAAGATGCGGGCTTGCAGCAGATTCCTTTTCCCGCAGGCGGTGAGCAGCAGCGCATTGAAGAGTTACAGCATCTTTTTAACCGCTTCCGTGAACGGCGCAATCCTTTTGCCAACCCTTTGGATGCTTTTGCTGCAGCAGCGAAGGCGGTACCGGAGGAACCTTTTTCTCTGCTGCTCCACGGTGTGTACATCCTATCAGTGCCTGAAAAAAAGATGCTGGCTAACCTGGCTTCAAATGTAAAAACGCTGGCTTACTGGCAGGAGTCTGCAGCTGCCATGTCCTCTGTTCAGGAGACATTGCAATGGTACCGGGAACAAGGGTTTATTCTGGAGCATCTTCCGCCGGTTTCTTCTAAAGGCTCCAACCTGGAACGCCTTCAGTGCAACATTTTCAGGACAGCACCCGGGGAAATCCTTCCACCCCCAACGGGAGACAGCTCGCTTGAATTTATTTGCGCTCCTGATGAAATCAGGGAGGTTGATGAGATTGCCCGGGAAATTATCCGCCTTGCCCGCGAGGGGGTGCGCTTTGGCGAAATGGCTGTGCTGCCGCCTAATCCAAACTATAGCAGCCTTGTTAGCGAGAGGCTGGCAGCAGCCGGGATTTCTTACTACCTGGCCGGGGGAGAACCTCTTTCCAGGAGTGGAGCCGGGCGCTCTTTTCTGATGATTCTCGAAATGTTGGGCGGTGATTATCCCCGTCTGAACGTCATCGAACTGCTAACCCATGCCCCTTTTGACTACCGCCGCCTTTTGGATGAAGCAGCACCGGAGAGCATCTCCTCCTGGGATTACCTGACCATGCGGGCTGGAGTAATCAGGGGCCGCCGGCAATGGCGGGAGGCTCTGGAGCACTATCGCTGTCAGATGGAGCAGCGATGCCGGGAGCATGAGGAGGAGGCTGCTGCTGAACTCCAGGGCAGACTGCAGGGCCAGATCGCTGCGCTTGATAGACTGCTTACCATTACTGAGATGCTCTTTAATGAGCTTGAAAGTTTTGAAAGATGCCGGTCCTGGGGTGAACTGAGTATTCTGGCTGGTAACTTTATCCATCGTTTTTTCTGTCCCGGAGAGGAGCGGGAGGTGCTGTATCGTTTATTAAAAAGGCTGCATCGCCTTGATGAATTCGGCGATGGATTTGTGCTCAAACCAGCACTGGAGTTGCTTCGATCAGCTGTGGAGGCTGCCTCCCTGCCTCGGGGCAGGTTCCAGCAGGAAGGGGTTAACATTGTGCCGCTGAATTCTGCTGCCGGGTTATGCTTTACCGCTATATTTATCCCCGGCATGGTGGAAAAGATCATCCCTGCACTGGCAAGTGCGGATCCTTTGCTTCCCGAAGCGGAGCGTCTGGCCCTGGCGGAGGTGCTGCCGCTCCGGCGGCGTAAACTTGATGTGCAGACGTTCCAGTTCAACCTGGCTCTGGGAGGAGCTCTAAGAAAGGCTGTTCTAACATGGCCGCGTACCACTGCTGCCGGCAGCAGGGAGCAACTACCGTCATTTTATCTCTCCCGATGCGGCGAGGCGCTGCTTGGCATCAGGCCTGGATATGAACAGCTCTCCCGCCTGCCGGGTTACCGCTATATTCCCGCTGCTGCTCTGGAAGAGACTGTAGACGATCCGGTGACGGCTGCCGAATACGATCTGGCCTGCTGCCATGATTTGCCGCCCCCGCTGCAGCCGGTACATTATTACCGCCACCTCTCCGCGGATTTAGAGCAGGTTTTAGAGGCGGACCTGGCAAGACGCCGAAACCGGTTGACGCCCTATGATGGTATGTTTACGCCTCAGGGCGTTCCGCTCAGCCTTCTTGCTGTACGCCTGAATCGTGCCAAAGCTGTATCGGCCACTGCGCTTGAGGATTATGCTTTCTGTCCCTATAGCTATTTTTTGAAACGGCTCCTTCATCTGACGCCCCTTGAAGAACCGGAGGAACTTTTGAGCATGGATCCCCTTGTCCGCGGCCGCCTGGTTCACCGCATCCTGGAGCAGTTTTACCGGCGTGCCTCTGCAGGGGGATTGCTTCCTACTGGAGGCTATCCCGATGCCTGCCGCATCCTGCTTGACGGCGTCATCAGCGAAGAGTTTAGTAAGGTGCCGGCGGAAGAGTTGCCTCCCTATCCCCTTTTATGGCAACTGCAGCGACGCAATCTTGAGGAGATGCTTCGATCTATGCTGGAATGGGATATTGAAGCAGGGGCTGAATTTATGCCCGTGGATTTTGAGTTGGCTTTTGGTGATCCCGTATCGGAAAATCCGGTAATCCTGGAGCTGCTTTCAGGTGAAAAGTTATACTTCCGGGGACGCATCGACCGCGTTGACCGCAGCGCCGGCAGGGTCCGGGTGATCGATTATAAAACTGGCAAAAGGCGGGTCAGGGATGAAAGCCTGGCCGGTGGAGAGGCTCTTCAGTTGCCCGTTTATCTTCTGGCCGCCATCTCTATTTTTAATCTTCCTGAGCCGGAGAGGGTGGAGGCCTATGCCTGCCATCTTTCTCCTGCAGGGGTGAAAAGGGTGCTTTATTCAGGAAAACCCTGGGCACAGAAAGAGCGCCTTTTACAGGAGACGGCAGCGGTGCTATACGGTGGAATTGCCGCTGGTTCATTCTTTCCCTATCCTAATCCCGGCTGTCTTTTTTGCGATTATCGCAGCGTTTGTGGTCCCGGGATTGAGAAGGCCTTCCGCCTGAAGGCTACAGATCCGCTTATGACAGATTTTCTGAAAATGAAGGAGGAAAAGGTTTGAACGGCAAAGCAGGTGCGACCTTTTGACGCAGAATGGCAGTGTTCCCGAACCGCTGGTTGATGCCTCTGAGCGCCATCTGGCGGAGAGCGATCTTGGCACCAACTACTGGGTGGAGGCGGGAGCGGGTACAGGAAAAACCACTCTGTTGATCCGGCGGCTGCTCAACATGATTATTGGAGGAGCAGCACGACTCGACGAGATTGCAGCGATCACTTTTACTGAAAAAGCAGCTGCCGAACTTAAGGCCCGCCTCCGCGACGAACTTGAAAAAAAGGCCGCGGCGGCGGCGGAGGAGGAACAGAGACGGATCCGAAAAGCACTGGAGGATCTGGAATCGGCGGCGATCACCACAATCCACTCCTTTGCCGGGCTGCTACTGCGCGAACGCCCCGTGGAGGCGGCAATAGATCCTCATTTTACAATTTACGAACCGGGAGATATGGAGGATCTTCTAGAAGAGGTTTGGGAAAACTGGTTTCTCCCGGAACTGGCTGCCGGCAAAGAGGTGCTTAAAGGCGCCTTAACGCTGGGAGTAACTCCCGGCCGGCTGCAGGAATTGGGCAGAATCCTTTATAGCCAGCGTGATCTTGTTGCGGAGGGGAACACCCCCTTTCCACCCGATTTGCTGCCATCGTTTTGCCATCTTCTTTCAGAGCACCTGCCAGATCTGAAATCCCTGCTGCTTTCCTGCCGGCAGCATGAGGATAGGGGCTATCTCCACCTTGTTGAACTTATCGCTTCTGCGGAAAGGTTCTTCAAGCTCAGCGATCGTCTGGAAATGGAACGCTTCTTTCTTCAAAGTTTTCCAGTCATTGCTGCCCGGGGTAACCAGAATAACTGGCAGCCCCGGGAGCATTGCCGGCAACAGAAGGAGATCTGCAGTGAGCTGAAACAGGCCCAGAATGCGGCTCGCCTTTCAATAAGAGGCCGGCTGACGGCAGAGCTGGTCGGCTGGTGCGGCGGATACCTTTCTGCGGTGGAGAGGGCAAAAAACGAAGCGGGTGTTCTTGATTTCCAGGATCTGCTTCTCAAGGCACGCGATCTACTTCGCGATTCCAAAGAGGTGCGCGGCTATTTTCAGCGGCGCTTTCGCTATATCCTTGTGGACGAATTTCAGGATACCGATCCGCTGCAGGTTGACCTGCTTTTTCTCCTGGCTGAAAAGAAGCCAAATTCCCATTCCTGGCAGGAAGCAGAACTTGTGCCTGGAAAACTATTTTTGGTGGGAGATCCAAAGCAGTCCATCTACCGGTTCCGGCGGGCAGATATTGAAATATACCAGGCTGCACGGCGGAACATACTTCGTTTTGGCGAAGCCCTGACCATCAAACAGAATTTTCGCACTCTGCCGGGGCTTATCGAGTGGGTCAATGGCGCCTTCAGCATTCTAATCGAAGAGCAGGGTAATTACCAGCCCGGCTATGAGGCTCTCAGCGCTTTTCGCCCGCCCTTTGGCGAGCCCTCTGTGGTTCTTCTCAACCCTTCTGTTTCTCTTGATGAAGCGAGGGCTGACGATATACGAGCCGCTGAAGCTGCAGCTGTAGCGGAGCTAATTGAAGGCGCTGTCGGAAAATGGATGCTTCCAGCAGGGAATGGGGTAAGCCGTCCCCTGGGCTACGGAGACATCGCCCTGCTTTTTCCCACCACTACGGGGATCCACCATTTTGAAGAGTCTTTGAGACGTCTCCACATTCCCTACCGGCTGGAGGGAGGGCGCCATTTCTATCTTCGTGAGGAGGTTGCTTTCCTTAAAAACCTCCTCACTTCAGTGAGCAACCCCCATGACCAGGTGGCACTGGTGGCGGTGTTGCGCTACTGGGCCGGTATCTCTGATGAAATGCTGTTCCAATACAGGGAGAGTGGGGGGAAGTTGAGCTATTTCGCCGGCGTCAGTCAGGAATTCCCCCGGCTGCAGCAGGCTTTTGAATTGCTTCGACAGGCTCATGACCGGCGGCGGGATGTCTCTATTGCCCTCCTGGTGGAGGATCTATTGGAGCAAACATGGTTCTGGCAGAGGGCCTCCCTCGGTCCGCAAGGACGCCAGGCAGCCGGCAACCTGCGCAAGGCGCTGCAGATGATCCGCACTCTGGAAATGGAGCGCCCTCTGACTTTAAAGGGATATGTGAGCCGTTTGGGCAGGATCGCGGAGCAGGGGCGTGAAGAGGCAGAATCGCTTATTCACGATCCTGGCAGCGATTCCATCCAGCTCCTGACCATTCATAAATCCAAGGGACTGGAATTCCCGGTGGTATGCCTGGTGAACATGGGGGGGCAGCGCAGGCGTGGAAGCACTTTCATGGCTGACCGGAGCAGAAGCAGCTACTATATCAAGCTGGGCGAACTGGTCAGCGCCGGTGTAGAGGAAGCAGAGAAGCAGGAGGCGCTGCGCCTTGAAGCTGAACAGATCCGGCTTTTCTATGTTGCGGCAACCCGGGCACGGGATTACCTGGTTCTACCGCGTTTCTATAAAAGCGGTAGCCGCGGTTTCTGGTCCTATCTTGAAAGGGCCGAAGAGGAAGCGGCAGACCTCTGGTCGGGCTCTCTCTCTCTCCAGACTACTATTGCTAAACCTCTAGAGAGGGAGTCCTCTTTAGTCTGCGATCTGCCAGATGAAGCAGGCAGCAGCACCCGCCTGGACGAGATCATCGAACATCGCAGGCTTTGGTGCGAAGAGCTGGAAAAGGTGATCAGGTGTGCTGCTGTGCCGGGTCCCTTTATTAGTGCCGGCACCCTGGTCGGCCTGGGCGGGGAGCTTGCTGAAGCGGAGCAGTCTTTTCCCCCTGGCGGTTCGCCTACAGATTTATCGGGCGATGGTACCGCCTTTGGTTCTGCCTTTCACCAGGTCATGGAAAAAATCGATCTGCGCAACCCTGTGCCCGAGAGACTGGCTGCAGAGGCCGCCCGGGCGGCGGCCCGCTGGGAGATAGACAGCAGCGATGAGCTAATCAGCCTGGCACAGAGCATATTGGAGCACCCCTTGCTCCAGAGGGCACGCCGGGCAGAGCGGTTTTTCAAAGAACTTCCCTTCAGTTTCGAATTTGAAGGTCTTCTGGTCGAAGGAGTTGTGGATCTGCTATTTATAGAAAATGAAGAGCTCGTTATCGTGGATTACAAGACCGATGCGGCAGGCGAAATTGAGCTGGAGAGACGCTGGGCTGATTACAAGCGGCAGGGTTTTGTTTATGCCGCCGCCATGGCAGATATATCGGGGCTTCCGGTGAAAGAGGTATCCTTTGTTTTTGTCCGGAAAGGCCTTGTAAAAAGTTTTTTTAGCCCCGAACTCGCACGGCTCCGTGACGATCTGCGGAATAACATAAATCGGAGGGGCTGCGAATATACATGGAAGAACTAAAGCCGGGCGTCTGGATTATCCATGGTGAAAACAGGGGGCGCTTTCCTTTTGCCCATTCGCTTTACCTTGAAGGCGAACGCCGCGCTCTTATTGATACAGGGGCAGGAAAGGGTCTGCAGCAGCTGGTGGGGAAGGTAGACCTGGTATATTTAAGCCATTACCACCGTGATCATGTGGCAGGGAACAGTCTATTTGCCGGAGCGACATTCTCCATTCATCCCCTGGATGAACCGGGTGTCACCTCTGAGGAAGGCTTTTACCGTCTTACCGGGTTGGAAGGGTTTGGAGGACAGTACTGGGCAACCTTAAAGCAGGATGGATTTACAGACACTTGTATTGATGAAAAACACCAGGAAGGAGACAGAATTGATCTGGGCGGCCTGACCTTACGGGTTGTTCATACGCCGGGTCACACCCCGGGTCACTGTGCTTTCCTGGTGGAGGAATATGACCTTTTATTCACCGCCGATATCGATCTTTCCCCTTTTGGACCTTGGTACGGCAATGATGCTTCACACCTGGTGCAGTTCCAGAAATCTGTACAGAGGATCCGTTCCCTGAATCCTCGCATGATCGTTGCCAGCCACAGCCGGCCGGTAAGTGAGGACATTGATGCCAGGCTTAAAAAATATGGATCGATTATCGAAGAGCGACACAAGCTGGTTTACAGCCTGCTGAGGCGGAAAGAGATGAGCCTGGAGCAACTTGTCGATCTAAAGCCATTTTACAGGCATCATCCCGATCCGGTGAGGGTCTACCGCTTTTTCGAAAGAAATATGCTGAAAAAACATCTGGCAGTACTTATGAGCAGGGGGCTCGTTGATTGCGTAGAAGGGGGGAAAATATATACAGCAGGCCAACGGGATCATTTTTCGAAACCTGAGTTGCCCATTGATAGCAATTCTTAGCTGTTGTCAAAAGGGTTCATTGTGAACTATAATGACCTTAAAGAAAGAAAACCTTATCAGGCAGGGTCTGAAAAGATGAAAGTCAAAGAATATTTAAAAAACAAATTAAACCAGGGTGCAGTTCATATCACCCTTATCGATCCCTCCAGGCAGCTTCCGGAAGTTGCCGGTCGCCTGGCCCGGACTGCTCAAGAGGTTGGGAGCGATCTGGTGCTCATTGGCAGCGTCTCACCTACGGGGCAGCGTGTTTTGATGGAGACGGTGGAGGCGGTCAGGAACAGGGCGACCATTCCAGTTATTTTTTTACCGACTGGAAGCGAATCCATCAGCCTGAATCTTGATGCTCTGCTATTTTTAAGCATGCTCAATTCGCGCAACGCCGATTTTATCACTTCAACGCATGCCCGCATCGCCCCGGTTTTGAAAAAGCTCGGCGTGGAGACCATACCCGTCGGTTTTATCCTTGTTGAACCGGGAATGAAGATAGGCGAGCTCGCCGAAGCCGACCTGGTTACGCGCGATAATTTTTGGCAGGCTATTGGCTATGCCTTGACCGCTGAATACATGGGCATGGATTATGTTTACCTTGAAGCAGGCAGCGGGGCAGCCCAGCCTGTACCGGCAGGGATGATCCGGGCGGTCAAGCGCGAGCTTTCCATTCCCCTCATCGTGGGCGGCGGTATCCGCACTGCTATTGACGCACGGAGGGTGCGTCAGGCCGGCGCTGATATTGTTGTCACCGGCACGGTGATAGAAAATGCAGGTTACCGTGAACGGCTCCGCTCCATCCTTAGTGCCCTTAAAGAATAACCTTTTCACTTAGAGCTCCTCACCGGCAAAAATCAGCAGTTTTGCTACAATCATTCCATAACAGACGCAGGGATGGCGTATGCGACGACCCCAATATTTAACTGGAGTCACCAGGGGAAATAATACGCTGAATTTACCCTCACAGAAAAGGCACGGCAAAGCCAGGGTTAAGCCGGGAGAATCTTGTTGGATTTCCAGGAAACGCCTATGTTGATTGATTGTTACTATCTCGTCAGGCCCTTTGCCAGGCCTTTGCCCCCTGAATAAATATCATCCTGTTTGCCAAATTATCGTAGCACAAATTAGAAAATGGCGACATTGACAAAGAAATTGGGGGAAAGTATAATTTAAACTGGTTGGTGGTTGAACCACAAAAAGAGAGGAGGAATGGCCGTGTCCAAAGACTGTTTCAAGGATTCTTATGATGCCGTTGTGGTGGGCGCCGGCAATGGGGGGCTGGTCGCCGCGGCGACTCTTGCGGCGAAAGGGCACAAAACTCTTTTGCTGGAACAACATAATTTGCCGGGCGGATTCGCCACCAGTTTCGTCAGGGGCAGGTTTGAGTTTGAACCGTCGCTGCATGAGGTTGCAGATTTTGGTTCGCCTCAGGATAAGGGAAGTGTGCGTATACTACTGGAAGACAAAATCGGTATTGATAGCGAATGGATGAGAGTGCCGGAAGCATACAGGATCATTATTCCCCATGAAAAGGGCGGCAGGTTGGATGCAACCATGCCCTTTGGCGAGGCGGAGTACATCTCCAAAATGGAGGAATATGTCCCCGGATCCAGAGAATCTGTCTCTAAATTTATGAGGTTATGCGAGGAAGTGGTTCATGCTTTCTCCTACCTGGGCAGATCAAGGGGTAATCCGGACAAGAAGGTTCTCACAGGCACCTACGCCAATTTTCTTAAAACCGCTCCATACACACTTCAGGATGTGCTGGACGCCGTTAAAATGCCCTACCGGGCTCAAAAAATTATCACTGCCTACTGGTGCTACCTTGGATTAGGGTCAAAGTACGTCAGCTTCAGCATCTTTGCCGCCATGTTCAACCGCTATATCGCCAAAGAAGCATTTATCCCCCGTTACCGTTCCCACGAATACACTGCGGCGCTGGATATGAAGATCCGGGAACTGGGCGGAGAGATAATGTACAACACAAGGGTGGAGAAGATCATGGTGGAAAGTGGGAGGGTCGTTGGCGTGGAAACTTCCCACGGCGATATGATCAAGACCGATTACGTTATAGCCAACACCTCCCCCCATACAGTATACAGCCGTCTGATTCACCCCCGGACAGCAGTGCCGGAGCTGGCCTGGAAAAACTGCAACGCCAGGAAAGTCGGGTTTTCAGCACTTGTTGTTTACCTGGGACTGGATAAGAGCCCCAAAGAGCTGGGCCTGGATGAGTACAGTTATTTTGTATACAGTGCCCCTGACAGCAATGAAATATATGAAGATTTTCATAGATTGGGAAGACCTGCCGCCCAGGCCACGGTCTGCCTGAACAATGCCGTTCCCGATTGCTCCCCGGAAGGGACCACCATACTTTATCTAACCACACTTTTTAGCGGTGATTCATGGAGCAGCGTCTCTCCGCAGGATTATTTCAAGCTTAAAAATAAGATTGCCTGGGAGATGATCGATGAATTTGAACAAGCTTTGGGCGTCAGTATACGGGACAGTATCGAAGAGGTGGAGGTGGCTACTCCCGCCACCTTTGCAAATTATACCGGCGCTTTTAACGGCGGTATCTACGGATATGAACCTGTTCCCTGGGACTCCGTTCTACCGCGGATGATGACCATGAATGATGAAAAATATATTAAAGGCCTCGATTTTGCCGGCGGCTTTGCTTTCAGATGCCACGGTTATTCCAGTTCGCTTCAATCGGGTGAAACAGCAGCCCTGTTAATTCACAAAGATTTGATGGAGGTGAAGTAACATGACGGGGGATAAGCTCGATATCAAGATAAAGCCGCTGGGGCTTCTGGATTTGCTGGCTTTCAAAAACCTGGTGCCTGGCAGAAAAAAACGTATTCAGAAAGCTTCCGCTGAAACCATCGGCTCTCTCCAGCCGGTAAATGTTCTTGCGGGAAAGCTCCACCCCAGGATTCAGAATTTGATTGTGGATAAAGTGAAAGATGAAACGGGTGATGTCAGGACATACAGGCTGGTTCCTGATAGAGATAAGGGGACCGGGCAGCCAGCCTACTTCCGCCCGGGGCAATACCTCAGCTTCACTTTTGAAGTGGAAGGAGCAACGGTAACGCGTCCCTATTCCATTTCCTCAACGCCCACAGAGGCTCTGGACGGTTTTTATGAGATAGCTGTAAAAAGATACCACGACGGTTTTATCTCCAACTATATCTGGGCCAATTGGGATGAAGGGTGTGAGGTGATCTCCAGCGGACCGGAAGGGCTCTTTTACCACGATGATCTAAGGGACCGTCAGAATATTATTGGGATTGCAGGCGGATGCGGTATCACTCCCTTCAGATCAATGGCCAAAAGTGTTCTTGATGATGATCTGAAGATCAATCTGACCATCTTCTACGGCAGCAACAGGAAAGAGGAGATCATCTATTATGATGAGTTTAATGAACTTCAGGCTTGCTCGAACGGTAGAATAAAGATTGTCCATGTTTTAGCCGAGGAAAAACGGGATGATTTTGAGTATGGATTTATATCCGCAGATCTGTTAAAAAAACATGCTGATCCCTTTGGCAGCTCATTTTTTATCTGCGGTCCCCAGGCCATGTACCGGCATATTGATAGGGAACTGGAAGGTCTGGACATAAGGAAGAAATTTGTCCGAAAAGAAGTTTTCGGGGAAATCGACAATGTCTGCGGCCTCGACAATTACCCGGAAGGTTTTGCCGGGAAGACATTCAAGGTGCTGGTGCACAGGGGGAAAGATCAGGTGGAGATAAAAGCTGACGCAGGAGAATCACTGCTCGTGGCGATGGAAAGGGCTGGTCTCTGCCCCCCTTCCTCCTGCAGAAGCGGATCCTGCGGCGTGTGCAGGTCACTGTTGATCAAAGGGGATCTCTTTATACCGGAAGAGGTTGATGATCGGCGCCAGGCCGACAAGAAATTAGGGTATATCCACCCCTGTATCTCTTATCCACTGGAGGACCTTGAGGTAGTGGTGCCCCGGAAAAAAATCGAGTAGACATCTTGGTGTTTACAGGCTCAAGAAAGCAGTGGCATTGCTACTGCTTTCTTGGCCGTAAGGCGAGTTTCTGCTGTGAAGCTGTTGCGGCGGATTGCCGCTGTTTGGCAAATGACAAACTGGTACTCTATCAACTGGGGCGGGTGAAGGAGGAGATTAAGATGCACACCATGTTCACAGAATTGAAATCGGAAAGCCTGAAGGAGCTGTTTGTAAAAGAAGTTGAATCCAAAATAATTTCCGGCCAGATCAAGCCTGGCGACAGGCTGCCTCCTGAACGCGAACTGGCAAACCTGATGGGGGTGAGCCGGAGTATTGTTAATTCCGGGATACTGGAGCTGGCCTCAAAAGGCTTTGTCAGGATTATCCCCAGAAAAGGGACCGTCGTCGAAGATTATAAAAATGAGGGGACGCCTTCTATTTTGGTTTCCATCATGAACTACAATGAAGGGAAGTTAAGCCCCAGGCTTTTTAACAGCATGATGGATACGAGGTTGCTCATCGAGGTTGAAAGTGCCAGGTGTGCAGCGATAAACAGGGGGAAGGAGGATTTGCAATTCATGGAGAGCCTGATCAGTGGGGCCGAAAAGAGCAAAGATCTTGAGGAGCACGTTAAATACAATTATAATTTTCACCATCGCGTGATCATCGCCTCGGGTAACGTGGTCTACGCCATGATCTTCAAATCCTTTGAGCCGGTCTGCCTGAACCTGATCAGGACTTACTTTGAGGCGGGAGGTCACATGGATAAATCTGTGTTCTCCCATAAAAAGCTGTTTGGAGCGATAAAAAGGAGAGAGAAGGAGAATGCGGGAGAAATAATGAAAGAGATACTGCAGGTAGGAAGAAGAAAGCTGGTTCACCTTGCTGTTACGGATTAGTCGGGGAATACAGAGAGACTTTCACAAAGAAACTGCTTCTGCCCGGGAGAAGGAAGCTTATTGGCCGGATGCTATAATGTTAATTTGACTTACTGTTTTTATCCGGCGCCGCATTCGCCGCCTCGGTCCGTGAGCGTCTCCAGGGCATGATCAAATACCGGTTCCAGCACGGCAAAGCATTCCCGCACCGCCCTGGGGCTGCCGGGCAGATTGACTATAAGCGTCCGTCCACAAATCCCGGCCACGGCACGCGAGAGCATAGCCCGGGGGGTGGTAGAAAAGCTTTCCCGGCGCATTGCTTCGGCTATCCCCGGTACGAGCCTTTCGACTACCTCGAGGGTCGCCTCGGGTGTGATGTCGCGCGGCGAGAGCCCCGTGCCTCCGGTGGTGAAGACGGCGTCCATCCCTACTTTGATCATCTGCCGCAGCTTTGCCACGAGCGCGGTGCGTTCATCGGGAATAATGGCGCTGCCGGCAATGTCACCCCAGGGCAGCAGCAGCTCGCCCAGCAGAGGGCCGCTTCTATCCTCGCGCTTCCCGGCGGCACCCTTGTCGCTCACGGTGACGGTTCCGAAGCGGTAAAGGGGGCGTACCTGCAGGTTGTCGCCGCTGCTTATCCGGCCGCCTTTGAGCACCTCGGTAAAGATGCCCTCGCGGGGCATGACGCAGTCGCCGGCCCGGGCGTAGATGGCACAGCGGTCGTGGCAGATTTTGCCGATCTGGGTTACCCTGAGGATTGCCTCCGGACCGGCTTGCAATCGTGTGCCCACGGGCAGGTTGACCAGGTCGATACCCCGGGTGGTCAGGTTTTCGGCAAAGTCGCCGGGGCCGACATCGAGGCCTTTTGCACGCATCTTATCTATGCTCTCGGCAGCCAGCAGGCTCACCTGTCTGTGGTCGAAGCCGGCATGACCGTCGCCTTCCAGTCCACTGCCCTTGACCAGAAGCCCTGTGCCTATATCTCTTTTACGCTCGCCTTTATTGGCGCTTGTGCAGACAGTGATGATTTTACCCATTTTACTCTTTCCGGCTGTAGTGACCGGAGCGCCCCCCCTTTTTCTCGAGCAGCCTGATATTCTGTATGATCATGCTTTTGTCGGCGGCCTTGCACATGTCGTAGATGGTCAGGGCGGCAGCGCTGACACCTGTGAGTGCCTCCATCTCCACCCCTGTTTGACCCCTGAGCCTTACCCTCACTCCGACCTCGATCTTGCTCCGCGCCTCGTTCAGGTTAAAATCAACATCCACCGCGGAAATGTTCAGCGGGTGGGCCATGGGGATGAGCCGGGCTGTATCTTTTACCGCCATGATTGCCGCCACCTGGGCTACGGCAAGAACATCGCCTTTTTCCACTGCGCCCATTTTGATCATGCCCAGTGTGGCGGGTGCCATGATGATCTCTCCTGCTGCATAGGCTTCCCGGCTGGTGTTTTCCTTCTCTGAAACATCGACCATTCGCGGCCGCCCCTCCCTGTCAAAATGGGTCAGTCCCAGCTCTCCTTCTGAAGGTCTAAAAAAACGATTACAGATAAAGTTGGCCAGGCCGGCAGGATCATCAAGGGGGAAAAGGGGCAAAGGATGGGGCAGTTGCAAATCTGCCATGTCGGTAGCTATGGCGATGACCCCTTGGGAGAGCAGCGGCAGACTACTGACAGCGCTGCGGACTACCTCGATCTTCGGGTAGGGGCTTTTTTTGGCCCCTTCAATGAGGATGAGATCGAAGTCTTGAAGCCTGGCCACAGCGGCGGCGGTGCCTCCGGCAGAGGCGCTACCGATAAGGATATATTTCTCCGGTGTGGTCATCCCTACCACAGCGGCGCCGGCTTGAGCAAAGCGCCAGGTGTCTTTGCCTGGAATATCGAGGTTGTATTGATGTACCTCACCCTTCAATGCTGCTACCTTCAGTCCTCTTGCAGACAGCTCCGGCAGCAGCTTCTCCATAAGAGTTGTTTTCCCGGTTTTTGACTGTGCTGCTACAATATTTAAAATTACTGGCGGCAAATCCATCACTCCTTTTACCGCATATCAACCACCAGTTTTTGACATCCCTCGCATTGACTGCATCTCAAGGGGGCCTGCCCCCTTTCGGGCACTCATACAGTGCTTTTCCGGTTTCAGGCGGACTACCTTTTGCAGGAGCTCCTGCATTGCCGCCGGATCCCCCAGAGCCGGTCGGATTGAATGCTCCTCCTGCCAGTAGAGGCAGCTCTTGAGATATCCTTCAGCAGTGAGACGCAGCCTGTTGCAGGAGCTGCAGAAATGGCGGCTAATGGCATGGATCAGTCCGATAGTGCCTTTACCGCCGGGCAGCCTGAAGTTCTCTGCCGGCCCCACGCCGGCAGCAGATTCAGCCGGCGCGAGCGCCAGTCCCATGGCCGCCGCCTGTTTCTCCACATAACTCACGGGCAGGTAATAGTTCTGATGCTCGTTTCCCTGCGCGCCGATGGGCATGTACTCGATAAAGCGCAGATGAAGTTCTCTTTCCAGGGACAGTTTCAAAAAATCAGGCACTTCGCGGTGGTTGATCCCCTTCATCAGAACAATATTTATTTTCACCGGTTTCAGCCCCGCCTCCAGGGCGGCTTCAATTCCTGCCAGGGCCTGCTTCAGATCGCCGCATCGCGTAATTCTGCGGTACACAGCCGGCTTAAGCGAGTCAAGGCTTATGTTCACCCGGTGCAGCCCCGCCTCCTTCAGAGGCCGGGCAAAGTCAGGCAGCAGGATCCCATTTGTGGTCATCGACAGATCGGATATTTCCGGCAGCCGCGATATCTTTTCAATCAGATAGAGCAGGTTTCTGCGCACCAGGGGCTCGCCGCCGGTGAGGCGAACCCTGGTTATCCCGAGGGCGGCGCCAGCCTCCACCACTTCGACAATTTCCTCATAGGTTAGAATACGGCTATGCGGAATGGATTTTACTCCTTCCTGCCCCATACAGTAAAGGCAGCGCAGATTGCAGCGATCCGTAATCGAGATCCTTAAATAGTTGTGTTTGCGTCCGTAAAGATCAACTAGAGCCACAGTTTTCCCTTCTCCCTTTAGTAAACCGGTGCCAGGCACCGGTTTACTAAGTCATGAGTTTGCCGGCATCGCGCATACTGTAACCGCCTAAAGATTCCACTCTTTTCTGAAAGGCGGGGGTGGTAATGAGCCTTAATATGGTTTCACCCGCTGCAGAGCGGTAGAAGGAGTCGCTCATGAGCAGGTCGTAGCGCTCTTCGCACAGGGGCACAAAGTCCAGGCCAAAGGCGCGAGCTGCAGGCAGGATCCCCAGCCCGGCCCGGGCTGATCCGGCGGCCACAGAGGCGGCTACACCAAGGTGCGTATGCTCTTCGCGTTCGTAGCCGTAAATATCGGCAGGCTCCAGTCCAGCCTGCTCCAGCTGGTAATCGAAGAGGAGGCGGGTGCCTGCGCCTTTCTGCCGGTTGACAAAACTCAGTTTCTTAAGGGCAAGATCGGCGGCGTTTTCCACTTTATCGGGGTTTCCCGGCGGCACAATCCAGCCCTGCATCCGGTAGGCCAGGTTGACCAGGCAGAGATCACGGCCGGGCAGCAGCTTTCTGATGTAGGGGCTGTTATAATCCCCTGTTTCAGGGTCAAAAAGGTGCACCCCGGCAAGGTGGGCCTGTCCGCCGCCTATGGCGGCAATGCCGCCCATGCTTCCTAGGTGCGCCGAGGAAAGCGTCAGGCCGGTGCCCTGCTCTTTCAGGGCTGTAGCCAGCAGGTCGATGATCAGGTCGTGGCTGCCGGCAGCCAGAAGATTGCCTTGCAGTTCCGCTGCGGGCCTGAAAAGTTCCAGTTCAACCCTATCACCGCGTTCGAATCCCAGCGATTCAGGCGGGATGATTAGCATCCCATCCGCCCTGACCAGTGACATGGTTACCCCGGCGCCTCGCTCCAGCGGGTTGGCCACAAAGTGATCCTCAACAAAGCCTACGGCCATGCGGACGTACTCCTCAACGCCTATCTCCGAAACAACGCGTCTTCCCAGCTTGACTGTCAGCCTCTCCCTGACCGGTTCGGCCTGCCCCAGCGCGCGGCAGATCAGCGGGCGGGCGAACCACTCCAGGCTGAGATAGGCGGAGACGGGGTAACCGGGCAGCCCCATTGCAGGTTTCCCGGCAATCCGGCCCAGGATGGTAGGTTTACCAGGCCGGGTGCCTACTCCGTGTACAAAAACTTCGCCCAGCGTCTCGATGACATGCACTGTATAATCCTCCCGTCCGGCGGAGGAGCCTGCAATAATGATGACCATGTCGTTTTCTGCAGCTGCCTGCGCGGCGGCTTTTTCCAGGCGGCCGAGGTCGTCGGGAACGATGGGGCAGATAACTGCCGCGGCCCCCCACTCTTGCAGGTAGGCGGCGACAGCGGTGCTGTTGAAATCGGGGATGCTGCCCCTGGCGCGTTTAGCGTCGGGCGGGATCAGCTCCGTGCCCGTGGGAATGATCGCTACAGAGGGCCTGGCCAGCACCGGCACCCCGGTGATTCCTCCTGCCAGGAGCACCCCCAGATCCTGCGGGCGAAGCCGGTGAAAGGCCGGCAGCAGCAACTCGCCGGCTACCACATCCTCACCGACGGGGCGGACATGCTGCCAGGGCGTAGCCGGAGCCAGGATCTCAATACCGCCGGCGGCGAGAGGCTGGACATCCTCCACCATGATCACGGCGTCGAAGCCCGGCGGCAGCGGATCACCTGTATCCACCGGCAGGCATTCCCCGGGGGCCAGCTGCAGCGGATTCTGATCATTTGCGCTGAAGGTGCACTCGGCCAGGACGGCAAAACCATCCATGGCTGCGGAATGATCTCCGGGCATGGAGAGACGGGCAAAAAGGGGTGCCGCAGTAACCCGCCCCAGGGATGCGCCTGTTTTGATATTTTCGACGCGGCGGGCAATCCAGGCGCCGCCAAGAAACTTTTGCTGCGCTTTCTGCCGCGGCATGTTACTCAGGTAAATTTTCTGCATGCCTTTTCACATCCTTTACTTCCGGCCCGGCAGTGCGGCCGGGGCTATTCCCAGATGAAAACTTCCACCTCTTCGCCCTCGAGAAGGCCCTCTTTTTCCTCGGGGATCACTAAAAAGCCGCCTGCTTCGGTGAATGTGCGCAGCATTCCCGAGCGGCCGAACACAGGAACTGCAAGAACCTTGCCTGCGCCCTGCTCCAGCCTTACTCGCACATAGTCTGTCCGCCCGCCGCGCGAGGGGAGGTTGCGCGCCAGAACGGCTTGCACCGACGGGTGATAGGGCCGCGGCTCTTTGCCGGAAAGCCTTTCCAGAATAGCCGCTCCGAAAACAGAAAAGATCATCAGGGCGGAGATGGGATGGCCCGGCAGACCCAGGACCGGTTTGCCGCCGCAGTCTGCCATAAGTGTCGGTTTGCCCGGCTTGATGGAGATGCCCTCAACGAGAAGCCCCGGATCGCCCAGCGCTTGCATTGTTCGGGCAGTAAAGTCGCGTGCTCCTACCGAGCTGCCGCCGGAGAATACCAGAAAGTCTACCCCGTTCAGAAGATCGCGGCTCCGTTCAAAAAAAACGGGGTAGGAATCGGAGAGAATGTCATTTATCAGGACCTGCGCACCGCATTTCATTCCCAGGTAAGCCAGGGAGGGGCTATTGCTGTCGCGAATCTTGCCTTCAGTTAGCGTTTTTGTCTTGTAAGGTACGAGTTCATCCCCCGAAGAGAGCAGCCCCATCACAGGCTGGCGATAGATCTTTACCTCGCTGATACCCAGAGAAGCGAGCAGACCGATTTCCGGTGCGCGCAGCAGCGCGCCCGCTCCAAGCGCTTTTTCACCCCTGCGCAGGTCCTCTCCCTTGTGAATAATATTTTCACCCGGTGCCGCCTGCCGGAAGACGTGCACCTGGTTCTCCAGGACCCCGGTATCCTCAAGCATGATCACCGCATCGGCGCCCGCAGGGAGCATCCCGCCTGTATGGATCAAAAAGCATTGGCCCCTCTTAATGGCCGGCGCCGCCTGACCCATTGCAATCTCACCGGCGTATTCGAAAACAGCGGGCAGTCCCTCCTGTGCGCCGAAACTGTCCCGGGCGATAACAGCATAGCCATCCACGGTAGAGCGGTCAAAACCGGGGAGATCCTCGCCGGCATGAACCGTTCCGGCCAGAACCCGCCCTCCCGCCCGGTCAAGTGTCTCTATTTCAGCGGCAAGGGGTTGAAAGTGCTCCTGAATGAGCTCCAGAACAACCTGGGGATCTGTCACCCGCATCAACTTCATTTGTTTCACCTTTCCTTACAAAAGCCGCGCCCCCTTTTCCGTGGAAACACGACCTTTTTCTGCAGCTGATATCCTTTCCAGGCATGGGAGGCGGGAGGATTTCTTCCTTTCCCCCCGACCTTCCACCCCGGCTCCGCCTGCAGCTAGAAGGTTCGGCGGATATGCCTTTATGCAGCCTTACTGAGTGCATTATATCATTATTAGCCCTATCCAAAAAGATTTAAGCTTTCAGTGGGTGCTAAAATAGCCGTGTCCGGATTAATAAGGGTAGAGAAGCAATCCCAAAAGCGCCCCGGCACCCATGAGGTAAAGCGCTTGTTTAACAGTTAACTAATCTCTGATCGATAAAGAAACGTTGATGCTGTGC
>CAYXKD010000018.1:0-32160 GCA_964464625.1 uncultured Syntrophomonadaceae bacterium
GCGTCTTATCGGCTGAAAACCCCGGATCTGATTTGATACACACACACTTTATTTAAAGTAAGAACGATCAGGGCTGTCTTGAAAGGCAGCCCTTTTATTAATTGTACTGTCAGGCAGGCAACAGGAGTTTATACGGCAGAAACTAGCATTTCAAGACCTGACCCCAGTTCCAGCCGGATTCAAAGGCGCGGTTGTTGAGCTTAAGATGTTGTAAGGGGACCAGTCCGGCAATGGTGTTAAGCCAGGTTTCCCGGGGAAAAGGGAGCCGGCGGGCCAGTATGCCCAGGAGAAAGAGGTTGGCGCTGCGGGGATGGCTGCGGACAGGCTCCTCAGCGGAGGCATTAACCGTGATGACATTTATATTACTGGCTGACAGCATGGACTCGATCCCTTCCGGGTAAGGACATTCTCCCGTGAGCACAGGCAGGGGAGCGATGGCTTGCATATTAACAACAGCAGTTCCCTGCGGTGAAAGCCAGGGCAGGGAGCGCAGCGCCTCAAGCTGCTCGAAAGCCAGGAGAAAATCCGCTTCTCCCGGCGGGACCAGTGGAGAATAAACCTTGCGGCTGAAACGGACATGAATAAGCACACTGCCGCCGCGCTGGGCCATTCCCTGTGTTTCGGAACTTTTCACATCATAATTTTCCGCCAGGGCAGTCCCGGCAATGATCTTGCCAGCCAACAGTGTGCCCTGACCGCCTACGCCGGCAATGATGAGGTCGGCTTTAGCCATCCGCTCCGACTCCTTTCATGGTGGAGATGGCCTCGTGGAGGCAGAGCTGGGCGCAGAGGCCGCAGCCGTTACAGAGAGAGGGGTCGATAAAGGCGGGTCCATTTTTTACCTCCTGGCTTAATGCAGGGCAGCCCAGACGCAGACAGACTGCGCAGCCGCGGCATTTCTCCGGGTCAACCAGCAGGGGCGCATTCCGGGTCTGCTCAAGCAGGGCGCAGGACTTGCGGACAATGATTACTGAAGGTTCCCCTGCATCAAGTTCTCTTTCAATTACATTCTGCAGTTCTTGAAGTTTCATCGGATCTGCTGTGATGACACGTTTTACGCCAATAGCCCTGCAGAGCGGCTCCAGCTCCAGGGGCGCTCTTTTTTCTCCCTGGAGGGTCAATCCGGTGCCCGGGTGGTCCTGGTGTCCTGTCATGGCGGTGGTGCGGTTGTCCAGAATGAGGACGGTAGCCTTGCTGCCGCTGTAGACCATGTCGATGAGTGGAGTGATACCCGAATGAAAGAAAGTGGAATCCCCGATTACCGCCACGGTGCGTCCTGACAGCTCTGGATCAGCCCGCTCCATTCCTAAGGCCTGGCCGATCCCGGAGCCCATGCAGATGCAGGTATCAAGCGACTCCAGCGGAGGCAGTGCTCCGAGGCTGTAACATCCCACATCGCCGGGTACATTTAATTTTAGCTTGCGCAGCACGTAGAAGAGGCCGCGGTGAGGGCATCCCGGGCAAAAAAGCGGCGGGCGCGAAGGGAGTTCAGGGAGGGGAAAACTGCTTTTATTTACCAGGCACCTGCCATTGCCAAGCTTTTCGCGGATAATATCCACACCAAGTTCACCTATGACTGGAAAAAGATCTTTGCCTCGCACCGGTAATCCCAGGCGCAAAGCCAGGACCTGCTCCTCGAGAAAGGGATCCAGCTCTTCTACGACAATGATCTCTTCCACTAACCCGGCAAAGTGGCGCAATAGCTGCGCGGGCAGGGGATAGCTAAAACCGAGCTTCAGCAGGGTGGCATCGGGAAGCGCCTCCCTGACATACTGGTAGGCAATTCCAGAGCAGACAATGCCGTATGTTGTTGTCCCTTTTTCAATCCGGTTTAGCGGAGAGAGGTCAGCCGCCTGGCGCAAAGCCTCCAGCCGTTTTTCCACCAGGGGGCGCCGCTGCCGGGCAAACCCTGGAATCATTACATACTTGGCAGGGTCTTTCCGGTAGCCATGGCATACCCTCTCCACTTTTTCACCAGGTTGTACCAGGCTTCGGGAATGAGAGATTCTGGTGGTTGTTCGCAGAAGAAGAGGTGTATCAAACTCTTCACTGAGCTGAAAGCCGGCGATAACATAATCCCTTGCTTCTTGGCTGTCCGATGGTTCCAAAAGTGGAATTTTTGCCAGACGGGCGTAATGACGGTTGTCCTGTTCGTTCTGAGAGCTGTGCATACCGGGATCATCGGCGCTGACAAGCAGCAGTCCGCCTCCGACACCGGTGTAAGAAAGGGTCATGAGCGGATCAGCAGCCACGTTTACCCCTACATGTTTCATTGCCGCAAGTGCCCGGGCGCCTGCCAGCGATGCGCCGATGGCCACCTCCAGGGCTACCTTTTCATTGGGGGACCAGCTGGCATGTACATCAGGGTAGTGCGACAGTTGCTCCAGAATTTCCGTGGAGGGAGTGCCGGGATAGGCTGTGCCTACGGTGACTCCGGCTTCAAAAGCGCCGCGGGCGATTGCTTCGTTTCCTGACATCAATTTTACTGACATGTCATCTTCCTGTCTGGCGATCATTGCTGCATCTGCTCCCTCTAGTGAGAAGAATATTTAAGCACCATCCCCGGGAAAAGATTAAAGATCATATATCCGCTCACTGCTGATCACGGGGATACCCTTCTTTTGCAGCACTTGCAGAGCAGCAGGAATATTATCCACGCGCATCAGAATCAGGGCATTTTCGGTGCGCTTCTGGAGAAAGGCGTACAAATATTCGATATTGATCCCGGCAGATTCCAGGGGTAAAAGTACGCTGGTCAGCCCTCCTGGTACATCGGGGACCTCAACGGCGATTACTTCGGTGACTGAAGCCATAAAGCCTTTTTCCCGCAGAACAGTGCAAGCCTTATCAGGCTCATTAACGATCAATCTCAGAATTCCGAAATCAGAAGTGTCGGCGATGGAAAGTGCGCGAATATTTATCCCCGCTTCGCCGAGAGCCTGGGAGACGCTGATCATCCTGCCGCATTTGTTCTCAAGAAATATGGAGATCTGTTTGACCATTTGACAACCTCCTTGTCACAGGATCCTTCAGGGCGAAGGATTGTTATCGGGCATTGCGCCGGTCGAGTATCCGCTGCGCCTTCCCTTCGCTTCGCGGGATCGACTTTGGCTCAACGAGTTTCACTGATGCGGAAATACCCAGAACACTGACTATCTCCTCGCGGAT
Organism: uncultured Syntrophomonadaceae bacterium; assembly: GCA_964464625.1. GTDB lineage: Bacteria > Bacillota > Dethiobacteria > DTU022 > DTU022 > JAAZIN01. The sequence goes on from CAYXKD010000018.1 coordinate 3,169, forward strand.
CGTTTTCTCCAGGTCTTCAAGCCCTTTGACCTTGTCCGAAAACATCTGCTCTGTAAGTTCCACCTGGATCTCCAGGGTGTCCAGGGTTCCAACCCGGTCTACAATGAGCTGGTAATGGGGTTCCGTTTCTCCGATCTCCAGCAGGATGCTTTCCACCTGCGAGGGGAATACATTTACCCCCCGGATGATAAGCATATCGTCTGTTCGCCCGCTAATCTTGGCTAACCGCATATGGGTGCGGCCGCAAGAGCAGGGCTTGCGTGTCACAGAGGTGATATCCCCTGTCCGGTAGCGCACCACCGGCAGCGCTCCCTTGGTAATGGTGGTGATTACCAGTTCGCCAGTTGCACCCTCCGGAAGAATTTCTCCACTGGAGGGGTCAACAATTTCAGCGATAAAGTGATCTTCCCCCAGATGCAGTCCATCCCTGCTCGGGCACTCATAGGCAACACCCGGACCCATTACCTCGCTGAGGCCGTAAATGTCAAAAGCGCTAATCTGCAGCTTCTCTTCGATGACATGGCGCATATTATCAGACCAGGGCTCAGCTCCGAAAAGACCGGACTCCAGTTTTAGCCCCGAGGGTTCTATCTGCATTTCCTCCATGGTTTCAGCTATATTCAGGGCATAGGAGGGGGTGCAGGCGAGCAGGGTGCATCTCAGATCCCTGATCATACGCACCTGGCGTTTTGTCTGCCCTCCCGAGACGGGCACTACTGTGGCCCCGATTTTCTCTGCCCCATAATGAACTCCAAGGCCGCCTGTAAAAAGACCGTAGCCGTATGCAACATGGATTACAGAGTTACGAAAAGCACCGGCGGCGGTAAGTGCCCGGGCCATCAGTTCCGCCCATATCTCCAGGTCATCCCTGGTGTAGCCCACTACTGTAGGTATACCTGTTGTCCCCGAGGATGAGTGGATCCGCACCACCTCGCTCAGGCCGTTGGTGAAGAGTCCGTAGGGGTAGTTATCCCGCAGATCGTTTTTTATGGTGAAGGGCAGCCTGGCAAGATCCTTCAGCGACCGGATGTCGCCCGGCTCCGCTCCTATTTCCCCAAATCGCTGCCGGTAATAAGGCACAAGCTGGTATATTGTTTCCAGTGTCTGCTTTAGCCGTAAATACTGCAGCAGCTCAAGCTTCTCCCGCGGCATGGCCTCACAATTTTGATTCCACATCATTTTCCCTCCACCGTCTTCGTGATTGAGATATATAAATTACTTTATTCCATGAAAGAAAGGGTTCTCCTGCCACCTGTTTTTCCAATTGATATAGATGAGCCGCCCGTCGATACCGGGAATGCCCGAAATTCTGCTGCAGCAGTGCTTCGGGTATTAAAGGGAGGAAGTCAGGGGAAAACAATAGGGTATTGCTGGGCAGAATTGCGGGCTGGGAGGCGTTCATGAAGGGAACAGGTGCAATAAAAGGTCTTCCCGAACTTGTCGGGGTTCAAAGAGAGATGGAGAAAACTCTTCACCAGGTGCCCTGCGGAAGCGGCGAAATGATAGCATTTCTTCTGAGAAGGAGCGGTAAAATGCTGCGCCCGCAGCTGCTGCTTGCCAGCGCAGCCCTCTCAGGGGAAGGCAGGCAGCTAAGGGGTGCTCTCCTTTTAAAGACTGCCGCAGCAGTGGAGTTGATCCATATTGCCTCTTTGGTTCACGATGATATTATCGATGAAGCCGGAGTAAGGCGTGGAGAGGAAACTCTGCACCTGCGCTGGGGCAACCGCCGGGCTGCCCTGGCAGGCGATTTCCTGCTGGCCCGCGCCTTTGACCTGTTGAGCCGCCCGGGTTGTAATAAAAATGTGCTCATCCTGCTGGCTCGCACAGTATCCCAGCTCTGCCTTGGGGAAATCTGTCAGCTTAATTATCAGTATCGCTGGGAGCTCATCGAAAAACAATACTACCGGGTTATAGATCTCAAGACAGCCTGGTTCATCGCCGCCTGCTGCGAAGCCGGTGGGTGGATTTCAGGTGCCGCCCCGGTACACCGCCGTGCGCTGCGCCGGTTTGGGCTCAAGCTTGGTCAGGCCTTCCAGATTGCCGATGATATCCTCGATTATACCGGTTCTCAAGAGCAGCTGGGCAAACCTGCCGGAAATGACCTTAAACAGGGGAGGCCCACCCTGCCGCTGATCCACCTCTTTGCCACTCAAAGAAAATATTTGAAAATCTTGCGGGTATTACCCGTGAATGTGAATTCAACAGTACCTGCCGAAATTAGAAGGAAACTCCGCCAGGCTGTAATAGAGAACGGTTCTCTTGATTATGCCTCTGCTGCTGCCTGTAAAAAGCGGGTAGAAGCTCTGGAGAGTTTGCAGTGTTTTCCACTTTCTCCGCAAAGGCAACTACTTGAAAAGATTGCTATGGCATTAACAATTCCCCTTTGCAGGAAATCAAAGGGGTCTTATTGATTTAGAGGCAAAACTATTTTAGAATAAGAATATGAAATTCTTTAACCCATTACTATTGTGAGGTGAAAAGATGTCGGAAATTATCAATGTCACTGAAAAGGAATTTGAAGACAAGGTGATAGCAGAGCAGCTGCCGGTTCTCCTGGATTTTTGGGCGCCCTGGTGTATGCCTTGCCAAAGGATTGCGCCTGTTCTAGACGAGCTCGCCGCTGATTATCAGGGGCGGCTGAAAATAATCAAGGTAAATGTGGATGAGAATCCAGGGCTGGCTGAGCGTTTCGAAATTATGGGTATTCCCACCATGCTTCTCTTCAAAGGTGGTTCGACGGTGTTAAGCTTTAGCGGCGCTGTCTCAAAAACAGAGCTGACCAACAAGATAGATCCCCATCTCTAATTACTTTGGCTCATAACATGTAGAAAGTCAGCAAACCTGTGCAAAGGCACCGGTTTGCTGACTTGTCTGGGAGGGGCGATTATCCTGTAATTTTACTGATCTTAAAGGATTTAACGATAAAACAGAGAAACAATCTCTAAAAATAAAATTGTGTAGGAGGCATCAGCTCATGAAAAAATCGTTATTTTCTGTTCCTGTAAAAGTTCGCTATTATGATACTGATCTTTCACGCTCCGTCTTCTTCACCAATTATATCAAGTGGTTTGATTCCATTGCTTTGCCAGAATTTAATGATGCGTTGGGCATCGACTGGCGTTCTTTTTTGGAAGTAAATGTAGATGCAGTGGTGGTTCAGGTCGCCTTTGATTACAAGGCTCCCTGCTATATCGATGATGTTATTGATATTCATATCACTGACATGGATCTGGGAAGGAGCAGCATGACAATTTTCGGGGCCCTTTACAAGGAAGGTGAGCTCATCGCTGAAGGGAAACTGGTTTGTGTTTTTGTTGATTTCATCACTCGAAAATCTGTGCCAATACCAGAACTGTTTAAAAGCAAATTCGATGCCTATATTAAGGACAAAAAAGAGTAAGGCGTCTCTTTAGAGAGAGCAGAGAGGGCACGGGTGTTAAATCTCGTGCCTTTTTTTACGGTGTAAAAGATGCCGGAATCTTCCTGCCGCTCCGCCTCTGGAGCAGGCCCAGCCTGCGCAGCAGCAGACAGAGTCGAAAATAGAATATAGCCTCAGAGCCACCAGTATTGAGCAGTGAGCGGGCACATTTCTGCAAACCCTGGCGTTCCACCTTGGGATCGGAGAGGTAGACTGCCAGGAGACCCCGGATAACGGATCGGTGAAAAGATGCGCGGGGCAGGGAAGCTACCTTGTCAAGGGATTTCTGCAAAAAAAGATGCAACCGCAGGACCGCTGCGTCAGCAGAGGGATAGCAGGCAATAAAATTAAAATCTCCCGCCCGGCGGTCTTCCTCCTGGTCTATCCAGTAATCCAGCAAAATATGGAGACCGCAAACCCAGGGGAAATAAGAGTCTACTATTTTTTGCCCCTCTTCCAGGCTGGTCTCGGGCAAAGCCGCCAGAGCGGAGAGAGCGAAGATGGGCAGTGTGGAACCGCATGCGGCTGCAAATTCCCACCAGTGCAGCGAAGGATTTGTCGGTGACGCCTTTTCTCTGAACCAGCGCCTTAAGCGGCTTTTGCGCACTGCCGGTTCAAGGTGCTTATAGACCTGCAGGTCATTGTAAAGTGAAGCTATTCTAAGGATCCCGCTCTGAACTGCAGGATAAGAGGGGAGAGCGCTGATGCAGGCGCGGCACCGCGACACGAGTGCCTCCAGGTAACCGCCGTCGTTTTTGAAGGGGTAGAAACGATAATAATCCAGATTTCTGGGAGGACCGCTGGTGAGTGCAGCGGTCATTGCCTGATGCAGGCAGCGGAAAGCCGCTTCATCGAAGATCCCGCCGCGATCACAGAGATTGTCCAGATAGTCGCTCATAGTTTGCAGGGCTACGATCAGGGCGATGACTTTTCTGGTATGAGAGTGGTTGAAGCTGTAAAGCGCGTAGTAACTGCCACCCTGGGCATGGAAGCGCTTATTGGAGAGGCTTGAAAGGGCCTGCTGCAGGAGCGGCCAGTCGGCATCCAAAGTGAGGCTCTGCTTCCATTTGCGCAGCTCCCGGGAGACCTGGGGAAGCACGCCTGTAAGAAAACGCGGTAGAGAGAGTTCAGGAGAAAAACGAACCGCTTCAAGCAACAGGCTTTCACCTGTTTTTTCTGACATATCTGATCACTCTTTGTTCTTATTTACGTTAATTTGCCCTCATATTTTACCGGGCACCGCAGGAGGAGAATTAAATAGCCGCACCGGCAGTGATGCGGCCAATCAAAGGGGAACAAACATGCAGGGCCATTTCGGTTAAATCTCTCTATCCCTCCTGGCCATTTTCTCCACCGCCGCCACTTTCATCGCTTTCCGGCAGATGTTCGCCATCACCGAATACATTTGAGGGAGGGGAGATCTCGCCCTCCAGGGCTGCGCCGATTTCACCGCGGACATAGCGGTAAAAAATCCATTCCGCAACCCCGGTGACAGCGGCAGTGGCGAGAATGACACCTGTGCCGGTGGCCTGGCGAAGGAAAGAAGTTGCCAGCGCCAGGACCACTGCCGCCATGATAAAATTGGCAATTGCCGTTGGCAGAATACCAAACCGTGGCAGCAGGATACGATCGCCAAGAAAATAAAGTACCAGGGCAACAGCCAGGGCAATGACCAGGGAGCTGCCCGGGGGCACCGCCGGAATAAGCAGGTAGCTAAGGAAGATCACCGTTATCGCGGCAGTATAAATATACTTGATTACCAGAGGTCTTATATGTTCCAAGGATTCACCCCCTTCCCTGATCAATACTTTTCCCCAGCCCGGAAACAATCATGCACAAGAAGCCAATGCTTGCAGGTTTCCCCCGGTGAGCATATATTATTTTATTTGAAGGCAGGATAAATATGGCATCTGTCGAATGATATTTGCACAATACCATCGAAAGGGGTGTCCTTAGTATGTCCAGAGAAGAAATCGGCCGGGTGCGCCATTATTACAGTAAAATCTCTGTAGCCATAATTGAATTATACGCTCCCCTGGGCGTGGGAGAGAAGATTACTATAGTTGGGCCGAAAACCGAATTCGAGCAGGAAATCAGCTCTATGCAGGTGGAACACCAGAATATAACCTCGGCAAAGTCAGGTGATCTCATCGGGTTGAAAGTAATCGACAAGGTCAGGGAAGGTGACCGCGTTTTCCGGTTCGGCGAAGTATGAAAGATCACTCCCTATCCCTTATGATATGCCTGTCACCCATATCCTTTTTTCCGGTTTAGTGAAAGGCTGTCAGCTGTAAGGTGTGTGGTATATCTGTGAAACAAGAGGGCATGATCATGCGAAAGGGTTTTGGCTTCTTTTAGAGAAGTAAATAAAAGATGCTATATCAGGCATGACATCATTTAATAAAAGGCAGGTGTAATAGTCAATGATAATCGTTGGAGAAAAGATCAATACCAGTCGCAAGGCAGTCAAGGAAGCAGTTGATAGAAGGGATGCTGAATTTATACGCCTTCTAGCCCGCCGCCAGCATGAAGCCGGTGCACATTATATTGATGTGAATTGTGGGACCTTTGTTCACAATGAACCCGAACTTTTGAGCTGGATAGTTAAAGAGGTTCAGGATGAACTCGGTGGCATGCCTCTATGTATCGACAGCCCCAACCCCCTTGCTGTGGAAGCAGCACTGGAGGTGCACCAGGGAACAGCTATGCTGAATTCCATCAGCGGTGAAAAGGAGCGCTATGAAGCTCTTGAGCCGCTGGTAGTTGAGTACGGGTGTAAAATTGTTGTTCTTTGCATGGATGACGAATTTGGAATCCCGCCCGATGCAGCGACCCGCCTTAACATTGCCTCCCGGATCATCGAAAGCCTGGCTGCCAAAGGGGTCAGCCATGAAAACATCTACGTTGATCCCCTTATCCAGCCCATCAGCGTGGACAGCAAAAACGGGCTTTCCTCTGTAGAAACAATCCGCTTGGTTAAGGACCGGTACCCGGAGGTTCATTTCATTTGCGGATTAAGCAATATCTCTTTCGGCCTTCCTGAAAGAAAACTTCTGAATCAGGCTTATATGGTAGTATGTGCTGCTTATGGCCTTGATGCGGTTATTCTTGATCCCGAGGACAGGAAGATGATGGCCCTGGTTTACGCCAGCGATGCTTTACTGGATCTCGACCCTTATTGCGGTAACTACCTGAAAGCTTACCGCAAAGGAATCCTTGGTGATTGAGACCCTGTTGACGAAGGTATGGTTGGCCGGCTTTAAGCGGGCCAACCATTTTTAACTACGATCCAGTGATTCAAGAAGTTGTTTTTTCAGGTTCTCCAGCTCCGGGGCAAAAGATGCGGCAAGGTTTGCAAGCTGTTCCTTCCACCAGGGTGAGCGTTCCAGGTTGGCTCCCGCCACGGCTGAACCGCCAACACCTTCCCTGTGCAGGCGCTCCAGAGTCTGATTTCCCTGTTTGCCTTTTTCCACCCTGACCTGCAGTTTCTCTACCTCTCCCTGGAAGGTGTCTCCTATACTTTCAACAGCTTTGATAGGGCTGTTTTCCATGCGCGTGCAGTAGTGGCGACAAGCAGCTGCCACATTTTTACTGTTATTCAGATTCATTCCGGTAATAATTTCTTTCAGGAAAATTCCGATAGCTTTTACCCTGGCTTCCCCGGGATAACGGTTGATCGTTGAAACAACCTTTTCCAGATCAGTGTCCTGATTCAGAAAAGAACCCGCCAGAAGGGAGGATGCTTTGAGGTAAGGTTCGTGCTCCGATTCCGAAGTAGCTCCAGCAATATCTTTGATCATCTTTAAATCACCGGTCCGCTCCATGGCCAGTTCGCGGGCTGATTTGATCTTTTCCATTCTTCACTTCACCTCATTATTTATGATATCATATTGTTAAAATTGAGGCTATGGAGGAACTGATATGCGCCTGAACGAACGGTTTTATGCATACTTCTGGCAGGGATATGGAAATAATTGCAACAGCTATATTTACCATGGAAAGAAAATGGTGCTCATTGATCCCGGTCACATCGTGAATGAATCTGGGGAGAGGTGCTTTGAAACTCTGGTTCGATCACTTTCTGCAGATGGAATCAGTCCGGAGCAGATAGAAGTGATCCTGTGCACGCACGGGCACCCAGATCACGTGGAGGCGGCCGGGCTGTTTCGCGAAAAAAGCGGCGCAAGAATGGGGATACATCGTGATGATGTTTTTATACTGGAAGGCCTGGAGCAGCGACTCGCCGCGGCAGGCGCATCGAAAACACCTTCGTTGGCTCCAGATTTTTATATTCAGGCTGGTGATCTAAAACTGGGCTTGCCGGAAGATGAGGCGGATGAAATTCAGGTTTTACATACTCCCGGTCACTCACCGGGCTCCATCTGCTTCTATTTTCCTGAAGAGAAGACACTTGTTACGGGGGATACGGTTTTCGACAGCAGCATTGGGCGCTCCGATTTCCCCGGCGGAGATTTTGCGGCGCTGGGGCGCAGTGTTGCCTCTCTGGCCGGACTTGAAGAAATGGAGTTTCTTTTGCCCGGACATATGGGTCCCGTCAGAGGGGCGGAGAACATCCGCCGCAATTTCGAACTTATTCAGCGTATGTTTTTTGGCTAGGAAACACTTTGTCGCAACTGCTGTAATCCTGGAGGTGGCGAAGAATGCCCCTGTTGATATATAGGGGCTGATGGGGATTCGCCCGGCTTTGTCCTGGATTGAATCAAGATACCTTTTTAGAATATCACAACACCACGGCTAAAATATGATAGCGAAAATCACAGCCTCACCCGGCTCAGAATGGGCCTGGTGAGGCAAATTTACGTTTCCTTGAATCAGAGGCTATAAATTCCCAATCATGATGTGATCGGTTTTCATCCAACGTCCTGCGTCCGGCCTCCAATGCGCCTTCGGGATAAAAAATATACTTTGGAAAAAAATATAGTAAAACTGGCATATAAAAGGGGTCTGAAAAATGAAGCGCTACGGTTATCTTCTCCAGGGTGTTTTAGCCGGCCTTGCCGGAGCCCTGGCAGGTTCACTGATCCTTTGGGGCGCATGGCAATTGCCCGCACTGGGCCTTCTCCTGACAAGGGTCAGCCTTATTTACGGTTTTGCTGCGTTGCTCATCTCCGGTGCACTGGGCGGCCTGCTCTATGCCGCGGTGATCCGGCAGAGCCGCTTCAGACTTTACAGCACAGTTCTGGCCGGAGCCATCCTGGGCCTGCTGCTCTGGATCGCCGGTCCCCTGCTACTAATACCTTTGGTTCTCGGTTTTCCGCCTTTTACTGCAGGACTACTGGATAACTGGATCTATCTGGTGGCATTTGTTTTTTATGGGGTTATCGCCGCCTTGCTTTACAGTCGCATCAGTGCCGGCCAGCCGCGGGCCAGGCTCTACTATGCGGCAGGATTGCTGCTTATTGCCGGTCTGCTCACTCCCTTTTTGCTTAGAGCGGCGGTGAGCACCGATCCAGGTTCCCTGGAGCTTCCGCCGGGGTACCGGGCGCGGGTAGTGGCTAAAGGCTTTACCTATCCCACATCCATTGCTCTGGACAGCTCTGGTGTGATCTATGTGGCTGAATCGGGTTACACTTACGGACCCAAAGAGACTGAAGCCCGGGTGCTGCGGGTTTCACCACAGGGAACGATAGAGGAGGTGGCTGCCGGTTTTAATGGACCGTTAAACGGGATGGCTCTGCGTGAGGGAAAGCTCTATCTATCCCACCGCGGAAAGATTACCGCTTTTGATCTGGATAGTAAGGAGAGGGTAGATCTGGTTACCGGGCTCCCCTCGCTGGGGGATCACCAGAACAATGATCTCATCTTCGGTTCTGATGGGGCACTATATTTCGGACAGGGTACCGCCACAAATGCCGGCGTCGTGGGCTCTGACAACTTTGTCTACGCCTGGACCGATGACTATCCCAAATTTCACGATTTTCCTTCCCGCAATTTTACACTTACGGGAGAGAACTATGAAGCCCTTGATCTGAGTACTGTTGAACCCTCGGATAAGAAAAGCACCGGCGCCTTCGCCCCCTTCGGTACAAAGAGGCAGAAGGGGGAACTCCTTAGCGCAACTGTTCCCGCCAGCGGCGCCATACACCGCCTTGATCTGGAAAATAAGACGCTGGCCCCCCATGCCGACGGTTTGCGCAATCCTTACGGCCTGGCGGCGGATCCTTCGGGAGCGCTTTATGCCACAAACCTGGGCTATGATGATCGCGGATCCAGGGCGGTAAAGAATTCACCCGACTGGGTAGTCAGGATTAAAAAAGGCGCCTGGTACGGCTGGCCTGACTATGCCGGGCAGCTTCCCCTGACTGAGCCGCTTTTCAATTCCGACAGGGGGATAAATCGGCGGCCTCTCATTGTAAACCCGCCGCCGGTGGAACCGCCCCTGGCTACGTTGCCGCCGCATTATTCGCCCATGAAGCTGGCCTGGGCTCCCGATAAGTTTCCCGACAGGGGGCTTTTCGTGGCTATTTTTGGTGATGCCCAGCCTCTTACTGAAAACCTTAAAGATCTTGTTCCCACCGGTGTGATCAGCATTGATCCGGAGAGCGGCAAGTACAGCTGGTTTGTTAAAAACAAGGATCAGCCGCGTGCCGGGCGCAGTGGCGGCGGTTTTAAAAGGCTCATTGATGTGAAGTTTTCTTCTGATGGGGAAACGCTCTATCTGCTCGATTTCGGCGTAGTGGAATTTACCGGCATGGCACCCAATGCCATCCCAAGCAGCGGGGTTCTCTGGAAGATATATCCTTCAAATTAAACCTGTTCTATGGTTAAAGTGGGATAGGCTTATCTACCTTGCGCCTCTGTTTAGAAAAAGCAGGAATTTTTCATTGAAGTGGAGAAGAATTAATTAAAGATCCAATCAGTTCTGTTGCCACCGGCGGGAGAGGCAAAACCGGCCGTATGGCACGACACACCCACTAAACCATCCTGATAAAACGGTATGAAAATGATCTGAAAAGGGGTATATTCATATGAGCAAACAGTATCACCCGCGGCGGCTTTTTCAACGTTACGGGGGGAATCCCATTCTTTCACCTGAACGATGGACCTATCCGGCCAACTCCACCTTCAACCCGGGTGCGGTGCGTCATAATGGTGAGACCTGGCTGCTGGTGCGGGTTGAAGATATGCGCGGCTTTTCCCACCTTACCTTTGCCCGCAGCAAAGACGGTATTACCAGCTGGCAGATCGATGAACAGCCCACACTGATACCTGACCCTGTATTCAATGAGGAGCAGTGGGGGATAGAGGATCCTCGCATAGTCTGGCTGGCGGAGCGCCAGGAATACGCTGTGACCTATGTCTCTTTTTCCAAGGATGGCCCCATGGTGTCGCTGGCGCTATCCAAGGATCTGCACAACTTTTCTCGCAAAGGAGCCATGCTTCCTCCGGAAGACAAAGATGCCTCCCTCTTTCCGCGCCTGATCAAAGACCGCTATGTTCTTATACACCGTCCCATTATCCGGGGAGAGGCACATATCTGGATAGCCTTTTCACCTGATCTGAAATACTGGGGCGATCACAAGATCCTTCTCCCGGTGCGGCCGGGTTGCTGGGATTGCACCCGCGTCGGTCTGGGACCGCCGCCCATCGAGACTCCCGAGGGGTGGCTCGTCATATTTCATGGGGTTCGGATGACTGTTTCGGGCAGCCTTTATCGTGTTGGACTGGCCCTGCTCGATCTTGATGAACCGTGGAAGATTATCCGGCGCACCGAAGAATGGGTTTTCGGTCCCCGGGAGCCCTACGAGCGGGTGGGCGATGTGCCCGGTGTGACCTTCCCAACGGGGACGGTTTTGAATGAAGCTAGCGGTGAGTTGTTGCTCTATTACGGCGCCGCCGATTCAACAGTCTGCCTTGCCACGGCCCATCTTGATGAGGTGTTGGATTATCTTTTGAGCGGACCTGTCCATGAAGGAGGAAGCTGTTCTTGCCAGGGATGAAAATAGCAATGTTATCTCCAATTGCCTGGCGTACACCGCCCCGCCATTACGGCCCCTGGGAGCAGGTGGTGAGCTGGCTGACAGAAGGGCTGGTTCGCAAGGGCGTAGATGTAACTCTTTACGCCACCGCGGATTCGCAGACCGGAGCACCCCTTTGCGCCGTGGCTCCGCGCCCCTATGCCGAGGACAGTTCCCTTGACCCCAAGGTGTGGGAGTGCTTGCATATTGCGGCGCTTTTTGAAGAGGCGGAGCGCTATGATCTTATTCATAACCATTTTGATTTCCTGCCTCTGACCTATGCGGGACTGGTGCGAACACCGGTGGTTACCACAATCCACGGATTTTCATCACCGCGGATCATGCCTGTGTACCAGAAGTATAACGGGCGGGTACATTATGTTTCTATAAGCAATTCCGATCGCGATCCCGGCCTCGACTATCAGGCCACTGTGCATCACGGGATTCCCCTGGAAGAGTTCCCCTTTTCCCCTGATCCGGGGCGCTATCTGCTTTTTTTCGGCAGGATTCACCGTGACAAGGGCGCTGCCGAAGCCGTAGAGCTTGCCCGTCAAACGGGCCAGCCCCTCATCATTGCCGGTATTATCCAGGACCAGGATTATTTTGATCGCTTTGTGGCTCCTTACCTGGATAATGATAGGATCAAGTATATCGGCTCCGTCGGCCCTGCCGATAAGGGAGCTATTCTGGGAGGGGCCATGGCCCTGGTGCATCTGATCAACTTTGACGAGCCCTTTGGCCTGAGTGTTGTTGAAGCCATGGCCTGCGGCACTCCGGTGCTCGCCATCAACCGCGGTTCCATGCCGGAGCTTATTCACCACGGGGAGAACGGTTTCCTGGTTAAGGATCTTCCAGAGGCAAAGGCCTCCCTGCCCAGGCTCAAGGAGCTGTCGCGACAGCGCTGTCGTGAAAGCGTTGAAGCAGGTTTCACTGTTGAAGTTATGGTGGAACGTTATATTGAGGTCTACCGGCAGATCATTGAAAAATATAATTAGGGAAAGGTTAAGTATAGAAGTAAAAGAAAACCATTAGAGAGGTGTTTTAATGCTTATCGGCAGCCTGTTCAAGCCTTTGAAGGTGGCTTTTATATCCACCTACCCGCCGCGCCGCTGCGGTATTGCTACATATACAGCGGATCTTACCGGAAATTTCCGTAAGATCTCTGGCGATGTCAACCACAATAATGATCAGCATGTCTTCGAGGTGATCGCCCTGAACAACAGCCCGCAGAGTTACCACTACGGCAGGGAAGTCAGCTTTCATATCCGCGATCAGCACCGGGGAGATTACCAGAGGGCTGCTGATTTCATCAATGTTTCCCCTGTAGAGGTGGTCTGCCTGCAGCACGAATTCGGCATTTTCGGCGGTGATGACGGCAGCTATATTATACACCTGCTCCGTTCACTGAAAAAACCTGTGGTGACCACTTTTCACACCATCCTTGCCGATCCGCTCCCAGGGCAGAAGAAGACGCTAAGTCGCATCTGTGAACTTTCCACCCTGGTGGTGGTGCAGGCGCAGATGGCAGTGAAATTGTTGCAGGATGTTTACGGCATTCCCGCTTCCAAGATCTTGATGATCCCTCATGGTGCTCCTGACGTCCCCTTTCTTGATTCCTCCTTTTACAAGGATAGATTTCAGGCGGAGGGGCGGATCCTGCTTCTGACATTCGGTCTGCTGGGGCCCAACAAGGGGATTGAGTATGCCATTGCCGCAATGGAGAAGGTGGCCGCCAGGTTTCCCCAGGTGCTATACATTGTTCTAGGCGCAACCCACCCCGAGGTAAAGCGCCGTTACGGGGAAAAATACAGACACCACCTGGAGCAGCTTGTCAGGGAAAAAGGGCTTCAGGAGCAGATCGCCTTTCACAACCAGTATGTGAGCCTGGAGAGGCTCATCGAGTTTCTCGTGGCTACCGATATCTACCTCACTCCCTATGTGAATAAAGATCAGATCACTTCAGGCACCCTGGCTTATGCCATTGCCTGCGGCAAGGTCATTGTCTCCACCCCGTACTGGTATGCCCAAGAGCTGCTGGACGAAGGACGGGGCTGCCTGGTGCCTTTTCGTGACAGCGATGCCATGGCTGACAGCCTGATTAACCTGCTCCAGGACAGGGGGATGCGCACTCGCATGCGCAAACTCTCTTACCAGTACGGGCGGAAGATGATCTGGCGGGAGGTGGCTCGCAGCTATGCCGCCGCCTTTGAGAGGGCGCTTCTGGAATATAGTAGAACAGCCAAAAAATCTGTCCAGAGCCTTGCAGTAACCGAAAGTGCCGTTCTCCCTGAAATACGGCTTGATCATCTTAGCACACTCACCGACGACACCGGTCTTTTTCAACATGCTCTTTACACTGTGCCCGATCGGAGGCATGGTTACTGCACAGACGACAATGCGCGGGCGCTTATCGTTACAGTGATGAACTGGCGCCTCTTCAAAGATGAGAGCATACTGCCGCTTTTCCGCACCTATCTCAGTTTTCTGCTTCATGCCTATAACAGGGAAAAGGAAAGGATGCGCAACCTGCTGTCGTACCAGCGCCGCTGGCTGGAGGATGTTGGTTCAGAGGATAGCCAGGGGCGCACCATCTGGGCTCTGGGCTATACCATTGCTTACCCTCCCGATGAAAACATTTTGGGGCTGGTGACTCCGCTTTTCAAACAGTGCCTCACGCCGCTGGCTTCTTTTACTTCGCCCCGTGCCTGGGCTTTTGCCATCACCGGGATAATCTACTACCTGAAGCGTTTCGGCGGGGATCCTGAAGCGCGTAAACTGTTGTATAAGCTGAGCGGACGGCTTTACCGCCAGTTAACAGAATATGCCAGCGAAGACTGGGTCTGGATTGAGGAGATCGTGACTTATGATAACGCCCGGATACCGCAGGCTCTCATCGCAGCAGGGAGCTATCTGCAGGAAGAGGGAATTCTGCAGGCGGGGCTCTGCGTCCTGAACTGGCTCATGTCGATCCAGACAGATCCTGACGGGGGGCAACTGTCCCTGGTAGGTAATGACGGCTGGTACAGCCGCGGCGCAGAGAAAGCCCGCTTTGATCAGCAACCCCTTGATGCTGCGGCCCTGGTTGATGCCTGCGCCCAGGCATACCTGGCAACAGGTGAGCCCCGCTGGCAAATAGCCATGGACTGGTCTTTCAACTGGTTTTTCGGCAACAACGATGTCAGGCAGCCGCTTTATGATTTTAGCAGCGGCGGCTGTTTCGACGGGCTCATGCCCGGCGGCGTTAATTTAAATCAGGGCGGTGAATCAACGCTTTCGCTGTTGATGTCGCTGCACCGTATGCACCTGGCCTCACACCAGGGTTATACCGGTATCGATGAGGTTGCCGGAGCGGCTTCACCGCAGCATGAGTAGATTTAACATCCATATATATCATATAAGATCCATATCTTTAAAGAGGTGAACCTTGAATTGTATTCCGTAATTCTAGCCGGCGGCAGCGGAACGAGATTATGGCCGCTAAGCCGGGAACAATATCCAAAACAATATCTGATCTTTGGCCCGGAGGGGAGAAGCCTTTTTCAGGAAACTGTAGCCCGGCTGTTGCCAAAAATATCGCCCGAGAAGATCATCGTAGTCACCCATGCAGATCAGGTTGCTGAGATCCGCTGCCAGCTATCGGACATGGGGCTTGACCCGGGCAAGGTGGCACTGCTTTGTGAGCCGCAATCTCTCAATACTGCTCCGGCTATAGGACTGGCCGCCTGGTTCCTTTCAAGCCGTGGAGAGGATGAAGAAGCGGTCATGGCGGTCCTTCCGTCGGACCATTTCATACCGGCGGGAGTAGAATATGAGGAACTTCTCACGACAGGCAAAGATGCCGCCCAAAAATATGGACTGGTTACCTTTGGAATCGCACCCCGGTATCCCGAAACCGGTTACGGCTATCTCTGCCGCGGCCGGCAGCTTGACGGCGATGCTTTTCTTGTGGATCGCTTCGTGGAGAAACCGGAGGCGAAGCAGGCAGCCCTATATCTGGAAGAGGGCAACTACCTGTGGAACAGCGGTATGTTTATGTTCAAGCTGGGTGCGCTCATTGCAGCTTACCGCTGCCATCTGCCGGAGATGGCAGCTGCATTTGACAGGATCGATTTTACAGATGAGGGTTCATTGGGCGAATTCTACAAGGATATTACACCTGTCTCCATCGATTACGGGATCATGGAGAAGGTGGCAGATGTAGCGGTGATTCCCACGGAGATCTCCTGGAGCGATGTGGGCAGTTTTGAAGCATACCACAAGATCTCGCCCAGGGATGAAGCGGGCAATTACTGCGAGGGTCGCACTGTGCTCATCGAAAGCTGTAACAATCTTGTGCTTGCCCGATCGCGCCTTGTAGGCGTTGTTGGGCTGGAGAACATGGCTGTGGTGGAGACTGGTGACGCCCTGCTGGTTTGCCCGCTGGATCGTTCACAGAAGGTTCGTGAGCTGGTGGCGGCGCTGGAGCAAAAAGGCGCTCCGGAAGTTTTACAGCACCGCACTGTTTACCGCCCCTGGGGCAGTTTTACTTCACTGGAGGCAGGTGAAGGCTTTCAGGTGAAGAGACTCACTGTCAATCCGGGGAAACGTCTCAGCCTGCAGAGTCACATCCACCGTTCGGAATACTGGGTCGTCGTCCGGGGAAAGGCAATGATCACCGTGGGGGAGGAAGAATTCCTGAGGCATAAAGGCGAAAGCGCTTTTATCCCCCGGGGGGCAATACACCGCCTGGAGAATCCCGGCGAAGAATTGCTGGAGGTGATTGAAGTGCAGAACGGCAGTTACCTGGGCGAGGATGATATTATCCGCTATGAGGATGATTTTGGCCGCCTGGAACCTGTTGGGGAGCCCACACCGGAGCAATGCTACCGGAGATGGCTGGACTACCCCCATCTTGATGGGGCGAGCCGGCGTGAACTGGAATCCATGGAGGGAGACAGCGAGAGGATCGCCGCCTCTTTCAGCGGGGAACTGGCCTTTGGTACTGGAGGAATGCGCGGTATCATCGGAGTGGGCTTGAACAGGATGAACAGTTATATTGTTCGGAGGGCAACACAGGGACTGGCCGATTACATCAACAGCCTCGATCTGGAACCTGAAAAGATGAAAGTGGCAATCGCGTACGATACCCGGCGTTTTTCCCGGGAGTTTTCCCGTGATGCCGCCCTGACTCTGGCTGCTAATGGGATTACTGCGCTTCTTTTTGACGGTGTTCGCCCTACACCCCAGCTTTCTTTTGCTGTGCGCGAGCTGGGCTGTGCTGCGGGGATCGTGATTACAGCCAGCCATAACCCGTCGCAGTATAACGGCTACAAGGTCTACGGTCCTGACGGCGGACAGGCTGTTTCACCTTTCATCGATGAGGTCGCTGCAGCAATATCAAGGGTTGATCTTTTTGACGATGTCAGGAGTATTCCCTGGGAGGAGGCGAAAAAATCCGGCCTGCTTAGCATCATCGGCCCTGAACTGGACAGTTCTTATCGCGAGGCGGTAAGATCCCTTTCTCTCTCAAAACCGCAGGGAAGGCTGAAGGTGGTCTATACGCCGCTGCACGGTACCGGAGCCGTCCATATACCCAATTTGCTCAGCCGGTGCAGCTTTGTTGAACTGGCTCTTGTTGAAGAGCAGATGGTCCCGGATCCGCAGTTCAGCACTGTGGAGCAGCCTAATCCTGAAGAAAGGGACACCTTTGAAATGGCCCTGAAACTTGCCGACTCCGAAGAGGCCGATCTGGTCCTGGCTACCGATCCCGATGGCGACAGGGTCGGCTGCGCTGTTCGCAATGCCGCTGGTAGCTATATTCACTTAAGCGGCAACCAGATGGGCGCCCTGCTGCTGGATTACCTGCTGGAGCGGCTGACCGAAAGAAAGGCGCTCCAGCCAAATGCAGTCATGATCAAGACCATTGTTACGGGAAATCTGGGCCGGAAGATTGCAGATGCCTATGGGATCAGGACCATGGAGACCCTCACCGGCTTTAAATATATCGGCGAGAAGATGCAAGAGTTCGAAGAAACAGGAGAATTCAGCTTTATTTTCGGTTATGAGGAGAGCTATGGTTTCCTGGCCGGTACTTTTGGGCGGGACAAAGATGCCGTGGGAGGAGCTTTCTTGATTACCGAGATGGCTGCTTTTCACAAGGAAAGAGGGCACACACTGCTGGACGTCCTGGAACAGCTTTCGCTGAAACATGGCTTCTTCCGGGAGGATCTTTTTTCGATTGCTTTGCAGGATATGGAAAAGTCCGGAGAGATCATGAGCTCTTTTAGCTCTTTCCCACCGGAGGTAGCGGGAGAGAGGGTCGTTGAAAAACGAGATTATGCCCTTCGTAAAAGTTATGATTTGCTTACAGGGGAGGAACGCCCGGTGGAGCTGCCCCGTTCAGAGGTGCTCTATTACAAGCTGGAAAGCGGTGCCTGGTTCTGTCTCCGTCCCTCCGGCACAGAACCGAAAATCAAATTATATTTCTCTGTCAGCGCAGGCAGCGCTGCAGAAGCAGAGGCGAAACTGAACAGATTGAAAAAGGATGTCCTGAAACAAATAGAAAGCCAGGGGAATCCCCCTCTTTTTTAAAATAATAGAGGCAGCTGCAATTGCTGCCTTTTTTTTATTTGGGGTGCCGGTAATAATTTGAGCTGCCTCTAAATAGTCTGTGCAAACTTCATTGCGGCACCCCCGGCTATAATATGAATAAGTGAACTGCGAATTACCGGCAATACATTTGACTGCAGACCCCCCATCCAACCACTTCTCTTAAAGATTATCAGGAATAACTTACCATTGGACAAGAAGTAAATTTTATAGTATTGTTAAATTTGTTAAGGAATTGTTTTCCTTACTTAACATCTTGGTGCAGTTTTTCTCAAGTGCCTTATTTGATTCGCAACAGGAGGTAGATAAAGTATGCCAGAAGTACCCTCCCAGAGAAAGACCCCTTTTTCCCGCCTTAAGCGCATTTATCAACGCAGTGAATTGATGAAATTAAAACGCTGGTTAAAAGGGAAAACACTGCACTGGTCACTTTACCTGGTTTTCACCTGCCTTGTTTTGGGAGGATTGCTGCAACTCCAGTATTATCTCTACAGTCACCTCTATGCCGTACGCCTGGAGGGGGTTGAAATAGGGCTGGTGCGGGATGCCGGGGAGGTGGAGCAGTTTCTTGAAGAATTAACCTGCAGCTGCAGTTCTCTTTACGGGATGGAACTCTATCCTGAGCAGGAGATCACCCTCTCCCGGGAATATCGCCCCGGTGAAGTGGAGGATCTCCGGCAGACCACAGACGCCCTGATGCAGCAACTGACATTTCTTACTGATGCCATCCTGGTAACCGTTGACGGCTCTCCGGTAGCGCCGGTGGCTGCGATGAATGGAGTGGACATGGTTGTTGAGGGCCTATGTTCGGCTTTTGTCAGCGAGGATGAGGGAGTTGTATTGATGGATGTGAAGCTGCTAGAGGAGATCGCCGGTGAAAAATGCACTGTTTCTCCTGAGCAGGTTTATGCTTCGGAAGAAATTGTTTCGCTGCTCACAGGACAAAGGAATGATCCGGAGATGCTTCTCGCCTCTCGCGCAATGATTGCATCCCGCTTTGGTAGAAGTGAACTGGAAGATGAAGAGCCGGCAGTTCCCGCCGTGCACGTGAGAAGTATTGAAAAGGTCACTGTTAAGGAGCAGATCCCTTTTGCCACGGAATACCTGTCCAGCGATAAAATGTATGCCGGTGAGAGCAGGGTTGTTTCTCAGGGGGAACACGGCTTGCAGGAGGCTACTTACCTGGTTAGCAGTGAAAACGGAGTGGAGCAGTCCAGGGAGACAGTTTCCACAAGGGTCATCACCGAGCCGGTCGCCCAGGTAGTGGAGCGGGGTACCCTGAAAAGATTTGCCTGGCCTGTAGCCGGCGGCGGCAGGATAACCCAGCGCTTCCATGGCGGACACACGGGTATTGATATTGCTGCGCCGATGAACACTTCCGTCTTTGCCGCAGAAAGCGGGGTGGTGGTTGTTTCGGGTTGGGGCAGCGGCCAGGGAAATTATATTGTGATCAATCACGGCAGCCACTACACTCTCTACCTGCACAACAATGCCAACCTCGTTTCCGTGGGGCAGAAAGTCTCCCGGGGTCAGACCATTGCCCGCCTCGGTTCAACGGGGCGCTCCACCGGGCCCCACCTGCACTTTGAAATTCGCCGCAGCGTTGGATCCAACTGGGGGGGATGGTACACCCACCCGGCCTTAAATCCGCTGCAGTTTTACTAGCATCCCTGTATTCTTCGAAAGCCAGCCGCCCCCCTGGGGGGCGGCTTTTTTGCGGTTCGCCCGGTATGGGCGTAACCTTTATTTAAAAATATCCCAAGCCGGAGTAGATAGCCGTCATAATAAACGACGCTATTTCCTCCGGTTTTTTAATATCTTCGCCTTGAATCCAATTCATTGTTGGTATGATTAAAGCGGGCAGATTTATCAACTAGCCTTCTTATCATTAACAGCCACACCTTTTATATTATATTTGACAACTTACTTGTAATGCTGTATTATTGTATTAGCTACCTAATACAATAATACAGCGGGAGGAGTGATGCAATGACGTGGGAGTTTAGCTCGGATCGCCCCATATATGCCCAGCTCATTGAACAGATAGAGCTGCAGATCTGTGCCGGCAACTACCCTCCAGGTTCAAAAATACCCCCCGTCAGAGAGCTGGCCAGGGAGGCCTCAGTCAACCCCAACACCATGCAGAGAGCCCTGGCGGGGCTGGAAGAAGAGGGTTTGCTCTATGCCCACCGCACCAGCGGTAGATTTGTCACGGAGGATGAAAAATTGGTAATGCAGGTTAAAAACAGGCTGGTCCGGGAGCATATCAGGGTTTTTCTGGACAAAATGCTGAAACTGGGGTTTGACCATGAGGAGATTCAGACGGCCCTGTCAGCGATCATGGAGGAGGAGAGAGAATGAACAATGCAATCCTGGAGTGTAGGGATCTTACAAAAACATTCGGCCATGTTGCCGCCGTTAATAAAGTGACGCTGAGCATACCGCGCGGCAGTATCGTTGGATTGCTGGGCCCCAACGCCAGCGGCAAGACCACCTTTATCAAGCTCTGCAATAAACTGCTCAGGCCCACTGGCGGAGAAATATTGATCGCCGGGCAAGAACCGGGGGTGGAAAGCAAAAAAATCATCTCGTACCTTCCTGAAAAACAGTATCTCAATAACTGGATGAGAGTTTCCGATATCATCGAGTTCTTTGTTGATTTTTATGACGACTTCAACAAGGAAAAAGCTTACGGTATGATGCAAAAGCTCAATCTAAACCCCAAAGATCGCTTGAAGACGATGTCCAGGGGGACGAGGGAAAAGGTGCAGCTCATCCTGGTCATGAGCCGCGAGGCGCAGCTGTACCTGCTTGATGAACCTATCGGGGGTGTTGACCCCGCCGCCCGTGATTATATACTGGATATCATTCTGGACAACTACAACCCCGGGGCAACGGTCATCCTTTCCACTCATTTGATCGCTGATATCGAAAGGATTCTGGAACAGATTATTTTCCTCAAGGAAGGACGGGTGGTTCTCGACAAAACTGTGGACCAGATCCGTGAAGAAAGCGGAAAATCCGTTGATTCTCTTTTCAGGGAGGTATTCAAATGCTGACAAAACTCCTCAAATATGAATTCAGGGCTACCGCCCGTCTGTTTGTACCCTTCTACCTGGTTCTCATCGCCTTTGCCCTGGTAAACAGGCTGATTAGATTTGAAAGGCTTGTCGATCTTGATGCATCTTTATTTGGTTTTGGATTCCTGGAGATGCTTGGCTTTTTGGCCGGGCTGGGTTATTTTGCTCTCATCGTCGCTGTTATTGTGATGACCCTGCTGATCATGATCCAGCGGTTTTTCAAGAGTCTGTTGGGTGATGAGGGCTATCTCATGTTCACTCTGCCGGTTCGCCCGTGGCAGCACATTGTCAGCAAGCTGATCACAGCCATCACCTGGACCATAGCGAGCGGCCTGGTCACTGTGGGCTCCATTATGATCTTTACTGCTAATTCCGGCCTGTGGCCGGCGTTGAGTGTGGGGATCAATGACATTAACGACACCTTCGGGATCACCGCTTTTTTTGTCTATTCAGGCGCAGTCCTGGTCGCCATGGCCTCGAGAATCCTGATGATCTACACGGCCATCGCGCTGGGACAGCTTTCCTCCAGACACAGGATCCTGGCATCTTTCGCCTGGTTCGCTGTCCTTGATTTTGCTTCCAAGGCTCTGGCACTGGCCATCTTTCTCCCCTATGCCCAGGCATACTTGGAGAAAATCATCGATGCAGTCAGTGATGTCATGTCTATCAATCTCATGGCGGTTTGGTTTGTGATCCTGCCTGCCCTTGTTCTGGGCATACTTTACTTTATCTTGACCAATTATATTCTGGAAAGAAGACTGAACCTGGAGTAAACAGGAATGCTGCCGGGGCCGGATCCGCCCGGCCCCGGCAAGCAGGTTGGATACAGAGAGAACCATGTTCTTCTCCTGCCCGGTTCCCCATGCCGTCAGGCGCTTACCATTGCCACCCACAAGATGAGTCATTAGCTTAGCCGTCAGTGCACCTGACTTTTAATCAGGGTGTTTCAGGTTTGAAACGGGCAGGTTACTGCCTTCTGCCCACGATCCCCTGGGGCATCCTAAAAGTTTCGCAAAATATGCAGGTCATTTCAGACCAAAAAGGGATCGCAGCACCATGATCGCGAATATATCCATTACCGACAATATTGACAAAGGAGGAGCAGATCGTGAATGCAGCTGAATATGTCGCCGGTTTACATAAACTCCGCAGGAAGGTCTATATCCAGGGCGAGCTCACCGCCTCGCCCATGGAGCATCCTCTGGTTCGCCCCAGTGCCGCCGCGGTGGCCCGGACCTACGAACTGCAGCAGTATCCTGAACACGAAGAGCTGATCTATGCACAATCCCACCTCAGTGGAGAAAGGATCAACCGGTTCACCCATATCCATCGTTCTGCGGATGATCTTATGAAAAAAGTAAAACTGCAGCGACTTCTGGGGCAGGAGACAGGCACATGTTTCCAGCGCTGTGTGGGCCTGGATGCCATGAATGCCCTGGAGATCACCACTTTCGAGATGGAACGTGACCTTGGTACGCCGTACCATCAGAGGTTCAATCGTTTCCTGCAGCAGGTGCAGAATGAGAACGCTGTCTGCGACGGGGCTATGACTGATCCCAAGGGGGACCGCGCCAGGCGGCCCCATGAACAGGCTGATCCTGACCTCTACTTACGCGTGGTTTCAGAAAACCGTGAAGGTATCACCGTAAGGGGGGCAAAATGCCATCAGACAGGGGCGCTGAACTCGCACTATATAATTGTCATGCCCACCCTGGCGATGAAAGAGGAAGACCGGGATTATGCAGTTTCCTTTGCAATAGGGGCTGATGCACCGGGGCTTATCTACATTCTGGGCCGGCAGCCTTCGGACAGACGTAAGATGGAGGATAATCCCCTTGACAGGGGCAACCTTTACTTTGGCGGACAGGAATGCCTGATCATATTTGATAATCTATTTGTGCCCTGGGAAAGGGTCTTTATGTGTCGCGAGCACCGCTACTCCGGGCGCCTGGTAGAACGCTTTGCCGGATATCACCGCCAGAGCTACGGCGGCTGCAAGGTTGGGGTTGGTGATGTCATCATCGGGGCGGCTGCAGCGCTGGCTGAATACCAGGGTGTTGCCGGGGCTTCGCATATTAAAGATAAGCTGGTAGAGATGATTCACCTGAACGAGACGCTTTTTTGCTGCGGCATCGCCTGCTCCGCCAGGGGATGTGCCGCTGCTTCGGGGACCTATTTGATCGACCTGCTCCTGGCCAATGTCTGCAAGCTCAATGTGACTCGTTTTCCGTACGAGATTGCCCGCCTGGCTGAGGATATCGCCGGGGGGCTGCTTGTGACTTTACCTTCGCTGCGGGATCTGGAACATGAAGAGATTGGACCGCTGCTAAAGAAATATCTGCAGGGTATTGCCGGGATCGACATAAGCTGCAGGCTGAAGATGTTGCGGCTTCTGGAGAACTTCACGCTGGGCCCTGCTGCAGCTGCTTACCTTACCGAGTCGATGCACGGAGCCGGCTCACCGCAGGCGCAGCGGGTGGTTATCGCCAGGCAGGCCCATCTGGATCACAAGAAGAATCTCGCTATGAAGCTGGCTGGTATCGAAACAGGGAAAGAGGGCTGAACAGGTGGAATACCGTGTACTGGGCAAAACAGGCTTACAGGTATCGGAGATAGGCTTCGGAGGAATCCCGCTGCAGCGGATCCCTCCGGATGAGGCTGTCACCGTAGTCAGGGAAGCATTCCGGCTGGGAATCAATTTTTTTGATTCTGCACGCGGCTATACTGACAGCGAAGAGAAGATGGGGTTAGCCCTGCAGGGAATTCCCCGCAGCGATATAATCCTCGCCACCAAATCGGGAGCAGGCCGGAAAGACAGCATGAAATGGGATGTAGATATTAGCCTGCGAAATTTCAGAACGGACTATATAGATCTCTACCAGCTGCATAATCTGCGTGACGAGGAAAAGGTTAAACAGATATTCGGTTCCGGAGGTTCCTGGGAGGCGCTCAAAGAGGCCCAAAAAGAGGGAAAGGTGCGTTTTATCGGTATAACCGGGCACATCCCCTCTTTGTTACTGGAGGTGCTGAAGAGAGAAAGCCCCGATACCGTGCAGTTTCCCTTCAATTATATTGAACGGGATGCTCTTGACGAACTGCTGCCCCAGGCCCGGCAGCAGGGTGCCGGCACCATTATCATGAAGCCGCTGGCCGGCGGTGTCTTCAGCTACCCCGCCGCCGCTCTGAAATTTATTCTGCGGCATGATGTTTCCGTGGCTATTCCCGGAATGAAAAGCCTGGCGGAAGTTGGGGGGAATGCCGCCGTTTCTGGGGCTGCGCCCTGCGAAGCTGAAGAGGAGCAGCTGCGACAAGAGGCAGGGATCATCGGAGAAAAGTTTTGCCGGCGCTGTGATTATTGCCAGCCCTGTCCTCAGGGCATCGACATTTCATCGGTGATGACCCTGCGTCGCTACTCCGAGGGATACGACCTTCATGATTGGGCACGGGAGCGCTACAATGCTTTAAAAGTAAAACCTTCACTTTGCAGCGAGTGCGGCTCCTGTGAAGACAAATGCCCCTACAATCTGCCCATTCGCAAGCTGCTGCAGGAATGCAGCCGTCTTTTTGAAAGTTGATATTTTGTACAGTGGGGGCATGCCTGGGCTCCTGAGCTTTTTTACAACTGAAAAAGAGAGGGAAAAAGCAATGGAATCAAAGGCTCCATGGTGGGAGCAGGCGGTTTTCTACCAGATATACCCTCGCAGTTTTTACGATTCTGACGGGGATGGAATTGGCGATCTTCAAGGAATCACCGACAAGCTCGATTACCTTTGCTCACTTGGAATTGACGCCATCTGGTTGAACCCCATCTACCCTTCGCCGCAGTATGATTTCGGCTACGATATCGCCGACTACAGGGGAATCGATCCACAGTATGGGACCATGGCAGAATTTGATCGCTTGCTCAAGGAGGCACACAGGCGGAAGCTGCGCATCATCATGGATATCGTTCCCAGCGTCACCTCCCATCTGCATCCCTGGTTCATTGAATCCAGAGCCAGCAGGCGGAGCCCTAAAAGGGACTGGTATATCTGGCGGGATGCGCCCTGTCCCGGCCGCTACCCCAACAACTGGCGGGGGGTCTTCGGCGGACGGGCCTGGGACTGGGATAAGAAGACGCAGCAATATTACTATCATAATTCCCTGCCGGAGCAGCCTGATTTGAATTGGCGCAACCCCGAGGTGGAGGAGGCTGTTTTAGGAGCCATGGAATTCTGGTTCGCCAGGGGGGTCGACGGTTTTCGCATCGATGTCTTGAACTATGTGTTCAAGGATGAACAGTTCAGGAGCAATCCGCTCTGTCCCGGCAGGCGCCCCTATGAGATGCAGCGCCATCTCTATGACAAGGACCGGCCTGAGGCGGTGGAGATCGGTTTTAAGATGCGAAAGCTGGCCGACAGATACCCCGGGCGGGTGCTGGCAGCCGAAATCTTTATGGACAACCCCGAAGAGGCGGTCCGCTATTATGGCGTCAATGGCGAGGGCACCCATATGGTTTTCAATTTTACCTTCATGTTCGCCCCTTATTCCGCCGCCGCTTTCCAGAGGGTGGTGGATCACTGGCAGGGACTGCTGGGTAACAAAAACTGGCCCTGCTACTTTCTTTCAAACCATGACAATCCCCGGCATATCAGCAGGTACGCTGCCGGGCGGCGGACAGAAGCCCGGGCTCGTGTTGCTGCAGCCATGCTCCTGACCCTGCGGGGGACACCCTTTATCTATATGGGTGAAGAGCTGGGGATGCGGAGCCTGCGAATCAAGCGGCATGAACTTATGGATCCCGTTGGGGTGACCTACTGGCCCTTTCACCCCGGGCGGGACGGCGCCCGCACGCCGCTGCAGTGGAACAGCGAGCCCCATGCCGGTTTTTCAACAGTCAAACCATGGCTGCCGGTGAATCCTGATTATAGAACGGTTAATGTGGCGCAGGCAGAGGAGGATCCTCATTCTCTTCTGGCCTGGTATAAAGAGCTTATAAGCTTGCGCCGAAGGCACCGGGCTCTGCTAAAGGGGAGTTACCACTCTCTTAAAAAGGTGCCCTGCGGGGTCTTTGCTTACCTTAGGGAAGAAGGCGAAGAACGGATCCTGGTGCTTCTCAATTTTACAGGGAGAAAGAAATCCTTTTCTGCTTCTTTCGAAAGCGGTGCAGCAGGGGCTCAGATCCTGGCAGCCTCTCCCGGTCGGGCGGCAGGATCAGTAGATCTGAACCGCCTTCACCTTGGGCCGGACGAGGTGCTGATTCTCCTTCTGGAAGAATAAAGGTTACTATTGGGAGTGCAGCTGAAAGGCTGCTGAAAGGAGCGATGGATCATGGATATAGAGCAATACCTTGCCGGAAGCAACCTGCCCGTCAAATATATACCAAAGGGCAGCCAGTATGAGGAAGCCGTTGCTGCGCTGGAGGGACTCTACTGCTCCGCCGGTGTCTGGTATTTTACCGGCAGGCTGGGCGACCGCTTTTCGGCCTTTCAGCAGGAGCGGACCCTTACAATGGAGCAGGCGCTGGAGTTTCTCTACAGGCTGGGAGTCCGGGGCGCTTCTTTCCATTACCCCGGAGAATTTTCCGATGAACATGCTGATTGTCTGAAAACGCTTCTTGAAGAGAGGGGAATGCAGGTTGTCTCCATCGGTGCTAACACTTTCAGCCATCCGCTATTTAAGTACGGCGGTCCCGCCTCGGCGGATCCCCGGGCCAGAGAGGCGGCTTTCGAACTGCTGCGCCGCGCCCAGGAACATGGGGTGAGGCTGGGGGCGAAGTTTCAGAACAACTGGGCCGGGCGCGACGGTTATGACGGTTCGTTCATCTGCGAACCGGCGCAGCAGTGGGCCTGGACACGGGATTGTTACAGGCGGCTGCTTCTGGCGGTAGAGGGCCGCTGCGGTATCTCCATCGAGTTTAAACCTTATGATGCCCCGGAACAAACAGTGATCAAGACCGCCGAAGAGGCGATGCAGATGGCGCGGGAGGTGGAGGAGGAGATTGCCGGAATGCCGGGGGTGGATTTTGGAAAATATAGGAACAAGGTCGGGGTGAATATTGAGGATGCCCACGTCTATCTCTCGCGGCGCAGAGTGGCCGAGGCTGTGGCAAAAACCATTGCCGCGGGACGGCTTTTTTTACGCCATGAGAATGACTGCGAGGGGCGGATCGACAATGACCGGATTTTCGGCACCATCCACTTCTTCGACGCACTGGAGGCGACATACCTGCAGTTGATAAACGATTGGGATGCCCGGGGCGGGATCCATGAACCGGACATCTTTCCTCAGAAGGAGGATCCCCTGAAGGCTTATATCCAATCGCTGAACGCTATTCTCTTCTACTACGCCCTGGCCAGACGCCTCCGGGAGGAGATATCGGGCGAATCGCTTAGCGTCTTCTATCAGGGACGCGGTGCCGCCGAAGTTCATCATCTCCTGCTGCGGATAATTGCCAGAGGGTTTGATTATCGCCCCATCGATCTCAGTCTGGCCGATCGTTTTCGGCAGGAGATGGGTATTTGATTATGGGCTGTGATGTTATCGGGTTGGGGCTGCGCTGCCTGGATATTACTGTTAGGGTCGGCTCGCTGCTCAGCAGGGACCGGGGTCATGAAGCGCTGGAGATCGCCATTCAGGGCGGCGGACCGGCGGGAACAGCGGCGGTTGCCGCTGCCAGGCTGGGGATCCGGGCCGGTTATGTGGGAACTGTGGGCAGCGGTGACCTGGGGGAACTAAAATACAGAGCGCTGGCGGATTATGGGGTAGATCTCCGGGGGTTGATCCGCCGCGATGCGCCTGAACATCAGGTGGCGCTGGTCTTTGTCAGCGATGCCAGCGGTGAGCGCAGTTTTATGCCCAACTGGGGGCTCCGGGAGGCCCCTTTGCTTGTATCGGAGCTTAATCGCGACTACCTCACTGCAGCGGATATCCTGATCATCGATGGATTCCATTCGGAGGCAGCCTTTGCCGCCGCCGGGTGGATGCGTTCTGCCGGTAAAGAGGTTCTGATGGATCTGCAGAAACCGGAATGCGATATCACACCGGAGATGCTCCGGCTCGTTTCTTTAAGCGACATTTTTATTTGCGGAGAGGGCGGATTGCAGGTTGTTACCGGTATTGAGAAGCCGCTGCAGGCAGGTCGGAAAGTACTCTCCATGGGGGCAAGAATTGTTGTAGAAACCTGGGGGGAGCGAGGCTGTATGACGGTGACTTCTGGGGAGCATTTTATTACACCTGCTTTCCCGGTGCAGGCGGTCAATACAACGGGCGCAGGGGATGTCTTCCACGGGGCTTATGCCGCCGGAATGCTTGAGGGAATGGATCTGCGGGCAACGGCCAGATTTGCCTCCGCAGCGGCAGCGCTAACCTGCACTA
Source organism: uncultured Syntrophomonadaceae bacterium (assembly GCA_964464625.1). Taxonomy (GTDB): domain Bacteria; phylum Bacillota; class Dethiobacteria; order DTU022; family DTU022; genus JAAZIN01. Next base: position 31,590 of record CAYXKD010000018.1, read on the forward strand.
AGATGAGCGGTTTTGATCGCATTCCAGACCGGGCGGCGGTGGAGCGGCTGCTTCAAGGAAGAGTAGGCTAAGGCGCGCCGCCCCATAAGAGGAGTATAAAGCCCGGCTGCCCTTTTAAACGGGTCCAGGATGCGGAGATGGAGCGATTCTAGAGAGATGAAATTATGATGGAGAGAAAAAAAGCGAAGATTGTGGTGGTGGGAAGTTCGAACCGGGATCTGACGCTGGCCTGCGCCGGGCTGCCCAGGCCCGGCCAGACGGTGCGCGGTGCAGAGCTCAGAATCTCCGCCGGGGGCAAAGGGGCCAATCAGGCAGTCGCTGCCGCCCGGGCGGGAGTCAGGGTCAGCTTCATCGGGCTCTACGGAGATGACGAGTGGGGAGAATCCGCCCGGGCAGGCCTGGAGCGGGAGGGAATCGACGTGCGCTTCTTTCGCCGGCATGCCGGGGTGCCCAGCGGGGTTGCCCTCATTCTTATCGGCGGAGAGGATCGGGAAAACATCATTGCTATTGCCCGCTCCGCCAATGATGAGATGACACCCGGGGATATCCGCAGGGCGGAAGAGCTCTTCAC
>CAYXKD010000019.1:0-32116 GCA_964464625.1 uncultured Syntrophomonadaceae bacterium
ATTTATCCTGCGGCTGGATAATGGGAGCCGGATGAGCTGAGAGGTTCAAGTCCGGAACCGCACATTAGATCGCATCCTCCCATACATCGAAAGGAAGTTATTCCTCAGGGTGAACCGGGAGAAAACCCAGACGGCACACATAAGCGGGGTTAAATACTTGGGGTATAGTTTCTACATCTACAAAGGTGAGGGGCGGCTCAGGATACATCCCAAAAGCGTCCGCAGCTTCAAGGACAAAGTCCGGGAAATTACCGGGCGCAGCAACGGGATGGGCATTGAGTTCAGGAAGAACCGCCTGAACCGGTTAATTCGTGGATGGATGAACTATTTCAAGCTGGCGGATGCCAAGGGCCTGATTCGAAGGCTTGATAAATGGATTAGAAGCCGCATCCGGATGGTCACCTGGAAAAGGTGGAAAAAGGTCCGCACGCGCTTTGAAAACCTTAAACGCCTGGGAAACGAAGAAGAACAGGCGTGGATGTGGGCAAATACAAGAAAGGGCTACTGGCGAACCGCCCATAGCCCAATCTTGTTAAGGTCACTATCCAATGAAAGGTTTAAGCGGGCTGGATATCTCAGTCTGGTAGAATGCTACTCTGCAGGGTAACGTGTAAACTTTGGAACCGCCGTATACCGAACGGTACGTACGGTGGTGAGGGAGGTCGGCTGCCCAAATAATGGGCAGCCTCCTACCCGATTAATCGAAAGGAGGGTCCTCATGCAGCAGGATGATGTTGTTATTGTTGCCGCACTGCGAACACCCACCGGTGATTTTGGAGGCAGCTTCAGAACTGTTTCTTCCCTTAACCTGGGGCAGGTGGTTGTGGAAGAGGTTGTGCGTAAAGCAAAGCTCGCCCCGGAGCAGATCGATGAGGTTATTTTCGGCAATTGCAACCAATACACTGATGAGCCCAATATTGCCCGGTGCATCGCTTTGACAACAGGGATGCCGGTGGAGACAACAGGCTTTACCATTCAGAGACAGTGCGCCTCTGGTATGCAGGCTATTGTATCAGGTTACCAGGAAATCATCTTCGGCGATTCTGAAATCGTAGTTGCCGGGGGTGTGGAATCCATGAGCACTGCGCCCTATCTTCTTAAAGGAGCCCGCTGGGGACAGAGGTTACAGCACGGTGAGATGACCGATTCCCTTTGGGAGATGTTGACGGATCCGGTATATAAAATAATGATGGGAGAGACAGCAGAGCGGTTAGCCGACAAATACGGCATAACCCGTGAAGCGCAGGATGAGATTGCTTACCGCAGCCATGTCAATGCTGTTGCTGCTATCGATGAAGGACGTTTTAAGGAAGAGATTGTTCCCGTAACAGTGAAAGGTAGAAAAGGTGACACCATTGTTGATACCGATGAACATCCTCGCAGGGATATTTCTATGGAGATTCTGGCGGGGTTGCGCCCTGCTTTTCGTCGTGATGGCACGGTAACCGCAGGTAATGCTTCAGGGTTGAATGACGGGGCTGCAGCGGTGGTATTGATGACAGCCAGGCGTGCGCAGGAAATGGGTTTGGAACCGATGGGGCGGATTGTCTCTTATGCCTGGGCTGGTGTAGAGCCTGACCTGATGGGTTACGGCCCTGTTCCAGCAGTTCGCAAGGCGATGCAGAAGGCGGGATTAACCCTTGATCAGATGGAACTAATTGAGCTAAATGAAGCTTTTGCCGCTCAGTATCTGGCTTGCGAGATGTTGCTTGATTTGAACAGGGAGATTGTAAATGTGAATGGAAGCGGCATCGCCCTGGGCCATCCTGTGGGATGCACTGGTACACGAGTCGTGGTGACCCTGCTGCATGAGATGGCCCGCCGCAACTTGAAAATGGGTCTGGCAACGCTTTGTGTGGGCGGAGGTATGGGTATGGCCTTGATTCTGGAAAGACCCTGAGTAGCAAAAAATCATTGAGGAGGTTGCTAAAATGAGTGACCTGGTAACGGTAACCAAAGAGGATAGGCTGGTAATTGTTACAATCAATCATCCGCCGGTCAATGCATTGAACCGGCAGGTGATGGATGAGCTCGAAAGTAAATTTGATGAACTTTTGAGAGATGAGGAGATCGGGGCAGTAATTATTACCGGAGCGGGAGACAAGGCCTTTGTAGCCGGCGCTGATATCAGTGAATTTACTACGCTTACCAGTGCAAATGGAGAGCAATTTAGCAGTAGGGGACAGGCTACCTTTCAGAAGATTGCTGATTTCCCCGCTCCTGTAATTGCTGCTGTAAGCGGTTTCGCTCTTGGAGGAGGTCTGGAGCTGGCCCTTGCCTGTGATATTCGGGTTATGACGGAAAATTCCCGGGTTGGCCTACCCGAGGTTACCCTGGCTGTTTTCCCGGGCTATGGCGGCACCCAGCGGCTGCCCCGAACAATTGCTTCAGGAAAGGCTAAGGAGATGATCTTTACCGGGGATATGATTGACGCTGCTGAGGCTTATCGTATCGGACTAGCCGATCATCTGGTCCCACCTGGCGAAGCGCTCACCAGAGCCCGTGCTATTGCTGAAAAGATACTGAGCAGGGGGCCGGTGGCGATACGCCTGGCCAAAAAGGCGGTCAACGGCGGTCTTGAGCAGACACTGACTTTCAAGACAGAGGCGAAACTTTTTGCCCAGCTCTGTGATACAGAAGATCAGAAAGAGGGCGCAGCAGCCTTTTTAGAGAAACGTCCTCCTGTTTATAAGGGGAAATAGGGCTAAGAGATCCTTAGCCAGATTGAAACATGGAGAACGGTTGAAAGTAATAGGGAAATAACAGTGAGGGAGTGGACGAAGTGGAGATTAAGATTATCGGTGTAGCCGGTGCAGGCACTATGGGCAATGGGATCGCCCAGGTTGCCGCTGAGGCCGGTTTTCAGGTAATTATGCGTGACCTGGAAGATCAGTTTGTACAGAGAGGCCTGGCGGCGGTGGAGAAAAACCTTGCCCGGGCTGTGGAGAAAGGTAGAAAGAGCCAGGCTGACGCAGACACTGTTCGCAACCGCATCAGGGGCACAACGCGCATAGAAGATTTTCATGAAGCCGACTTTATCATTGAAGCTGTAATCGAAAATATGGAGCTAAAAAAAGTATTTTATAAAGAGCTGGATGCTGTTTGCAAAGATAATGCTGTGCTGGCTTCGAACACGTCAGGGTTGAGTATCACCGAAATGGCTGCAGCAACAAAGCGTCCGCAAAAAGTGGTGGGAATGCACTTTTTTAATCCCGTTCCGGTGATGAAGCTTGTGGAGGTGATCCGGGGCTTTGACACGGATGAGGAAACCTTTAATCTGACCATGGAACTGTCACGTAAGATGGGCAAGGAGCCCATTGCTGTTAATGAAGCACCGCTGTTTGCAGTTAACCGTATTCTTGTGCCCATGCTGAACGAAGCCGCTTTTGTCTTGATGGAGGGGGTCGCTACTGCTGAGGATATTGACCGGGGCATGATGCTCGGGGCGAACCATCCTATTGGACCGCTGGCTCTTGCCGACATGGTTGGGCTGGATGTGCTTCTTGCGGTTATGGAGACTATTTATCGTGAGACAGGAGATTCGAAATACCGGCCCTGTCCTCTTGTCCGCAAACTAGTCAGGGCGGGACATTACGGACGGAAAACCGGCCGCGGCTTTTATACTTACGGCTGACCGTAGTAAACTGGTGCCAGGCACTAGTTTACTAACTTGGGACAATGGGACAGTTACTCTGTCCCATTTTTATGTTTACCCGTTCCCTTTTGTTAAGCTGGAAAGTATGTTAGATTAATAGTGAGCTGATAAACGTGACATAGACAGGGGAAAAGAATGAAAAAACAATTGATCCGCAACCTGCAGGTTGGAGATGAAGTCGAAACGCAAGCCCTGGTGCTTGAATGCAACCGGGGCAACTATTCCGCCCCTCACCGGGCTGGTGAGTTTTTTTTAAAGTTGAACCTCGGGGACGTTAGCGGCAGCATAAAGGCAATTCTCTGGGATACAGCGGGGATGAAGGAGCTGCCGCGAAAAGGAGATGTAATTTTTCTGCGTGGGGATGTTACAGACTACTATGGACCTCAGGTTGTGATTGCTGAACTACGCAAACTAGATCCCGAGAAGGTTAACCGCTCTTTTTTTCAACCTGTTTCTGAACGGGACCCCCGGGAGATGCTCCGGGAGCTTAAAGAAGTCATAAATAAAGAGATTCAACACCCCCATTTAAAGTTGCTGCTCCTCTCCTTTTTTAATGAGCAGGAGTTTACCCGCCGTTTTGCTCTTGCCCCGGCAGCGCGGACGATACACCATAACTATTGTGGAGGTCTGCTTGAGCATACTCTGGAGGTGATCAAGATCTGTCGCTACTTTGTCTCGCTTTATCCCGATCATCTCCGCCTCGAATTACTGCTTACAGGGGCAATCCTGCATGATGTGGGAAAAATAGAAGAATATGACCCGGCAAGCCTTAGCTTCGAATTCTCCGACCGGGGGAAACTGGTTGGTCATATCAGCATCGGCAAGGAGATGCTTGATCGGAAGATTAACCAGATACCTGAGTTTCCAGTCCAGTTGAAGCTGGAACTGGAACATATGATCCTGTCCCATCATGGGATGCGCGAATGGGGTTCACCTGAAATCCCGAAAACAATTCATGCTTTTGCGCTTTTCCATGCCGATCTTGTCAGTGCCCGGCTGAACCAGTTTGTCAGGTTAATGGAGAAACGACCCCCCGGCGAGGGGGAGTGGACAGAATGGGATCGTTACCTTGAGCGCAGTATTTATTTAAAAAAACCGGTGGATGAAATATAATTGCCTGCTCCGGCAGCTGCATGATTTAAATATGAACGAGGCAGGATATTATCTGTCTGTTGGAGAAATTATTAACATCTTTCCAGGTATGCTGACGGGGTGGTGCAAAGATGGGCCGGGTTGATCGTCCCAAGGGTCTGTTAAAGACAAAAGGTAATTATAAAAACATTATTCCTTTGCAGCAGGATGTTAATTACTATTTCCAAAAAGGCAGTTACTATCACCGGAAAAACAAACTCTCCAAGGCGCTTTTGTTTTTGAAAAAAGCTATTGAGATCGATCCGGGTAATGCAGAAAGTCACTATCATTTGGCCTGCCTTCTTAGTAAAAGCAGCCGCCTGCAGGAGGCAAATCGCATTTTTAAGCATGTTGTGAGTAATCTCGATCCCGGGTTTACAGATTGCTATTTTTTGATGGCGCTTAACTATGGACTTATGGATGACATGCCCAGAGCCAGGCGCTACTTGAGAAAGTATCTTCAAGTTGACCCCCAGGGGGAGATGGCCGGGGAAGCCTACGACCTGTTGGAAGTCATGGAAGATGATCTCGATGAATCCAATGACAGGTCCCCCGTTTTTTCAGGACAGGAAAACGAAGCCCTTGAAAAGTGGCTCTCTGCGCTGGATAGTAACGCACTTGCGAAAAATTTTTCCGATGAAGATTTTATCTTTTTGTTGCAACGAGGGCTTTATCAGGGTGGAGACAGTTTAAAAGAAAAAATCATTCGTCTGTGCGGCATGGTAAAAAGTGATACTGCGGCTATCCTTCTAAGAGGCTACATTATCAACCCCTGGGTTAAGGAGAGGTTGCGCCGTCTTGCCCTGGTGGAGCTGAAAAAAATATATCCAAAGGGGAGCGTTCTAATTTTTTCAGAGGGGCAGATCGTGGAGAGGGAATTGTCACACGAACTGCTGAGTGCACCTGTTTGGTGTGATGAATGGACAGATGTTTTAAACTGTACCTTTGCGCATATGCGCCGCTCTTCGCATTATGGTGAAGAGTTTTTCCAGGATGCACGGGCGATCTGGCTTGATTATATAAACCAGGTCTATCCTCATATGCCTCGAATCGTGAAAATAGAGACCTGGGCTGCCGGACTGGAGTACTGTCTGGCCAGGTTTCATTTTTTAAACTTTACCCAGGAGGAACTTGCCGGGGTTTACGGGGTCTCTCCAAGCAGTGTGGGAAGGAAATATAAGCAGATCAATGCTCTTTTACAAATCGATCAGAAAGCATACCGGAACATGCTTGCTTTTCTGGCTTATCATGACCGCGAAGATTAAACAACGGCTATTGTTTTCACAGGTACGCCTCCTTAAACCGGCCGAAGGCTTTGCCGAAAAACCGGTTAACAGAAGAGAGGGTGTGTTAAACAATTATTGGTCATGCCAAGAAAGTTGTTGATCTGTTACAGGAATCAGCTTACACGGTGGCCTTGACAGGGGCCGGGGTCTCAACGGCCAGTGGCATCCCTGACTTTAGATCTCCGGAAGAGGGGTTCTGGAGGAAGGTCAATCCGATCTACTTTACAGTACATGGTTTTAAAAAAAACCCGGCTGGGTTCTACCGTTTTGGGATGGATCTTTTCCAGGATGTTGTTAGCGCTTTGCCCAACCAGGCTCATTTGGCTTTGGCCGGGCTTCAACAGCGCGGTCTGTTACAATCAATTATTACCCAGAATATTGATGGTTTGCATCAGAAAGCAGGTTCGGAGCGGGTTTATGAAGTTCATGGCAATATGAGAGGCGCCAGCTGCTTCAGGGGCTGTGCGCATCGTTTGCCTATGGAAGAAGTTATTGCCATGATCTTTGAGGGACAGTTGCCGCCGCTGTGTGCGAATTGCGGGCGTCCCATGAAGCCTGATGTGGTTCTCTTTGGCGAAAATATGGCTCCTGATTTTAGTGCAGCGATCAATGAGGTCCGCCGTGCACAGCTTATCCTTATTATTGGCGCCAGCATGAAGGTTGCTCCTGTTAACATGCTGCCTCGCATGGTAAAAAACCTGGTGATCATCAATCGCGAAAGAACTATGCACGACCGGAGAGCCAGGCTGGTTATCCATGGCGAAGCTTCTGAAGCAATGGAATCGATCATCAAAGAGTTGGACTGCAGGATTGGCGGATCTGCAGAATAAAGGGCATTTATTATTGGGTTATTTTGCTATTGAATAACTGCTGGAGCGTTTGCCAATGCGGATATGTTTGAGGGGCGGCCGGGTGGTGGATCCAACCCAGTCGCTTGACAAGACAGTCGATCTGCTTATTGAAAAAGGGCGGGTGGCGGCAATTTTGCCACAAATTTCGGTGGAGGATGCCCGGATCATTGATCTGACCGGAATGGCGGTGCTGCCCGGTTTTGTTGATCTTCATGTGCATCTACGCGAACCCGGTTTTGAAAATAAAGAAACCATTCGCAGCGGGACGGCGGCGGCGGTGGCCGGCGGTATTACTGCTGTGGCGGCAATGCCGAATACTGAGCCGCCTGTTGATTCTGCGGCAGTGGTCAATTTAATCAAGGGAAAAGCCGCTGCTGTCGGGTTTTGCAGGGTTTTCCCGGTAGGGGCACTCACTCGCGGGAGGGCCGGCCGGGAAGCCGCCGATTTCGAATTGCTCTACAGGGCTGGCGTGCGCGCTTTTTCGGATGACGGCTCTCCTGTTGCCGACAGTCACCTATTCTTACAAATCATGCGGTCATTGGCCAATTTTCCTGATGTTCTGGTGATCGCCCACAGTGAAGATCTTACCCTTTCTGCAGGAGGACTTTTGCACGAAGGTGAGATTAGCAAGAAACTGGGCCTTCCCGGCATTCCCGCAGCTGCCGAGACTGCAGCTGTAGCCCGTGATATTATTCTGGCTCAAGCCGCGGGTGTACCCCTTCATCTTGCTCACCTCAGTACTGCCGGATCGGTGGAACTCCTTGCCTGGGCAAAAGAGCGGGGGTTGCAGGTCACAGCTGAGGTTACTCCTCACCATCTTTTGTTAACTGAAGAGGAAATCTGCCGGAGTGGTGCGCAGGCAAAAGTCAACCCCCCCTTGCGTAGTGCAGATGATCGCCTGGCTCTTGTTGAAGCTTTGCGCAGCGGCCTCATAGATATAATTGCCACGGATCATGCTCCCCACAGCGCCGCTGAAAAGGCGGCAGGTCTTGAAAGTGCTCCTTGCGGAATTGCCGGCCTGGAAACGGCAGTCCCCATGCTTCTTACCGGTCTGGTTGATACGGGTATGCTGACGTTGTTTGATTTGGTAAAGGCATACTCCAGCCGCCCGGCGGAGCTAATGGGACTGGAGGGAGGCACCCTGCGACCGGGGACACCCGCAGATATAGTTGTTGTTAATCTTGAGGCCAGGGGCGCAGTTGATCCGGAAAAGTTTTATTCTCTGGCCAGGCTGAGCCCTTTTGCAGGCCATCCCTACCGCGGCCAGCCGGTGATGACCATTGTCGGCGGAGAGATCAAGATGGAGAATGGTGTTGTTCATGGAAAAAAGGATTGAACTGACCCACCACTGCCTTGTGTTGGAAAACAAGGAGATCGTTCCGGGGTGGCATCTCCTTGAGCTGGAGTCGCCTCTTCTATCTCTTGCCGAACCCGGGCAATTTCTCCAGCTGCAGGTGGGGAGCTTTACGGATCCCCTGTTGCGCCGGCCTGTTAGCATCCACTATGCCGATCCGGCAACGGGGATGATCCGGCTTCTTATCAGGATTGCCGGGCGCGGCACTGCCCTGGTTGCCCGGATTAAAGCTGGGGATGAGCTGGATCTGCTCGGGCCTCTTGGACGGGGCTTTCCCTATCTTGATGAAGAGCGCCCCGCTTTTTTTGTCGGTGGCGGTATAGGCATGGCTCCTCTTTTCTTTGCTGCAGTGCAGCGCAGGCGAGCCGGCCTTTCTTTTGAGCTGTTGCTGGGGAGCAGAGAGGTTACACTTCTACCCCCGGAGGAGTACTTTCTTGCACACAACATTAAGCCCTTTGTTGCTACTGATGACGGCTCCTGCGGCTGTCACGGGCCGGTTACAGCTCTTCTTGAAGAACGCCTTGCCCTGACCGAAGAAGCTCCACGGATCCACGCCTGCGGTCCTGCAGTGATGTTAGCAAGAGTGGTGGAGATAGCCCGGTCAGCATCGGTTCCGGTTCACCTGTCCCTGGAATCAAGAATGGCCTGTGGCGTCGGTGCCTGCCTGGGCTGTGTTTTGCCAGTACATGCAGATGGGAAAGTCGAGTATCGCCGGGTTTGCAGCGACGGCCCGGTTTTTGACGGGGAGGAAGTCTATTTTGAAAACTGATCCGCGTCTGGTCCTTGAACTGGCCGGGATAAAGATGGAGAATCCCCTTATAGCCGCCTCGGGTTGTTACGGTTACGGTTTTGATTATGCACAGTGGGTCGATCCCCGTGACTGGGGGGCCATTACGCTTAAAGGGACTACTCTGGAGCCCCGGGCGGGCAACCCTCCGCCACGCCTGGTGGAAACACCCTCGGGAATGCTCAATGCAGTTGGACTTCAGAACCCGGGGATAGCCTTTTTGTTGAAAGAAGTAAGACCGCAGTTAAAATATTTGGGCTGTCCGGTGATTATCAATATTGCTGGAGAAACCATGGAGCATTACCAGGAGCTGGCTTCCATTTTAGATGGGGTCGAAGAAGTTAATGCCGTGGAGGTGAATATTTCCTGTCCCAATGTCCGCTGTGGCGGCATTAGCTTTGGTCGTGATCCTACCGTTGTGGGAGAACTAGTTGAAGCGGTGCGACAGGCTTATCGGGGTCCACTGATTGTAAAACTATCATCCGAGACGGGAGATATGGTTGCTGTCGCCAGAGCCGCCGAGGACGCTGGCGCCGATGTTCTTTCGTTGATCAACACAATTAAAGGTATGGTAATTGATACCCACAGTCATCGCCCTTTCTTGGGCAATATTACCGGCGGCCTTTCAGGGCCGGCGATCCGTCCAGTTGCGGTTCGCGCTGTCTGGGAGGTGGCGGAGGCGGTTTCCATTCCACTCATCGGCATGGGCGGAATTATTTCAGCTGATGATGCCCTGCAATTTATTCTCGCTGGTGCAACTGCTGTGGCCGTAGGCACGGCAAATTTCATAAATCCTTACATCGCCAGGGAGATTGTGCTGGGGTTGCAGAACTATCTTGATCAAAAGGGCCTGGGGCATTATGGTGAACTAATCGGTGCAGCCAACAAGAAATCTGATAGGGGGTAAATCGGTGCGTTTGGGAGTTCATATGCCGTTAAAAGGGGGTTTTGCCACCAACCTGATGCGGGTGAAAAAGTACGGTTGCGAAACCATTCAGATATTTGCCGGCAATCCTACAGGATGGAAAATGGCGCCGCCAAACCTGCCGGAGATTGAAAAGAGGGTGGCGCTGGCAAAGGAGCAGTTCATCTACCCTCTAGTGATTCACTGTGCCTATCTTGTCAACCTGGCAACTGTTTCCCCTGAATTTTATGAAAAATCAGTCCTCCTTCTTGATGAAACGATGCAAAGAGCATCTCTTTACAGATCACCCTTTGTGGTTTTGCATACGGGCAACCACGGCGGTGCAGGAGTTGATCAGGGTCTGGAACAGGTTATTAAGGCGATATGGGGCGCCCTGCCCGGGTGGCCGGAGGGGGTTAAACTGCTACTGGAGAACACCGCAGGCAGCGGTACGGCTCTTGGCTCTACTTTTGAAGAGCTGGCGAGGGTGTTAAAGGCTTTTCCCAAAGGTGCTCTTGGTGTATGTCTGGACACTGCACACGGCTGGGCGGCAGGCTATGATTTTAGCAGTTCCGATGGAGTCAAGGAGCTGCTGGATCAATTTGACGGGCTTATAGGACTGGAAAACCTTTGCCTTTTACATATTAATGATGCCAGGGTGGCGCGCGGTTCTCGCGTTGACCGTCATGAACATATCGGGTTGGGCCAGATCGGTCTGGAGGGTTTTCGAGAGATCTTTCGGCAGTCCTGGCCGAAAGGAATGCCGGCAATCCTGGAAACACCGGAGATGGGCAGTGACTGGGATCGGAAGAACCTGGAAACCACGCGTTCACTCTTTAGCTAAATTCGGGGCACTTCTTCATCTGTATATGATCAAGGATTGACATGCTTATCGGCCGGATTGCTTTTAAAAACAGGGGGTGGCGCTGATCAAAAAAAAGACCGTGTTCTGCTGTGGGGAATGCGGCTATGAAACCTACAAGTGGCTGGGGCGCTGTCCCACCTGCAACAACTGGAATACTTTTCATAAAGTAACACAAAGTGCCGTAAGGCGAGGTTCAGCGCTAGAAATGGCGGCAAAGGAGCCAATATCCCTGCAGGAGATCCCTACTACTGGAGAAGAACGTCTTGTTACCAGGATGGAGGAATTCGACAGGGTTCTGGGCGGCGGAGCCGTTCCGGGATCGATTATCCTTCTGGGAGGCGATCCCGGCATTGGAAAATCGACGCTGTTGCTTCAGGTCGCTGACAGGCTGTCCCAATTTGAAAAAGTGCTTTACGCCAGTGGTGAGGAATCCCTGCATCAGATTAAGATGCGTGCTCAGCGCTTGAAAGCCAAAGGGGATCCTTCCGTTCTGGCAACAACCCGGTTTTTCGAACTACAGGAAGCTGTTCTTTCAATGAACCCCGCTGTTTTGGTGGTAGATTCAGTGCAGGCATTTTACAAAGAGGATCAGGAGGGCGTGCCTGGGAGTGTCGCCCAGTTGCGCGAAGTTACCGCCGGGTTGGTCCGCCTGGCTAAGGATAAGAGCATAATTGTTTTTCTTATTGGCCATGTCACCAAAGAAGGGATCATTGCCGGGCCTCGCCTGCTTGAGCACATGGTTGACTGTGTTCTTTATCTCGAGGGCGACCGCTATCACAGCTTCAGGGTGTTAAGGGGTGTAAAGAACCGTTTTGGTTCAACGAATGAAATCGGAGTTTTCCTGATGGAGGAAAGGGGTCTGACCGGAGTGGCAAACCCCTCACAGTTTTTTCTAGCCCAGCGGAGCGGCGGCAGAAATGGGGCTGTAGCCACAGCGAGCATCGAAGGGAGCAGACCGCTCCTTGTAGAGATCCAGTCTCTGGTGACTGTTTCGAACTATTCATCCCCCAGGCGTACTTCCGCAGGGATTGATTTAAACCGGGTTGCTTTGATCATGGCTGTGCTGGAAAAACATGCGGGTGTCTCCTTTGTTGGGCTGGACACTTTTGTCAATGTTGCGGGAGGGGTTCGCCTTACGGAGACTGCCGTTGACCTGGCCTTGGCGATCAGCCTTGTTTCCAGCTTAAAAAACAGCAGTCTTTCCGAAGAGATCCTTATCGTTGGAGAGGTGGGCCTAACCGGCGAGGTCCGCCCTGTCAGCCGGATCCGGCATAGACTGAACGAGGGAATGAAACTTGGCTTCAGGCGCTTCCTGCTGCCGCATCTAAATCTGGAGGAGTTAAACCAGGGTCAGAAAACTTTACCGGACATTCAACTTGCCGGTGTGCGTACTGTCAGAGAAGCCATTGGCGCCGCTCTTTCAAGACAATAAAAAGTGTCCCAGTGTGCAGATGCGGTCATATTCCAGCCCGATAAGCTCCTCAACACTGTAGCCAAGAAGGCTGCACAGAGCCGTCAGGTAAAAAAGGTGGTTTCCAAACTCCTCAGCAATTATTTCCCGGCAATGGTCACAGAACTCTCCTTTTATATGTGAGTCCATGTATTTTGTGCAATCCTTCAATGATTCTTTTTGCGGAAATTGCTGCTTGATTGCTTTGATGGAGATGCAGCCGCAGTCTGTGGCGGTTTTAATGATGGCACGGTTAATTCGGGAGGTTGATTCATGAAATTTGGAAAGGCAATCTAAAATACTGCGGTGACGGATTAGAACCTCTTCAACCGTTTCCTGAAAATCACCAACAACTTCTCCGCTTTTCATGTTAGGGTCACCTCTTCTTTTTAACTAAAAAGAGCTCCGTCTTGATTATACGTTTTATCTTTTATCCCTGTCAACTTAAAACGCAAGGTGAGCGGAATAATTACCTGCCTGATTATTCTGGACATCTGGCTGTTAAAAACAAGTTGCCAGCAAATCCCTTGCAGGAATCTTGAGAAAAGAATAGAATGTTAATACATTTAGCGGAAATACAGGGTGCCACCTCTTGTATATGTGGCGGCTGATCCCGGTTCCGTTACATTGATTTAAAGGAGGTGTACATTAAAACACCCAATACATTAATTTCCATATAATGTATTCCTGTTAAAATTATCAAAAAGGAGTGTAAGTGTGGAAAAAATATGGTTTAAGAATTATGAGCCGACTGTTCCCCATAGCATTGATTACCCTAAAGTCTCAGTTTATGACAAGTTTAAAGAGATTGCCGGACAGTATTCTGAAAACAAGGCGGTTTCTTTTTTCGGCGGGGAATTTACTTACCGCGAACTGCTCACAATGGTCGATGCCTTTGCCGTTGCTCTTCAGGGACTGGGAGTAAAAAAAGGCGACCGTGTAGCTATCCACCTGCCCAACAGTACACAGTTTCCCATAGCCTGTTATGGGGCTATGGCTATCGGTGCAATTGTGGTTCCATGTAATGCCATGTATGTTGCCCGCGAACTGGCTTTTCAGCTTAAGGATTCAGGAGCGGGCACTATTATTACCATGACCCGGTTTTATAATATGGTCAAAGGAATACAGTCGCAAACTGAACTAAAAAATATCATTGTAACCAATATCAAGGACTATTTCCCCCCGGGGTTGCGTTTACTTTATACCATCGCCAAGGAAAAAAAAGAGGGCGATCGTGTCCGAATAGCTCCGGAGGATTACAGTTTTACTAAGCTGGTCAAGGCCAACATGGGTAAAAAACCCACTCCTGTCAAGGTGGAAAGTGATGATAGGGCGCTGTACATGTACACAGGCGGCTCCACGGGTGTTGCTAAAGGAGCAATACTTCGTCACATCAGCGCTATTGCTAATGTCATGCAAATTACAGAGTGGTGCCCCGATTATAAACATGGAGGTGAGATTTTACTGGCGGCACTGCCTTTTTTTCATAGTTACGGCATGAGCCTGGCAATGAATCTTTCACTATTAACGGGGGGCAAGGTAGTGATGCTACCCCGCTTTGTAGTTGAAGATGTGCTTAAGGCGATTGACAAAGAGAAACCGTCTCTCTTGCACGGTGTTCCCACCATGTATGTGGCGCTTAATAATGCGCCCAACCTGCATAAATACGATATCAGCTCTATTAGGATTTGCATGAGCGGCGCGGCGCCGTTGCCCATAGAAGTGCGGCGTCAATTTGAAAAGAATACCGGCGGCAAGCTGGTAGAAGGCTATGGATTGTCGGAAACCTCTCCGTTAACACACTGTAACCCCATCTACGGCAAGAGCATTGAAGGCAGCATTGGCCTTCCTGTATCCGACACCGAAGCTAAAATAATGGATTCCGAAACAGGCGAAAAAGAGATGCCCCTGGGCGAAATTGGTGAACTGTGTGTCAAGGGTCCGCAGGTGATGGAAGCATATCATAATATGCCTGAAGAAACGGCGCGCAGCTTGCGCGACGGCTGGCTCTATACAGGGGACATTGCCAGGATGGATGAAGAGGGTTATACATACATTGTTGACCGAAAGAAAGATATGGTCATTGCTGGCGGATACAATATCTATCCACGTGATATCGAGGAGGTTCTTTTTACTCATCCAAAAATTGTAGAGGCTGCCGTGGCCGGTTACAAGGATCCCTACCGCGGTGAAACACTGAAGGCTTATATCGTAATTAAAGAGGGGGAAGAATTAACCGAAGAAGAGGTCATAAAATTCTGTAAGGCCAATCTGGCTGCATATAAAGTGCCTAGAGTGGTTGAATTCCGGCCAGAATTACCAAAAAGCATGGTCGGAAAAGTCCTGCGCCGTATTCTGCGAGAAGAAGAAGAGAAAAAAGCAGCAAAGTAGGCGGGGGAACAGATTAGATATGATTGACATCAAAGGGACTGCCCAAAAGGGCAGTCCCTTTCGGAATTTCACCATAATAGAATAAGGCAGAAACTCTGGTTTTTATAGTGGCTCCGGCCCAAAAATACTTGTAAGTAATATTTGCATTCGGGTCGCTTTTCTTGTAATATAGATACATTAATAATCAGGGAGGATTTTCATGAGAACTAGAATAACTGAACTGTTTGGTGTTAAGTATCCTGTTATTTGTGGAGGAATGTTGTGGCTGTCAACTCCCGAATTTTGTGCAGCTATTTCTAATGCCGGAGGCCTTGGTAATATTACCGCCTGCAACTATAACAGCGGCGAAGAGCTGAGAGCAGCTATACAGAAAGCCCGGGAGCTTACTGACAAGCCCTTTGGTATAAACATTACACTTTTCCCTTCAATGCGTCTTACAGAAGAGGTATTTGATGATTTCTTTAGAGTATGTGTCGAAGAAAAGGTGAATGTCATAGAAGTTTCCGGTAGTCCGGCAGTCAAGTATCTCGATATGTGTCAGAAGGCGGGCATCAAGATGATGCATAAGGTGGGAGCTGTCAGGCATGCTTTAAACATTGAACGTTATGGTTACGATGCTGTTATTGCTCTCGGCTTTGAAGCGGGCGGCCATCCCCTGAGTGATGATGTTGCCACCACGGTTTTATTACCCCGTATCGTCGAAAGTGTTAAAATACCCGTTATATCTGCCGGAGGGATCGTTGACGGGCGCAGTATGGCTGCAGCTTTGTGTCTTGGTGCAGAAGGGGTATTGATGGGCACCAGGTTTATTGCCACGAAAGAATGCCAGGTTCATTCTCATATCTGGGAGGAGCTTATCAAACGGGAAGAGCATGAAACTGCCATGGTCTGTAAAACCATAAATCTTCAGGGGCGGGCTTTAAAAAACGAACTCACACTTCAGATTCTAGAGCTGGAAGAGAAAGGAGTAGATCTGGCAGAGCTTGTTTCTCTGATGTCGGGGCAGCGCTCCTTAAAGGCATGGCAAACGGGTGATGTGGACAATGCCCCTTTAATGGTAGGGCAGTCTGTGGGACTTATCAAAGAAATACCCACCTGTGCAGAAATGATTCAAACAATGGTCAATGATGCCCGCGACATACTGAAGAAAAACCTGGCAAGATTTGAGAATTAGCATAGGGGGTGCCGGTTAATTTAACAATCCCCGGCACCGTGGGGTTCTTTACCAGCTGGAGCATGCCCCGGTTATTCATTTTGGTGCCTGAGCATAGCAAGTGACTTCAGT
This sequence comes from uncultured Syntrophomonadaceae bacterium, assembly GCA_964464625.1. GTDB lineage: Bacteria > Bacillota > Dethiobacteria > DTU022 > DTU022 > JAAZIN01. Next base: position 15,960 of record CAYXKD010000019.1, read on the forward strand.
GGGCGTGCGCAGTGATGAAGGAAAAAAAGAAAGGCAGCTTATTCGCCAAGATAAGCTTTGCGGACCTGGTCATTTTGCAGCAGTGCTGAAGCAGAATCGCTCAGGATGATCCGCCCTGTTTCCATGACATAGCCGCGGTGAGCGGTGCGCAGAGCAATTTGTGCATTCTGCTCTACAAGGAGGATGGTGGTTCCCTGCTGGTTGATTTCTGCAATGATCTCGAATATACCCAAAACTACAAGAGGCGCCAGGCCCATGGAGGGTTCATCAAGCAGTAGCAACCGCGGGCGTGACATGAGGGCTCTTCCCATGGCGAGCATCTGCTGCTCTCCACCGCTCAAAGTGCCGGCACTCTGCTTTTCCCGCAAGGAGAGCTGCGGGAAAAGTTCCATGACCTGTGCATAATCTTTCCTAATCGCGGCTTTGTCTTTACGAGCGTAAGCGCCCATTTCGAGGTTCTCGCGCACGGTAAGGCGAGGGAAAACATTCCTCCCTTCGGGGACGTGGGAGATTCCCATTTCGACAATTTTGTGCGGCGGAGTGCGGGAAATATCCTTATTGTCGAAATTTATCCTGCCCTCTTCTGGCCGCATCAAACCGGAAATGGTTCTCAAAGTTGTTGTCTTACCTACACCGTTGGAGCCGATGAGAGTAACGATTTCTCCCTCGCTGACATTAAGGTTTATCTGATGTAAAACGCGTATATTACCGTAACCGGTGGAGATGTTTTCTATTTTCAACAAACGCTTAATCTCCCTTCAGAAAGGAAAAAATCAGGTGCTTTCGCCGAGGTAAGCTTTGATAACCTCTTCATTGTTCTGCACCTGGTGAGGAGTGCCCTCGGCAATTTTTTTACCGTAATTCAAAACGGCCACCCGACCGGATATTCCCATCACAACCTTCATATCATGTTCTATAAGCAAAATGGTTTTCCCCATCCTGTCCTGGATCTGTCTGATCAAATCTATAAGGGTAACGGTCTCCTGGGGGTTCATTCCGGCAGCCGGTTCGTCAAGCAGCAGCAGAATGGGATCAGCGGCTAATGCCCGCGCTATCTCCAGGCGCCGCTGCTCTCCATAAGCAAGGTTGCATGCTCTCTCCTCTTTCTTATCTTCAAGACGGACAAAAGAAAGCATCTCCAGGGCAATTTCACGGGCCCGGGCTTCTTCTTTTTTACTGGCACTGGTTCTCAAGATCGCCCCGAACAATCCTGTCCCGGTCCTGCAATGCTGTCCGATGAGCACATTGTCCAGAACACTCATCTGCCCAAAAAGACGGATGTTCTGAAAAGTCCGGGCTATACCTTTTGGGGTGATCTGGTATGGTTTCAGTCCGCTGATTTTCAGTCCGTTGAAATATATTTCTCCCCCGGTGGGGTTGTAATGGCCGGTAAAGAGGTTGAACAGGGTTGTTTTACCAGCTCCGTTGGGTCCGATAAGGCCGACGATTTCCTTCGGTGCGATTTGAAAATCAACATTTTCCAAGGCCATCAACCCGCCAAAGCTGTGGCAGATAGCGGTGGCTTTTAAGATCGGTTCAGACAGCAAAGTGGCTCCCCCTCACTTATCACCGCGGGAAACACCCAGATATCTGGAGTGGATCCGCTGTAAAAAATCCTTAATCCCTGATGCGCTGTTCGCCTGCGCCTGTCCCAGAATACCCTGCGGCCTTATCCGCATCATCAATACCAGAACTGCTCCATAAATGAGCAACCTTAAATCAGCCACAGTGCGAAGAAGCTCCGGTATGATCGTCAGAAGTGCGGCGCCTATAAATGCGCCCCACATGTTGCCGAGGCCCCCTAGAACGACCATGCAAAGATGCTCGATGGATTTCATAAAATTGAAGGTGTTCGGATGGAGAAATTGCATATAGTGGGCCATAAGACCTCCGCCAAGACCGGCAAAAAAAGCGCCAACGCCGAAACAGAGGGTTTTGTAGTAAGTGGAGTTGATTCCCATGGAATCTGCCGCAGTTTCGTCTTCACGAATAGCAATGAGCGCCCGCCCGATTCTTGATTTGATGATCCGGTTCAGGATGAACACAGTAAAAAGTGTAACCAGCACTACCCAAAGCAGGGTGGTATTCTTGGGAATACCCCTTAATCCTACTGCACCACCGGTGATCTCAAGGTTGAGAAAGACAATTCGGACGATTTCCCCCAGGCCGAGCGTGGCGATAGCCAGGTAATCGCCCTTGAGTTTCAATGTGGGTATGCCGATAATTACACCAAAGGCGGCTGCAAAGAGGGCGCCGCAGAGCAATGATATGATAAAGGGAAAGCCCAGGCGTAGGGTAACAAGGGCGGAGCAGTAAGCCCCCAGACTCATAAAGGCGGCGTGGCCAATAGAAAGCTGTCCGGTGTATCCGAGAATCAGGTTCAAGCTGGTGGCCATGATCGTGTTTATCCCCACCAGGATGATTAGCTGCAAATAATAGGGACTGATCAAAGCTTTTTTCACCTTCTTAAGACTCTTCTATAGAATTATACCTTTTCCTGGGCGGGGCGTCCAAGTAAACCTGCAGGTTTAAAAAGAAGCACAATTATCAACAAAGCAAACGCTATGGCATCACGGTATTGTGAAGAAACATAGGCAGCTCCCATTACTTCGGCAATGCCTAACAGAATTCCTCCCAGCATGGCTCCGGGGATGTTGCCAATACCGCCCAAAACGGCGGCGACAAAACCCTTTAGACCGGGCATCAGGCCCATCATTGGTGTGACAGTGCGAAAGTAGATCCCCACCATTACACCGGCTGCCGCTCCCAGGGCTGAACCGATGGCAAAAGTGATCGTGATTATTTTATTGATATTGATTCCCATGAGGCTGGCAGTATCTTTATCCTGGGCTGTTGCCCGCATGGCTTTGCCGATTTTTGTTTTTTGAACGATAAAGGTGAGACCGATCATCAGCAGGAAGGAAGAGAGCAAAACAATTACTTCCACCCGGGAAATAATAAAAAGTGACGTCTCATAAATCTTTGGTTCGAAGGGGCTGGGGAAGTTGTGGGGTTTCGTCCCCATGATCAGGCGTGCCAGGTTCGATAGAAATATGGAGGCGCCGATGGCGCTGATGAGCGCCGCAAGCCTGGAAGAACGGCGCAAAGGCCGGTAGGCAAGGAATTCGATAGTAATACCGAGGATGGCGGCCAGCGCCATAGCGAGGAAAAAAGCCAAAAAAAACGGGACATTAAGGACCGTTACAAGGATCAATCCCGCAAAGGCTCCGAACATGTAGATCTCACCATGGGCAAAATTGATCAGTTCGATAATTCCGTAAACCATAGTATAGCCCAGGGCGATGAGTGCGTAGGTGCTGCCCAGAATCAAACCGTTCACTAACTGTTGAATAAACATGGTTCACCTCTTAACGCTGAAGCACTTTTGGAGGAAGGCAGAATGCCTGCCTTCCTCCGCGTAAAACTGCCTAACAGGATCTGTTACCTGATACGTACGAATTTGCCGCCTTCAACTTTGAGAATTAGAACATCCTTGATTGTATCTCCCTCTTCATCGATGCTGGTTTTTCCAGTGATGCCGGGGAAATCCAATGTGGCAGCTAAGCCTTCGCGAATTTCCTCTGAGGTAACCCCTTTTGTCTTAATGGCATTGATCACGATGAGAGCGGCATCATAACCCTGGGCGGCAAACATATCCGGTGCTTCACCATATTTTTCCTTGTAAGTGCTAACAAAACTCTGGACCGCCGGCGTGGGATCATCGGGATAGAAGCCGGAAGTGGCGTAGGTTCCTTCAACCGCTTCACCACCGATATTTAGATAATCGGCATTGCACAGACCGTCAGCGCCGAGAATCTGTACATCCATGCCCAATTCACTGGCCTGCTGGGCAATTTTGGCCGCCTCGGTGTAGTAACCGCCGATGTAAATGCAATCGGGGTCACTTTCCTTGATCTTTGTTAGCTGTGATTTGAAGTTTTCATCGTTGTCCATGAAGCTTTCAACAGCGACGACTTCGGCAATCTCGTTTGCCTTGGCTTCAAAAGCATCCTTTAGAGATACACCGTAGTCGTTGTTCGTGTAAAAAACGGCAAATTTGCTAAGGCCCAATTCATTCACTGCATACTCAGCAAGCTGCACCGCCTGGACCTCATCAGAGAGGCAATTCCGGAAAAGGTATGGGTTATCTTTGGTCAGCCCTACAGATGTAGAGGAAGGTGAAATAGTTGGAATACCTTCCTCTTTGACAGTGGGGCCTCCCGCCTCTGTTTCCGAACTTAAAACCGCCCCAATAATCACATCAACACCGTCAACGTCGATCAACTTTTTAAAAGCATTGGCTGCTTTGGACCAGTCCCCCTCTGTATCCTCCGAGATCAGTTCCAAAGTAATCTCTCCCAGTTCTCCCGAAGCATTGGCTTCTTCCACGGCAATCTTGATTGCGTTAAGGATGTTAGTCCCATAGTTGGCCGCGCTGCCGCTTAGCGGTCCTACAGTACCGATCTTGACCACATTTTCCGATTCTGCAGGAGCGCAGCCGGCAACCGCTAAAATAAGGGCCAAGCAAACAGAAATTGCTGCAAACATGACCATTTTTCTATTCCTATAAGTCATCACGTTTCCCCCTAAATTTTTATTGTTCTTTTTTGATTAAACCTCCAAAATTCCAACCCGCCTTTTATATAGACCTAGCCCTTGCAGAGCTCCCCCTCCTCCCGCCTTATTATTAAACGTGGATCGTTTTTATTGGGTTGAGTTGAAATGGTAGGCAGTCTACAAAGAACAATGATATTAAAATAATGTACATTCAACGTCAATTTAAGAAATCCTTCTTTGAAAAAGCAATTTTGATATTTTTGCTTGTAAATGGCGGCATTTCTTTGGCATATTGGTCCCATTATTAAAGCAGAGTGAGCCTTTTGCGTTCTTTGAAAACATCTGATAGGGTTAGGCTTTGTGCGCAGGGGCAAAAACATTTTGTCTCTGCGGGATGCTGAGATATAAGGCTTTCTGCGGGTAAATTTTACGCTACCGGCAAAAAGACCTCGAGGACTGCCTGAGGTTATCTGACGGTTATCTGACAATTGCCCCAAAGTGAAAAGATGTTGTAAATGGAATAAAGATGTGGTATTATATTTGCTTATTTGACACCATCAGGGCGCTGTGTTACTATATTCCAAGGGGGATGCAAGGAGGCGGATTATGTGTTCAATATTGGAGACAGGGTGGTTTACCCCATGCACGGCGCCGGCGTGATTGACTCCATTGAGGAAAAAGAAATTCTTGGCGTCCGTAAAAAATATTATGTAATGAAACTGCCTGTCGGAGAGATGAAAGTGATGATACCGACAGACAGCATCCTGAGGGTTGGGCTACGAGAAGTGATCGACAAGGAGATGATCTCCGCGGTATTCGAAGTGCTGCGGAACCATAATGGGGAAATGTCCTCCAACTGGAACCGCCGTTACCGCGACCACCTTGAAAAAATAAAAAGCGGCGACATTCTGGAAGTATCTGAAGTTGTGCGTAATCTCACGCTGCGCGATCGTGAAAAAGGCCTTTCAACAGGAGAACGTAAAATGCTTGAAAGCGCCAGGCAAATTTTGATTAGCGAACTGCTTCTTGTCCAGGGCATTGACCAGACCGAAATCCTCAACGCCCTAGATGGAATTTTTGAGGATTATCCAGGTTAACCACCCCATCTTTTCTCACCTCCTGAAAACAATACTATGTATAATCCGGCTTGATTATAGTTAAAACTATACGTTATAATTATTATTACGTAAAAACTATTTCAAGCTCTTAAGGATTGCTATCATCTGTTCAGTATAGGAGGTGATAACATGGTACAAAAAGTTTTACGGGTCCTGGGTACGATTCTGGGTATTGTCACTGGTGCTCTTTTGTTTAATTATGCCGGGCCGGGTGTTATTGCCGTGATCGGCAGCCCTGCAATGCCATTTTCGCCCTGGGGTTATTCCGCTGTTGGCGGCGGCCTATTTGGGTTGCTCTTTTATTTTATTACTCCTCCATTTATCAGTACATGCCGGCGATTTTTGGATTGGTGTGAAAACAGATTAAAGGTAATACCGACTCAAGATATTATTCTTGTAGTTGTCAGCATGATAATAACTTTGGTCCTTGGTTTGCTTATCAGCTATCCTATCTACAAAATCCCCCACGCTGGCGTCTACATTGCTCCTGTGGTCATTCTGTTACTTGTTTTAATTGGAGTGCGCTTTATCTTTAATCGTAAAGAGGAGTTTGCCTTTATAACCTCTTTTTTTAATCGGAATTCTCGTGCTGCTGTTGCGGCGGACAATGAAACCTTTAAAATTCTTGATACCAGTGCAATTATTGACGGAAGGATTGTAGATATCTGCAAGACCGGTTTTTTGGAAGGGATAATTGTTGTGGCCGGTTTTGTTCTAGAAGAGCTCCGACATATCGCCGACTCGCCCGACTTGCTTAAACGCAACCGTGGGCGGCGCGGGCTTGATATCCTTAACAAGATCCAAAAAGAGATGGATATACCTGTGCAAATATATGAAGGTGACTTTGAAGAGCTTGCCGAGGTGGACAGCAAACTGGTCCGCCTTGCAAAGGTGCTTAACGGTAAAATTATTACTAATGATTTTAATTTAAACAAGGTCTGTGAACTGCAGGGTATTACAGTATTAAACATCAATGAACTGGCCAATGCGGTGAAACCTGTGGTTCTTCCAGGAGAAGAGATGACGGCTCAGATTATTAAGGACGGCAAGGAATCAGGCCAGGGAGTGGCCTATCTTGAGGATGGCACCATGGTTGTTGTTGAGGGTGGTAAGCGCCATATCGGTGAAACTATAGATGTTCTTGTCACCAGTGTTTTACAAACAGCGGCGGGTCGCATGATTTTTGCCAAACCAAAAAGTTCAGTTGAAAAGGTATCTGGAGTAAGATAATGAAGGTTGCCGCATTGATAGCCGCTTCAGGGCAGGGTCAGCGCGTGGGCGGCGAAATCAAGAAACAGTATCTCATGCTTGAAGGGATTCCCATTCTGGCCCGGTCTCTGGATTTTTTTGTCCGCCATCGGGCTGTGAGCCAGATCATTGTTGTAGTTCCACCCGGTGATAGAGGCTTTGCCCGTGATACGGTAAAGCCCTTTTGTTCTCTTGAGAAAATAACCTTTGTTGAAGGTGGAAAACGGCGGCAGGATTCTGTCCTTCATGGGCTTCAAGAAATATCTTCCGGGATGGAGATGGTCAGCATCCATGACGGGGTCCGCCCCTTTCTGAGCTCCGGACTCTTTGAAGAGCTTCTTAAAGCGGCATCCAAGTGGGGCGCCGCTGTTCCGGTGATTCCTGTTACAGATACGCTGAAAGAGATCTCTATCAGCGGTATGATCAACCGTACCATTTCTCGTGAAAATGTGCGCCATGTGCAAACCCCTCAAGTGTTTCGCCGCGATCTTATCATCGAAGCCTACCGTAAAGCACAAATCCTCGGAATTGAGGCTACTGACGATGCCTACCTGCTGGAACTGTTGGGAGAAAAGATCTGTGCTGTAGCTGGCAGCCCGGCGAATATCAAGATAACCCATCCCCTGGATCTTCTTTTTGCTGGAGCTCTCGTTAAAAGGGGGCGGTAGAGCTGTTTCGTGTCGGTATTGGTTTCGATCTGCATCGATTAAGCAAAGGCATTCCGCTTATAATTGGCGGAGTGACTATACCCTTTGAGCGCGGCCTGGAAGGACATTCCGATGCGGATGTGCTTCTTCATGCGCTCATGGATGCCATGCTTGGAGGAGCGGGGCTGCGAGATATCGGTTACCACTTTCCCCCTGATGATAACCGTTACCGAAAGATATCAAGTCTGAAACTTCTGGGTGAAGTAAAAAAAATTGTCGGGGAAAGGTGCTTCTCTGTAGTAAATGCAGATATGGTGATAATTGCCCAGGCTCCCCCGATGTCCCCCTTTGTCGAGGAGATGAAGAATAACATTGCTTCTTTACTGGATCTTTCAGAAGGTGCTGTCTCGGTAAAAGCTACTACAACAGAGGGGCTTGGGGTGTGTGGACGGGGCGAAGCAATTGCGGCTCAAGCGGCGGTATTGATGAGGCTTGTTCCTTAAGCAGGGAGGATGCCCCCCTTTGTCACCTGAACTTATTGACCATTTTTTATTGTCCCCCCCGTGGGGATGTTTCTCCGGGCGGGATTGCAACGTTTTTCCGGCAAAGTGGTAGTGAAAAATGAGGAATAGGAAATTAAAATGTACTGTTGTGTGTTAAGTACAGCTTTATCCGAGGGAGATTATAATGGATGGCCAATAAAAAAAACTGGACAAAATATGCGCGTTACTTAAATTTGGCTTTTTCCATCGGAATTTCCATGACTTTGGCCATACTACTGGGGGTTTTCGGTGGGGATTGGCTTGACCGGCGAATGGGTACATCCCCTCTTTTTTTGTTATTATGCATTTTTTTAGGGATCGGAGCAGGATTTTATAACTTATGGAGCGAATTATCAAAATTAGCTGAAATAGAAAAAGCTCAAAAGCTGCAAGAAGAGAAACAACATAAAGAAACAATGAACCATTGTCAAATTAAAGAAAAGGAGCAGCCATAGGGCATAACATCTAGAGGTTGTAGTAAGAAAGGGAAAGCGGTAATATAAATGATAGCTGGTCAAGATAGCAGGATGAATGCAACAGAAATAACAATGATCATACTGGGTGCAGGCATTGCTATTGTTGCATTGTTGTTGGGCTACAGGATATATGCTCTGGGGGTAGCCCTGTCTGCTTTTGTGGCCTGGCTGCTCTATCGATGGCAGATGATCGCTGTCACCAACCCGGAGGGTGTTTCCCCTCAAAAAGCCACTGTCAGATTCATGATTCGTTCACTCATCAGGATGCTCATTATATTCACTCTGTTAGGCCTTTCCATATTGGGTGGCGAGTCTTTTCTATTTGGTGTTTTAACCGGCCTTCTTACTCAGGTAATGACATACATGGGTCAATCATTTATGATTATTTTAAGGAAAGGAGGAATAGTTTAATTGGGTTTTGAAGCTTTACAGGAGGTATTGGAGCATGTTCAGCCTTCGGTTGTGTTTTACCTGGGTTCCATCCCCATTTACTCTACCGTGGTTAACACCTGGGTGATCATGGCCATCCTTCTGCCCCTGGCTTATTTTCTTACCAGGAAATTAAGCGTCGTTCCCAGGGGGGGCCAGCATCTGCTGGAAATGCTGGCAGAATTTTTTCATGATCTCCTGGAGGACAACATGGGGAAGGAAGGAAAGAAATATCTTCCGCTGGTGGGTACACTTTTTGTGTTTATCCTGTTTTTAAATCTTGCTTGGATTATTCCGGGAATGAGGCCGCCAACGACTGATCTTTCCACTACAGTCAGCTTTGCAGTGGTTACGATTATTCTGGTTCAGCTCATCGGTATCAAGAAGCAAGGGATCATAGGTTACATTAAACACTTTTTCCAGCCTAATCCCTTCTTGTTTCCTTTAAATGTTATTGAAGAGCTGGTTAAGCCGGTATCGCTTTCACTCCGTCTTTTTGCGAATATGTTTGGTGAAAAAACGGTGGTTGCGGTGTTGTTCATGATGATTCCCCTTGTCGTGCCAGTTCCGGTACAATTGTTGGGAGTGATTATGGGCCTCATTCAAGCCCTGGTTTTTTCATTGCTGACAGCGATATATATATCCAGCCTTGTCCAGGGACACTAAAAAAAGCTTTAGGAGGTAGGTAATGATGACAGGATTGGCTTATTTGGGGGCTGCGTTGGCCGTTGCGCTGGCTGCTTTTGGCTCCGCTATTGGTCAAGGAATGGCTTCGAGGGCGGCTATGGAGGGTACTGCCAGGCAGCCTGAGGCTGCGGGAGATATCCGGACCACCCTGATTCTGGCTCTGGCTTTTATTGAAGCGTTGACCCTCTTCTCCTTTGTGATCGCTATCCTTCTATGGACTAAAATTGTTTAAGTTCACGGGGGCGGATAAATGCAACTCTATATTTATCCGCCCGATCCCAAAATAACAAGGGGGTGACGTTATGGGAGCTATCTTTGATGCTTTGAGTTTCAATGTTTGGACCTTTTTGTTTCAAGCCGTTAATGTTGCGGTGGTCCTGGGCTTGCTTTACTTCATCCTTTGGAAACCGCTTTCGCAAAATTTTGCCAACAGGGAAGAAGCTATTGAAGGTGATTTGAAAAAAGCAGCCTCCGCCAAAGAAGAGGCAGAAAAGATATTGTCCAATTATCAGCACAAGATAGATGAAGCACATCAGGAGGCTCAGGCTATTCTGGAGAAGACCACCAAAATGGCTGAGACCACACGTACAGAACTGGTGACACAGGCCAGGGAGGAAGCCGGCCAGGTTATGGAACAGGCCCGAATGGAGATAGAAAGAGAGAAAAGAGCAGCCCTGGCAGACATTCGCAGACAGGCGGCTGACCTTGTGGTGATGACTGCAGGCAAGGTTATGGCACGCACCCTTACCCCAAATGACCAGGAGCATCTGATTAAAGAAGCTCTGTCGGAGGTGGAAAGGTTACAGTGAGTCAAGACAGGGTAGCCCGGGTTTATGCAGAAGCCCTTTTTTCTGAAGCTCGTAGAATAGGGCAGGCAGAAGAATTGGGAGAAAAGCTGCTTTCCTTAAAAAGGAGAATGGATGAAGACGCTGAAATTCAGAATATTCTTCAACAAGATCTCATTTCTCTTCAGGAAAAAGAGTTGGCTTTAAAGAGACTTCTTCCCCGGCTGCTGAGCAGGGAAAGAGAAGAGATGATCCTATCCATTGTTCCAGAGTATCAGCGCCTTCTGGATGAGGATAAAGATGTCGAGCCTGTTGAGGTAACACTAGCCTCTGGTATTACCCCTGACCTTGAATCTGAACTCAAAAAGAGGCTGGCCCAGGTTGTGGGGAGAAAAGTCCGCCTGGAGATAAAAATTGATCCCCGGATACTGGGGGGAATGGTTCTGCGTTGGGAAGATCGGGTCATAGATGCCAGTGCGAAGCGCAAGCTGGATCTCCTGAGCGACCACTTAAAAACAGTTTGACATGCGCTATGATCAAGCTGATGTAAAGGGGTGATCGGGGTTTGGATAGCAAAATTGAAGAGATTACCAGCATCTTGATGCAACAGATAGAAAGCTATGAGCTGGAGATAGAAATAGAAAACAAGGGTGTTGTTACCTATGTGGGTGACGGAATAGCCCGTGTCCAGCTGGAACATGTCATGGCCGGCGAACTCCTGGAATTCCCCGGGGGGGTTTTCGGCATGGCTTTGAACCTGGAAGATGATAGTGTAGGAGCGGTAATTTTAGGTCCATACCTGCATATTAAAGAAGGGGATGAAGTGAAACGGACCTCCCGGATTATGGAGGTGCCGGGCGGGGAGGCTCTTATCGGAAGAGTGGTTAACCCCGTAGGAGTGCCCCTGGATGGTAAAGGACCAATTAACACAGATACATTCAGGCCGGCAGAGTTTCATGCTCCTGGGGTAATCCAGCGCCAACCGGTGAGTGTGCCGCTGCAGACAGGGATCAAGGCCATTGATACGATGATTCCCATCGGGCGAGGTCAGCGGGAACTCATTATTGGGGATCGCCAGACGGGGAAAACAGCCATAGCGGTGGATACCATTATCAATCAGAAAGATCAGGATGTGCTCTGCATTTATGTTGCCATCGGGCAGAAGGCTTCTACCGTAGCCGGAGTCATTCAAAAATTCGAAGAAACAGGAGCTATGGAATATACTACCGTGGTGGCGGCCAACGCCGGTGAAGCGGCTCCCCTGCTCTATATGGCGCCCTACGCCGGTTGCGCCATGGGCGAGTATTTCATGTATGAGCAAAACAGGGATGTTCTTCTTGTCTACGACGACCTGTCGAAGCATGCCGTGGCCTATCGTGAACTGTCACTTCTTCTCAGGAGACCTCCCGGACGGGAAGCCTATCCCGGAGATATTTTTTACCTGCACTCCCGATTGCTGGAGAGGGCGGTGTGCCTGCACGAATCTTTTGGCGGGGGGTCACTTACCGCCTTGCCGATAATCGAAACCCAGGCCGGTGACGTTTCTGCTTACATTCCAACGAACGTTATATCAATTACCGACGGTCAGATCTACCTGGAATCTGATCTGTTTTATGCCGGCCAGCGTCCGGCAGTCAACGTCGGGCTTTCCGTTTCCCGCGTTGGTGGCGCAGCCCAGCTGAAGGCGATGAAGCAGGTTGCCGGGCACCTGCGCCTCGATCTGGCCCAGTACCAGGAGCTGGCTGCTTTTGCCCAGTTTGGCACAGATCTGGATAAATCCACACAGGCCAGGCTCACCCAGGGAGAGCGGATGATGGAGTTGCTTAAGCAGGTTCAGTACAAGCCCATGCCAGTAGAAGAACAGATTGCTGTTATATTTGCCGGGGTAAATAGATATTTGGACGATCTGCCTGTAGAAAGGGTCAAGACCTTTGAGCAGGAGTATATCCGCTTTTTACACAGCAGCCACCCTCATATTCTTAAGAATATACGGGAAACAAAAGCCCTGGATGACGAGATGCAGGAGGATCTTAAAAAGACTATTTTGGAATTTAAAGAGAGGTTTGCTCCAGCAGGCGAGGTCGAGGTTTCCCCTTGATTGTGGTGATGTCAGGAATCCGAATAGCGGAGAATAAAGGCGGTGGAATCCATGGCCAATATTAGGGATATAAAACGACGCATCCAGGCCATTGGTAATATTCAGCATGTGACCAGGGCGATGAAGATGGTGGCTGCCTCCAAGCTGCGCCGGGTCCAAAGTCAGGTCTGGGCTTCACGCCCCTATGCTTATAAGGTGGCCGAAGTTGTCGGCCGCCTGGCCCTGGCGCCCCAGGTTCGGGAGATTTCGCTGCTGGCTCCCCGGGATATTAACAGGGTCGGTTATGTTTTGATTACGGGAGACCGGGGGCTTGCCGGAGCCTATAACACCAATCTGATCAATTTAACCATGGACTGTTTGAAAAAAGAGGAGCATCCTGTTGCGCTTGTGCCTGTAGGCGGCAAGGGTGCGCGCCACTTCCTGAAAAGGCCGGTTGAGGTATTGCAGCATTATGAAGTTGTTGAAGATGAACCGGATCTGTTCCAAGCCCGGGAACTGGCCCGGCAGTTGATGGAACTTTACCTGACGCGGGAGCTCGATGAGGTTAATCTCATCTATGCCCGTTTCCATTCAGCGCTGCGCCACGAAATCCAAATCGAAAAATTTCTGCCTGTTGTGACACCTGAAATAAAAACAACCGAAGAGGTTGATTATATCTATGAACCGGAACCGAGGAGCATGTTGGAGACTATTTTACCTCGATATTGTGAAATGCGGGTTTTTCAGGCTCTCCTGGAGGCCAAAGCCAGCGAACATAGCGCCAGAATGGTGGCTATGGAAAGTGCTACCAGTAATGCCGGCGAAGTGATTGAACAGCTCACCCTGTCCTTCAACAAGGCCCGCCAGGCTGCTATTACCACAGAGATCGTTGAAATAGCAACAGGTGCGGAAGCTTTGAAAGCCCACATTTAAAGGAGGGATATTCTTTTCATGAATGAAGGAAAGATTGTGCAAGTTATAGGGCCTGTTGTTGATGTTGAATTTCTTGAAGGAAATCTGCCTGACTTGTACAGCGCCGTTATTATCAAAGAGAACAAGATTAACCTGACCATGGAGGTTATGCAGCACCTTGGTAATAATATGGTTCGTTGCGTAGCCCTTGCTTCTACCGACGGACTGCAGGCGGGTATGAAGGTTAAAGATACAGGCTCTCCTATTAAGGTTCCCGTTGGTCCCGGTACACTGGGGAGGCTGTTCAATGTAATAGGTGAGCCCATTGATGAAAAAGGACCCCTCGATGCGGAAGAGTGGTGGCCTATACACCGCGATCCTCCGTCTTTTGAAGAGCTGGAACCTTCCAGGGAGATCCTACCGACGGGTCTTAAGGTTTTAGATCTTCTGGCTCCCCTTCCCAAGGGAGGGAAGATGGGGCTCTTCGGAGGTGCCGGCGTCGGGAAGACAGTTCTGATCATGGAATTGATCCGCAATGTGGCCTACGAACATGGGGGCAACTCCGTTTTTGCCGGTGTGGGCGAGAGAACCAGGGAGGGCAACGAGCTTTACCTGGAGATGATTGAGTCGGGAGTTCTCGATAGAACAGTCCTTGTATTCGGCCAGATGAATGAACCTCCCGGGGCGCGCCTGCGGGTGGGGTTAACGGGGCTGACTGTGGCAGAGTATCTCCGGGACAAAGGCGGTCGGGATGTTCTTCTCTTTATTGACAATATATTCCGTTTTGTTCAGGCAGGCTCCGAGGTTTCGGCTTTGCTGGGCCGCATGCCTTCAGCGGTGGGATACCAGCCCACACTGGCTACTGAGATGGGTAACCTGCAGGAGAGGATTACCTCTACCAGGAGCGGTTCTATCACCTCCGTTCAGGCTATTTATGTCCCTGCCGATGACCTTACTGACCCGGCACCGGCGACAACTTTTGCTCATCTTGATGGAACAATAGTTCTCTCAAGGCAGCTCGTTGAGCTGGGCATCTATCCGGCAGTAGATCCCCTTGACTCCACATCGAGGCTCCTTGATCCTTTGATTGTTGGTGAAGAGCATTATGAGATCGGCCGGGGTGTCCAGAGTATTTTGCAGCGTTATAAAGAGCTCCAGGATATCATCGCTATTTTAGGCATTGAGGAGCTTTCGGATGAGGATAAGCAGATCGTGGCCAGGGCCCGTAAAATTCAGCGTTTCCTTTCGCAGCCCTTCCACGTTGCGGAAGCCTTTACCGGCAGAGCGGGGGTATATGTTCCTTTGAATGAAACCCTTAAAGGGTTTAAAGAGATCCTTGAGGGGCGCTATGATGCCCTTCCGGAGCAAGCTTTTTACATGGTAGGCAATATTGAAGAAGCAGTTAAAAAAGGACAGGAGCTGCTCCAATGAGCCCGGTAATATTCGAGGTTGTCACTCCTGAGAGGAAAATATTGAAAGAAGAAGTGGAAAGCGTTATTGCACCGGGAGCAGAAGGCTATCTGGGGATCCTTCCCCGGCATACCCCCCTCCTGACTACCTTGAAGCCTGGCGTTATTCAGTATTGTATGGCTGGTGGTAAGACGGAACGGCTGGCTGTGTCAGGAGGCTTCATGGAAGCAGGCCCAAACAGGGCAATTATCCTGGCAGATACGGCTGAGCTTGCTTCTGAAATAGATATTGAAAGAGCCCGCCAGGCCAGGGAGAGGGCGGAAAAGCGCCTTCGGGAGCGTCCTCCGGGGCTGGATGTAGCCCGGGCGGAAGCAGCTTTGATGAGAAGCCTGGCAAGGTTGAAAGCTACAGGTAATGAGAAATAAAGAATCGTAAACGGTCAGGATGGATTTTAAGGAAAGATATTTAAAGCGTATCGGATCAGGTTGCTGGCATTAAAAGTCCCACCTCTTGTAGGTGGGATTTTTACCAGACGGCAAGCCAGTTTCTACATTGGCTTGGGATCTTTTTGTGTATCCCCTGCTTCTTTTTTAATTCTTGCTTCACAGATGGGGCAGATAGAACTGCTCTGCATGGGCGGACCCGGGAGGCTATCCTCCAATAGAGAATATTCCTCCAGAACAGCGATTTCAAAGACGCGCCCGCAGATTATGCAGTGTTTCTGCATCGATTTGGACAATACCATTTCCTCCCCATATCGGATCTGGAGGATGCCTGGCTTTGTGTGCTCTTCTAGAAATATTATAACGATTCCTGATAATGGTGTCAACCGGTTGGTTTCCTCCCGGATGCGTTCCCCGGCCCTGGGCTAGTCGACAAAGTAAACGCAACCGGGACTTTGGAGAAGGGTTGCGTTTACTTTGTCTGCCCGCCTTCCCCGGCCCTGCCCTGTAGATTCTCCACTTATATTTGCAAGGTATTGCCCGCTTCTTGAATTTGTCTCTAGCTTTGCCCTTATTGGAGATGGCAGGTGATCTGTTTCATATATGGTGGGTCACTGCCCTATTTTCTGGCGATAAGGCGCAGATAAATATTTGATTGCCTTGGGAAGTGCAAAAAATAGATATTAGGTTGTGGTAGAAAACCCGATGGTATTGTCAAATTATGGGTGAATATGAGTTGACAATTTGCTTAATTAGCGTATATAACCTGATTTTAGACGTGCTATGAATAGTCAAGAGTAATTTTGTTCTTTGACAATCACATAGA
>CAYXKD010000020.1:0-2866 GCA_964464625.1 uncultured Syntrophomonadaceae bacterium
TTAGAAGATCCTGCATCAAATAATGTAACACATTAAAAATTGTTTGAAGTAAACTGCCAGAAGTAAGTTTTTCTTCTTCTGACAGGGTATTGGAGATATAGTCGAGAATATATTTTTATACATCCCTGTGGAGAGGCTGCCGGAATGACAAAGAGTATTACTGCGCTGCTGCGCGAGCTTTTTGTGGAAAAGGGCCTGGAAAAATATAATCTGCAGATCCGCGCGGATGAAGGGCTCATCCATCTGTCCGGCTCTGTCGATACCTGGGATCAGGTGGTCACGGCGGGTCATCTGGCCGGATCCTTAAAGGGCGTTCTCAGTGTGGTAAATGAAATATCTGCGGCATGGGGTGCGCCGCCTCCTTATATTGTTCCCCCCGGTGATGAAAGCGTTATCGGCAGTGCTGATGTGGTCATCATCGGCGCCGGCATCGTCGGTTCCGCCATAGCCAGGGAGCTGTCCCGCTTTAAGCTCACTGTGGTTGTCCTTGAAAAAGAGGCCGATGTAGCCTGCGGCGCCAGCAAAGCAAATAACGGCATGGTCCATTCTGGTATCGTCCAGGAGCCCCAAAGCCTGCGCAGCACTCTGAATTTGCGCGGCAATGCCCTGTTCGAAGATCTTTGCATAGATCTTGACGTTCCCTTTCAGCGCTGCAATATGGCTGTCACCGTCTTCAATGAAGAGGAGCTTTTCCTTCTTGAACTGCTGAAATTACGTGGAGAGATGAGCAATATTCCCTCGGAGCTCCTAAGCGGTGAGAAACTTTTATCTCTGGAGCCCTCCCTTAGCAGTAAAATCAAGGGCGCCCTTCTCGCGCCCAGCACTGCGATGACCTGCCCCTACAAATTGACAATAGCCTGTGCTGAGAATGCTATCGTTAATGGAGCCAGATTTTATCTGAATACAGAGGTTACCGCCCTTGAACAAAAAGAGGGCGCCATCTACAAGGTGGTCACAACAAGGGGCAGTTTTTTGACGGGATGCTGCATCAATGCCGCAGGGGTTTACGCCGGCCGGATTGCGGAGATGGCCGGTCCGCCTGAATTCACCATACATCCCCGGAAAGGTGAGCTCATCATTTTCGATAAGGAGGGGGCCTCAAGCCATGCGGCAATTGCCACCGGTATCCTTGAAATAAGCCGCGACCCTTATACCAAGGGGGGCGGCACCATGCTTACCGTGGAGGGCAATCCTGAATGGGGGCCAACTGCATGGGAGGTGAGCGATCCAGAAGATACTGCGGTTACAGCTGAGGGATTGAAATTGATACTGGATAAATTTGGACCGCTCATGCCCGGTTTTGATCCCCACAGATCGATGATCACCTATTTTGCAGGTATAAGGGCTGCCACCTATACTGAAGATTTTCATATCGCCCCTTCAAAGTATTTACAGGGGCTTATCCATGTGGCGGGGATTCAGTCACCGGGACTGGCGGCGGCGCCGGCCATTGCTGAGCTGGTTGTACAGATCCTCTCTGAGGAGGGGTTAACCCTGCAGGAAAAACAGAATTTCAATCCACAGCGCCGGGAGAGAGGGCAATTCAGCGCACTCTCCCTTTCTGAGCAAAACCGTCTTATCGGGATAGATCGGCGCTACGGGCACATTGTCTGCCGCTGCGAGCAGGTTAGCGAGAAAGAAATTGTTGATGCTCTGCAACGGCCTCTCCCCGCCCTGACACTGGATGGGGTTAAGCGGCGCACCCGCGCCGGAATGGGACGCTGCCAGGGTGGTTTTTGTCTACCCCGTCTCATCTCCATAATGTCCAGGGAGCTTAAGATCCCCCCGGAGAAATTGACTAAAAGCGGTGCCGGATCGCCCCTCTTTAGCAGGAAAACCAAGGAAGATCCTTTTCAAAAGGAGGCTTCCAGCCAGTGAAGGGGGAACAGATCGCGGTGATCGGCGGGGGCCCGGCAGGTCTTGCCGCCGCCCTGGCCGCCTCGGAGGAAGGGGCTAAGGAGATCATCATCATGGAGAGGGATGGCGAACCGGGCGGCATCCTTAACCAGTGTATTCACGACGGCTTCGGCAACATCATCTTCGGAGAGAGCCTGACCGGACCGGAATATGTAGAGCGCAGTGTGGATCTTCTACTGCGCAGGCCGGGGGTCAGAGTGCTCACAGGAACGATGGTCCTGCACATTGGCCCCGACCGCCTTTTAAAAGCGGCAAACAGGGAAAAAGCCTTTGAATTGAAACCCGCTGCCGTGATCCTGGCAATGGGCTGCCGCGAGCGCAGTCGTTTCCAGGTAACCCTTCCGGGATACCGTCCCGCCGGTATCTACACCGCCGGCGCAGTGCAGCGGCTCATCAATATGGAGGGGTTGATGCCGGGCGAACGCGCTGTCATTCTCGGTTCCGGTGATATCGGCCTGATCATGGCCCGCCGTCTGACCCTGGAAGGGGCCCAGGTATGCGGAGTTTTCGAGATTTTGCCCCGTCCCGGCGGTCTGACCAGGAATATCGTGCAATGTCTGCAAGATTTCGAAATTCCCCTCTTTCTCTCTCATACAGTAACCTTTATCCATGGGCAAAAGCGCCTGAGCGGGGTTTCTGTAGCACCGGTGGACAGCCTGGGAAAACCCTGCCTTGAACAGGAGCGCTTCATCCCCTGCGACACCCTGATCCTCTCCGTAGGGCTCATCCCTGAAAATGAGCTTTCACGCGGCGCCTCCGTACTTATAGATGAGACCACAGGCGGCCCCAGGGTGGATCAGAATATGGCCACCTCAGTGGGGGGCATATTCGCCGGCGGTAATGTGGTCCATGTTCACGACCTGGTGGATCATGTGAGCCGCGCCGCAGCAGTGGCCGGTAAAGCAGCCGCCCGTTTTGCTGCCGGCAGGAGATACGGTCCGGAAAGGCT
>CAYXKD010000020.1:2966-30710 GCA_964464625.1 uncultured Syntrophomonadaceae bacterium
GCTGCTAGAAAAAGAGCAGATAGACCTTTACATTCGCGTCAGCTCTCAAATTCGCAGTGCTGCTGTAACCCTGCTCCACCGGGGAGATCCCTTTTACCGTAAGAAGATGCGCATGGTCTCTCCGCCGGAGATGATTCACCTTGAGCTGGCGCCCTCCTTATTTAAGGGCCTGGATAATGGAGAGGAGATTCTCTGCTGCGTTGCCGCTGAAGAGGTGCGTGGGGAATGAAAGAGAGGCAGCGCCTATTCAGCCCCCCCCTGATTCTGTTGATGAGAATCCGCCCCAACCTCAATAATCACCGGCATGATCATGGGCCGGCGCCCTGTTATTTCGAAGAAAAATGTGGCAGCTTCATCCCTCACGTGTGATTTGACTACATTCCAGTCGAGCAGCTGCTTGGGGCTGAGCCGGTCCACGCGGCGCGCCACAGCCTCCTTTGCCTCCTCCAGCATCTCTTCAGACTCGCGAACATAGACAAAACCGCGCGTGACTATCTCCGGACCGGCAAGCAGCAGGCCCTTTTTCCGATCCAGCGCCACCACGACAATGACAATCCCCTCTTCGGCAAGGAGCCGTCGATCGCGCAGGACCACATTGCCTACATCGCCAACACCCAGTCCGTCAACCATGATCTTGCCTGCAGGTACCTCGCCGGAGATGGCGGCTTTCCCCGAGGAAAATTCCAGTACCGTGCCGGGTTCTACAAGAAAGATATTCTTCTCGGGGATCCCCAGTTTTTGAGCAATTCCCGAGCAGCGTTTCATGTGCCTGTATTCTCCGTGCACAGGGAGCAGATACCGGGGCTGAATGAGATTGAGCATCAGCTTGATATCCTCCTCGCTGCCGTGACCGGAAACATGAACTCCCGAAACAGAGCGGTGGATCACTTCGGCGCCCCTGCGAAAGAGATTGTCTACTGTGCGGGCAACAAGCTTCTCATTACCGGGAATGGGGTTTGCTGCAATAACCACCGTATCGCCCGGGATGATCTCGATCTGCTTGTGGCCCGAGTTGGATATGCGGGTCAGTGCCGACATGGGTTCGCCCTGGCTGCCCGTGGTGATTATAACGAGCTTATCCAGGGGGATCTTTTTGATCTCATCAAGCTCCACCATGATCTCTTCGGGAAAATCGAGATAGCCCAGCTCCGAAGAGATCCTGACGGAATTTTCCAGGCTGCGCCCGGTAACGCAAATCCTGCGGCCGTAACGCTGTGCCGCGTCCATCACCTGCTGAACGCGGTGAATGTTCGAAGCAAAGGTGGCAAAAATGATCCTGCTCCGGGAAAGGCGGAAGATATCGTCAAGGGTCTCCCCCACTTCACTTTCCGAGGCGGTGAAGCCCGGGCGGTCTGCATTGGTTGAATCCACCAGGGCAAGGAGAACATTGCGCCGTCCCAGTTTTGCAAGCCTGTAAAAATCGGTAAGCTTTCCGTCCACCGGTGTGTGGTCAAATTTAAAATCCCCTGTGTACACGGCCGTACCGGCGGGGGTATCCAGGATCACCCCGACAGAATCAGGAATGCTGTGGTTTGTCCTAAAAAATTCAAGCTGAAAATTCTTCGAAATGGCCAGACCCTGGCCTGCATTGATCTCATGCATCTTTACAGGGGCAAGATGTTCATGCTCCTCCAGTTTCGCCTCCAGCAGGCCCAAAGTCAGGCGGGTTCCATATACCGGCACTTTCAGATCAGCGATGATGTAGGGTAGGGCGCCGATATGGTCTTCATGCCCGTGAGTTAAAATTATAGCCTTCAGTTTCTCCCTGTTTTCCAAAAGATAAGTGGTGTCGGGAAGCACAATATCGATACCGTGCATCTCTTCCTCGGGAAATTTAAGTCCGGCATCGATGAGGATGGATTCATCATTACACTCGAAAAGAAACATATTCTTGCCAATCTCCCCGACACCGCCCAGCGGGATCACCCGCAGGATTCTGTTCAATTTCTTCAAACTATCAATACTCCTTCTTTAATATAAATTTCAATTCAGCCAGCGGCCGCTTCACGAATGCGCAGCAGCTTTTGCAGTCTCTCCAGTGTCTCCCCCTCCAGCGGCAGCAGCGGCAAACGTGGAATGCCGGCATCAATGCCGATGAGCTTCAAGGCTGCCTTAACAGGAATAGGGTTGGATACCATAAAAAGCCCCTGAAAAACAGGCAGCAGTGCAAGATGCAGCTTTGTCGCTTCCGCAACGCGCCCCTGCATGAATAAATCGATCATGGCGGCTATCTGCGGCCCCACCAGATGGGAGGCCACACTGACCACACCCACAGCACCCACACTGAGCATGGGGAGCGTCAAGGCATCATCTCCTGAATAGACGGTGAAACCCTGCGGCGCCCCGGCGCAAATTTCAGCAGCCTGCTCCAGATCGCCCCCCGCCTCTTTTAAAGCAACTATATTTTTAATCTCCGCCAGCCGGAGCACAGTATCCGCACTCATGTTCACACCGGTCCGCCCTGGAACATTGTAAAGCATTACCGGCAGAGAGGTCTCTTCGGCAACACTGCGAAAATGCCGGTAAAGCCCCTCCTGCGTTGGTTTATTGTAGTAAGGCGTTACCACCAGGACGGCATCAGCACCTTTGTGCACAGCCTCTCCCGTTAAAGATTTCGCCTCAGCGGTGCTGTTGCTGCCCGTTCCGGCTATAACCGCTGCTTTTCCCTTCACCGCTTCGACAACACTGGAGAAGAGCTCCGACTTCTCCTCTCTGGAGAGAGTGGGAGATTCCCCGGTAGTCCCCGAGACCACCAACCCCGTGGAACCCTGCTCAACAAGATAGCGGGCCAGGTCAGCAGCAGCCTTATAATTAACAGCCCCTTTCCCGTCAAAGGGGGTGACCATTGCCGTAATCATCTTTCCCAGTGCAATCGCCAAAAAAGCACCTCCCTAAGTATAACATAACCGGGATCATTCTTAAATCAACAGAGTGCAACCTCTTCTTTCGCAACAATTGCGATACTTGAAAGGCTTAGTCTTCTCTATTCATGATTTACCAGGATGGGCTGCAGCTGCCGGCCCGAGAGGGCTGCTTCTGCCGCCGGCAGGATCAGCTCCGCTTTGGCCACCAGGGAATTGGCTTTCTCCACGGGATTATCCTGGCCAAAAGGAACCATGAATATATTTTTAGTATTCAGAAGTTGGGCCAGGTTGGGAGCATTCAGTCCCAGCGCGTCATTTGTGGAGATGGAGATGAGCAGCGGCAGCCCGTTGCGCAGTTGCGCCTTTGCCGCCATTAAAACAGAGGTGTCCACAATCCCCCTTGCCAGTTTAGCCATGGTGTTGCCGCTGCAGGGGGCGATAAGCAGGAGATGGAGCAGTTTTTTCGGGCCCAGGGGCTCCACATCGACAATGCTCATCCAGGGCTTGCGCCCGGTAATCTGCTCAATTTTCTTCTGCACCGCGGCAGCTGTGCCGAAGCGGCTGTCCGTCCCCTGCACCGCCGGTGATAAAATGGGAAAAAGCTCTGCCCCGGCCTGTGACATCTTCTCCAGTTGAGGCAAAATCGCTTCTATGGTACAGTGCGACCCCGTCAACGCCACTCCGATTCGTTTATCTTGCAGGATTGACATCTCTCCTCTTCCTTTCATGAGGACCCGGAATATTTTGAGCCTCTTCAATGAGGCGGAGATAAACTTTTGCCAGTGTCCTGCCCGCAGTTAGAGGCGCCGCCTGCCCCGGCAGGGAGGGCAGCAGCAGGGCGGTAAGCCCCAGTGCGGCGGCGGCATCAAAATCCGTTCCCCCCGGCGATGAAGCAAGATCCAGAATGACCGCCTTTTTCTTTACCTCCTTGAGTAGAGCCATTTTCAGCAGGGGCGCCGGTGCAGTATTAAAAATAAAGTCGGCTCCGGCAAGCGCTTTTGCCGCCTCTTCGATCCCGTAAGGAGTAAAACCCCATAAACGGGCCGAGGCCCCGCTTTCCCGCCGCCTGACCAAAACCCTTACAGAGGCGCCCAAACCCTGCACAGCCCTGGCCAGAGCCTGGCCGCAGCGGCCCAGCCCGATAACCAGAGCAGTGCTGCCGTGAAGGGTCACAGGCGAAAGTTCCATAGCCTTCTGAATAGCTCCCTCTGCTGTGGGGATAGCATTGAGCAATGCCAGTTCTTCGTCTTCGCCGGTAATAACCAGTTTGTATTTTTCAGCCAGTTCATCTTTAAGCGGTTTTGCTGCAGATCCCGCCAGAAGGGTTAGATGGGGATTCGCCTGTGCAAGACAGGAAGTCAGGGAAAGCCTGCCGGGCGCAAAGGGGGCATGGACTGTTCCGTCTGCCCTGATTCCTGAAAGCGGAGCGATAATCACCTCTGCGCTGGCAAAATCCGCCTCGCCGGCCCTGGCGCTCCTCCCCATTTTAGCTGATGGCTGCTCAAAACCGGCAGTTTTAACGTGTATTCCCCCTTCTTTCCAGCAGCGGTAAAGCTCAATTTCACGCCTGTCGCCGCCGCAAATAATTATTTTCAACCCTTTAACAGCCACATTTCCGCCTCCCCATCTCTTCAATTCAGTATATGTGTTACTGTAAAATTGGTTAAAAAAAACCCGGGTGAAAAACCCGGGTTGGATCTTGCGACGCCGCCTCTTTTGGCGCTCTAGGCCCGGCGGTGAACCTCAACATCGGAAGCTCCGTATTGCCGCAGTATCTCTGCGGCATCCTCAATCTTTTCATCGCTCGCCTTCATGGTTACAAGTATACCGCCCTGGCGGACCTGCTCCTCGAAGAATTCCCCTCTTTCTTCGGGAATCCCGAAATCGATCAACCCGCCTGCAATCCCCCCGGTGACCACACCGGTCAGCGTGGCGGCGATGGGTCCCGCCGCGATGATGGGACCTACTCCGGGTATGAGAAGGGCGCCCACACCTGCCAGAAGGCCAGCCAGACCTCCCAGAGCCCCGCCGGCAAAGGTGCCTTCGCTCAGATCCTCTCCACCCATGATAGCTCCTCCGCCTTCCTGCTCCTCCCTGGCGATTAGTGAAATATCCCGGTCAAAGCCTTGATTCTTCAATGTTTCAATGGCTTCTTCGGCTTCGTTCTCGTCGTGGAATACCCCTACTACAACTTTGCTCATCCCTTTAGCCTCCTTAAATGCTGTCACATTTTATTCTAAAGGCTATTATCTCCGGGACGGGCACTTTTATGCTTTGCGGAAATAAAGGATCACCTTTCTTTGATGGATATGATAATTGTATCTCCTCCAATTTTCTTCACGCCCGACCATGGAATGGTCACCTCCTCGCGGTAGCCAAAACCGAAAACACCCTCCCTGCCGGCCAGCAGCAGTGCCTTGATCTCTCCGCTGCTTTCATCGATAAGCAGATCGGCCCGCCCGGCGGCCCCCCAAAAATTCCCTTCTTCAAGGTCCACCAATTCTTTGCGGGACAATTCGCTTAAACGCATTCTCATCTCTCCTTATCTTTCAATGCCTGTATGTCCGAATCCGCCCTCTCCCCGCTCTGTTTCCGGGAGCCTGGCGGTGGGAACAAGCCTGACCCTGGGAATGGGACAGAGGATCATCTGGGCGATGCGGTCTCCCCGGCGCACCTTGAAGGGGGCCTTTCCATGGTTGATCATAATAACCCTGATTTCCCCCCGGTAATCGGCATCCACTGTTCCGGGGGAATTCAGCAGCCCCATACCATAACGCGCAGCAAGCCCGCTGCGGGGGCGGATCTGCAGTTCGTAACCGGGGGGGACGGCAACTTTCAGTCCTGTAGGAAGCATTTCCACCTCCCCCGGCGCCACTGTAACATCCTTCTCAACAGCGGCACGAAGGTCCATTCCCGCCGACCCGGCTGTCATATAGGCGGGCAGGGGCAGTCCCCGGGCATGTTCCATTATTTCCAGGGGCAGTTCAACGACTTTCTCTTTCATCTCTGCATCAGCCATCCCTCTTCATTTAGTCAGTTAGTTGGTTAGTTAGTCAGTCAAGATTACTTGCAACGGTTTCTGGCATGCCACCGCTGTAAGTAAAATCCTTACCTGCCCGTATACTATACGGCGGCGGTGAAGCCTAATCCTGCCAGATGCGAATATCAATACTGCCGCCCCAGTTTGAACTGCGGATCATAATCAGGCCGTCCGTGTTATTGCGAAATTTGAAATCAAGGGTATCCGCCACGGCGGCATCCATACCCGGAGCCACATATCCCACAGGCTGGCTGTGGGGATAACGCTCCACCACCTCCAGCCCGGCGCGAAGAACAGCGTTGTATAGTGTGGTGGAGACCTGACAGACTCCCCCGCCCAGTCCGGGAACCACAGTGCTGCCCACAATAATGGGGGCGGGACGATAACCGCGCTCCGCCGTGCGCGGACCATTGGCTTTATTAAAGGAGAAGATCTCGCCGGGCAGGAGCAGGTAGTTGTTCAGGGAGGCGGTGGCCAGAATTATATTTGTGGCCCGCCCTCCGCTGCCGCTGATCCAGGTCCGGAAAGCACCAATCTCCCTGTCGATAGCGGTAAAATGGGCTGCCCTGATCTCCGGATCAAGGTGGATAATCTCCGGCAACACCCTGCTCCCTGCGGGAGCGCTCATGATCTTCTCCACTGTGGAGCAGCGGTCAACGTGGCAACCCACAATCCCCTCCATGATCTCACCACTGGAGGGATCGATAAAGGCATTGCGCGGCGGATGATCTATCTTATCAGCCAGCTCATCTACAAGAGCTGTAACATCGCGGCGCGAAAGCCCCCCAATAAGCCTGCCCTCAAATTCCACTCCGCGGCGAACATCTCTTTCGCTCACAGGAATAAGAGCACAACCGCCGGCAATATTGATAAGCGCAAGGGCAGTTAGCAAAATAGCAATTAAGCCTCCCGGCTGCCCCCCGCTCTTCCGAAGATATTTGCTCATTGAGGCCAGCGGGGATCAAAAAGTTCGGCTATGCTGACCAGGGAGAGACCCTGATCCCTGATCTGGGGCAGAACATCCCGCAGAAACTGCACCGTATCCTCTGTTGGATGCATCAATATGATCTTGCCGGGAGCTAAATTACGGAGAATCCTCTGGCACATGAGGTCCACTCCTGGATTCTGCCAGTCTACAGTATCCAGGCTCCAGAGAACGGTGCGCATACCCTGGCGGGAGACAATTTCCAGGGCCATTTCATTGTATTCTCCCTTGTGCGGAGTAAAATAGAGGGGATAGGAGCCCACAGCATCAAAGAGGATCTCGTTTGTTTGCCTGATGGATCGGGCTGCTCCCCAGGCATCAAGCTCGGGAAAAACTTCGTCATCGGAGTATCCGTGGCTCCCCAGTTCATGCCCTTCGGCAGCAATCTGCTGCAGCAGCGCTTCATTTTTCTCAGCCCACCGCCCGGTGATAAAAAAAGTGGCGCAGGCCTTCTCTTCCTTTAATACACGCAGCATTTCCGGCAGCTCATCCTCGCCCCAGGCAACATTAATCATCAATGAGATGCAAGGTTTGCGGGGGTTACCCTGCTCTGCCGGCACCGCCGGGTAATGCTCCCAGCGAAGTGGCGGCAGTACTTCGCGGTAGATGGGCGTGATATTTTCCCCTGCAGGGGCTTTCATCAACAGATCAACTGTTGCCTCCTGGTCTATTTCCAGCCCGTTCAGCTCTGGGATGATCCGCTCACCGCCGGGATCGATCTCCGCATTTACAGCTTCTCGCCCCTGGTGCCTGGCCATCCGGGAGACTATGGCGGCCACCTCGGGACGGAGAAGATATTCCATTGATTCGCTCTGCAGCACAACACCGGGACGAACCCCCTTATAACGCCGCCGCAGAGGCTCATCAAATTGAAAATAGAGCAGAGCCACCGCCGTAGCCAGCAGCATGAATATAGCGGCCCCTTTCCACCATTTTAAAGGCTTACGTGAAACCATACCCTCCTTCCCTCCTTTCCACCCTCTATAATTCAGTCCAAATCTTCCAGCATTCTGGAAACCGTTACCGCATGGAAGCCCTCCTCCAGCAGGATTTCCATGATCTCCGTCAGAGCATCAGGGAGGGCCGGGGAACCCACCCTGAAATTTATGATCGCCCCGCCATGAAGCCTTTTTCCGACATGTGCGCTCACTTCAGTGGCATTTCTGCTGAGATAATCATAAGATTCCACTGACCAGAGCACGGCGCGGCAGCGGACTTTCCAGGCCTGCTCCAGAACCAGACCATTGTAAAGACCCTGGGGCGGCCGGAAAAGAGAGGGGCGATATTCCAGGATCATATGTGCAACTTCATTGAAACCTCTGATTTCATCTGCAATCTCTTCTTCATTCATGTACAGCAGGTTTGCATGATTCATGGTATGGTTGCCAATTTCATGCCCCTGTTCCAGGATCATTTTTGCCTCTGCGGGATGGTTTTCCAGCCATATCCCGGTCAAAAAGAAGGTGGCCTGGACCCCTTCTGCCTCAAGAATCTCCAGGACCTCTTTTAGCCCTTTGCTGCTCCACAGAGTCTCAAAGGTAAGGGCTACCTGCAAGGGGGAGCCCGGCGCAAAGTAGAGCGGCCCGGGCTGCGCCGGAGTGAACTGCTGCAGAGCACTAGTTGCCAGTAAAACTACTGCCAGCATGATCAATAAAAGCCCAATTTTTTCAGCCCTGCGCCATGTTTTAAACATAGCTGAAACCACTTCTTCACTCTCATCTGAAGCAATCTTTTAAATAATATGCTCTGGATATTTTGCTTATGCGGCAATAAAAAAAACCCTAGAGACTAGGGTTTTTGTTTGGAGCGCTGGGGCGGACGTTGTCGACGTCCCCTTTCTCTGTCACGGTCACGGGGCGGCAGACCCGGTGGTTTGGGCAGCAGTTCTTTGCGCGAGAGATTGATCCGCCCTTTCTCATCGATATCGGTCACTTTAACCTCGACTTCATCACCCAGGTTGAGCACATCTTCGGTCCGCTCCACATGGCTGTGATCTATGCGTGAAATATGGAGCAGCCCTTCCTTGCCTGGAAGTACCTCCAGGAAGGCGCCGTACTTCTCGACCCGCGTTACTTTGCCGGTATAAACCCGGCCCGGTTCAACATCGGCAATGAGGGTTTCGACAATCTCCCGGGCTTTCCGGCCCGCTTCTGGATCAACGGCCAGGATATAAATCCTGCCGTCGGATTCAATATTCATTTCCACACCTGTTTCAGCGGTTATCTTGTTGATGACGCGCCCTCCCGGACCGATTACATCGCGAATTTTCTCCACATCTATCTGCATGGTGATCATCCGCGGTGCATGCGGTGAAAGCTCGGGACGCGGTTTTTCGATCCTCTCCTGCATGATACCCAGGATGTAATTGTAACCTTTAACCGCCTGCTCCAGAGCCTGGGACAGTATCTCCAGAGATATCCCCGTCGTTTTGATATCCATCTGCAGGGCGGTGATTCCGCCTGCCGTTCCGGCCACCTTGAAATCCATATCGCCGAGAAAATCCTCGATCCCCTGGATATCGGAAAGGATAGCTATATTATCGCTCTCCTTAATCAATCCCATGGCAATACCGGCAACCCCTTTCTCAATGGGAATCCCGGCATCCATGAGCGATAGGGAAGCGGCACAGACGCTGGCCATGGAGGTGGATCCATTTGACTCCAGGACCTCTGAAACCAGCCGGATGGTGTAGGGGAACTCCTCTTCGCTGGGGATGACAAACTCCAGGGCTCTTTCCGCAAGGGCACCGTGGCCAATTTCGCGCCGCCCGGGGCCGCGCATGAAACCGGCTTCGCCCACGCTGTACGGCGGGAAATTATAATGGTGCATGAAGCGCTTCGATTCTTCGATTCCCAGCCCGTCAAGGATCTGGACATCCCGCGGCGCACCCAATGTGCAGACATTGAGCACCTGCGTCTGGCCCCTTGTAAATATGGCAGATCCGTGCGTGCGCGGCAGCACCGACACCTCGCAGCTGATCTCCCGGATCTCTTCGGGTTTTCGTCCGTCGGGCCGCAAAGATTCCTGCAGGATCATTGTGCGCATGGTCTCCTTGAGGGCCTTCTCAAAGAGAAATTTAATGTCATGCTCATGATCGGGGTATTGTTCAAGATATTGCTCCAGAGCCTCATCCTTCAGTGCAGAGAGCTTCTCTTCGCGCTCCTGCTTATCGGCATTGCGCAGGGCTTCGTTGATCTTACTGTTGAAA
Organism: uncultured Syntrophomonadaceae bacterium; assembly: GCA_964464625.1. Lineage (GTDB taxonomy): Bacteria > Bacillota > Dethiobacteria > DTU022 > DTU022 > JAAZIN01. The sequence goes on from CAYXKD010000020.1 coordinate 13,064, forward strand.
AATGGCTCAAGCTTTGCCGCAAGCTCGGGCAGCGGCTCAAACAAAGAAAGTTCTATTTTCGGAAGAGCGGCCCTGGCGATCATTTCCTCCTGCAGGGTGATGATCCCCTTGATGGCCTCATGACCTGCACCGAGGCAGGCGAGCAGATCTTCGCGGGTGACCTCCTGAGCCCCCGCTTCAACCATGGTTACAGCTTCCTTTGTTCCGGCGACAATAAGATAGAGGCTGCTTTGCTGTGATTGCTCCAGATCCGGATTGATCACCGGTTTTCCGTCAATAAGACCTACAATAACCGCTGCGATGGGTCCGCCAAAGGGTATTTTCGAGATTGAGAGCGCCGCCGAGGCGCCTATAATAGAAAGTATCTCCGGAGGACAATTCTGGTCCATCGATAAAACGGTGGCCACTATATGCACGGAGTTGCGCAGCTCTGCGGGAAAAAGCGGTCTTAAGGGACGGTCAGTGAGGCGTGCGCTGAGAATTGCTTTCTCAGTCGGGCGGCCTTCGCGTTTGATAAAGCCGCCGGGGATGCGTCCAACTGCATAGAGCCTCTCTTCATAGTCAACGGTGAGAGGAAAAAAATCAACCCCTTCGCGGGGTTCATCAGACATGGTCGCCGTTACCAGTAGCACTGTTTCACCGTAGCTGATTAGAACTGCTCCGCCGGCCTGCTTGGCCAGGCGGCCTGTTTCAAGCTTCAGGGTTCTTCCTTCCAATTCAAGTGAAAATGTTTCCAAACTGTAAATAACCTCCTTTCATAACTTTAATTACAGTCATCTTATTTCCGCAGTCCCAGGCTGGAAACCACATCCTGATAGCGCTGCGGGTAGTTCTTGCGCAGGTAGTTGAGCAGACCGCGCCGTCTTCCCACCATCTTCAACAATCCGCGCTGCGAGTTAAAATCCTTCTTGTGCTTTTTCAGATGTTCCGTCAGCGTATTGATTCTTTCAGTGAGAAGGGCAATCTGAACTTCCGGTGAACCTGTGTCGGTATCGTGAATGCGATAGTTCCCGATGATCTCCTGCTTTTTATCCTGGTCCAGCATCATCCTTACCTCCCCTTTAGTTATATCGCCGGAAGCCAAGTAAAAGGTCGGGGAGCCTTGAACCTAGCCCGCGGCTGGTGTCAAAAAAATTCTAACACAGTTAGAGTTAAAAGTAAAATCAGTCTCCCGCAGGCGCGGGCACCGCCGGCCGGGCTTTATGACATCTCAAGTTGTGTGTCTTTTATTTTCTTTCCCCGCCTATAAGGGCGGATAAAGCGCACCGGTTCCACAAAAGAGGCGATATCTGCAAAACGCTTCCGGGCCAGCTCTTTTCCAATGCGGATATCTTCGCAGATCTGTTCCCGCAGAAAGGCTGTTGTTGAAAAATTCAAGGTGTCCCGCAGCCGCATAAGAAAATAAATCACAATTTCCCGTCCATAGAGATCGCCTTCAAAATCAATTATATAAGTCTCCACGGTGAGGGCTCCGTCATTGAAAGTAGGCTTAGTCCCCACATTGGTCAGCCCAAAATAGACCTTCCCATCCAGTCCCCCTACGGCTGTGAGATATACGCCGCCGCCTGGCCAGACCAGATGCGGTGCAGGCACGATGTTGGCTGTGGGAAAAAGCAGCATTTTACCGCGGCCCTCCCCCGCTACTATTTTACCCCTCCTGTGAAAATAATAGTTCAGCAGGAGGGAAGCCTGCTCCACCTCTCCCTCTCCCAGGAGTTTCTTTATTGCCGAACTGCTGATAACCTGATCCAAAGCTGTCTCTATGGAGCAGACAGTAACTTCAAAGCCCAGATTTTTTCCATAATTACGCATCTGGGCTTTCCTACCGGAGGCGCCCCGGCCGAAGGAGTAGTCATCGCCGATGGAGACCCCCTTGATCTTATATTTTTCCAGCAGGATCTTTTTAACAAAGGCTTCCGGAGATAATGATGCAGTTTCAACATTAAAGGGCTCCACAAAAAGGTGGTCCACTCCCAGTTCAGCCATGAGGGATGATCTCTCTTCCATCCCTGTGAGAAGGCAGAATTGCCTCTCCGGATAGAGCAGCATGGAGGGGTGCGGATTAAAGAGCAGAACACCGCTCAAAGCTCCGCAGGCGCGCGCCCCGGAGACAGCGCTCCGGATAACGGCCTGATGGCCACGGTGGATCCCGTCAAAATTGCCCAGAGCAAGATAAAGCCCTTTTTCTCCGGAATAATCTTTCATGTTGTAAATTATCTCCATCTACTGTTCCCCTTATTGCGCCAGGAATTTTTCTGTTCTCAGAAAGGGCTTGTTATTTTCTTTGGATATCTTGGCCAGGGCACAAAAATTACCCTGGGAGTCGTATATGCGCACCGGATTGGGATCTTCATCCATATCCCGGGTTAGAGCGGGCAATCCGGCCTCCTCCAGCGCTCCCCAGGGAACAGCCTGCCCGTTACGGAGAGCCTTTACGATACTGTCGGGAATCTTCAGGGAACTGAAATGCATCAGCCCCTGATCCATGGGCAGGAGCAGCTCCCCCAATTCACCCGCAACGGTCTTCCTTTCCAGCTCTTCCGGCGAGCAGGCGGAAGCTATCTTAAAGGGCCCCACCGCAATCCTCCGCAGAGCCTGCAGATGCGCTCCGCAGCCCAGGCGGTGACCTATCTCTTCAGCAAGGGTCCTGATATAGGTTCCCTTGGAACATTCCACCTCAAAGGTGATCTGCGGCGCACTTTCAGGAGAAAAGTTGAGCAGCTTGCTGTGGTATATACGAATGGAACGCATTCTTATGGGGACTTTCTTACCGCGCCGGGCATACTCATAGAAGGGGCGACCCCTGTGTTTCGCCGCAGCATAGGGCGGAATCACCTGTAATTGCAGAAGCTTAAGGGAATCAATCACTTTTTCTACGTCGGATTGTTTAAAATGCGGCGGATCAACAGAGGTGATCACATCCCCTTCGGCGTCACCTGTAGTGGTGGTAGTACCCAGGTTGATGGCGGCATAGTAGCTTTTATTCATTTCTAGAATATATTGGGACACCCTGGTGGCCCTTCCCAGGCAAATTGGCAGCACTCCCGTGGCGGCAGGATCGAGCGTTCCAGCATGGCCCACCTTCACTCCCGGCGCCAGCCTGCGCACTAAAGCCACCGCATCATGCGAAGTGATTCCTGAAGGTTTGTCCAAATTTATTATTCCATCCATCTTTACATCTCTATCTTTATCTTCAATTTGTTGTGCCGCCTTTACTACAGCTATAACCTTCAGCATTCTTATCGAGCATGAGCATGGCCTCCCGGATTACCTGCTCCTTAATAGGTCCGTATAAACCTTTCAGGCGGCAGCCTGCAGCCCTGGGGTGCCCTCCCCCGTCAAACTTTCCAGCCAGTGCGCTTACATCCACACTTTTTGAGCGAAAACCCACCTTGATCTCAGAATGGTTATCGATAAAAAACATGATCCCTATCTCCACACCTTGAATATTGCGGGTATAGTTGATCATCCCGTCAAGATCATCCAACTGGGCGCCGCATTGGTCCAGCATTTCCCGGCTGGCTGTAATTAAAGCAATCCTCTTTGAACTGTAAAGCTCGAGGGTGCCGAGAACCTTTTTCAGGACCAAAAAGTAAGGAAGGGGGCGCTCATCAAAAATGCGCTGGGATATTACACCAGGATTAAGCTCCCGGGACTCCAGCAGCGCTGCCGCTGCCCGGTGAGTGGAGGCAGTGGTATTCTCAAATTTAAAGGAGCCTGTGTCTGTGGAGATGGCTACATAGAGGGACCGGGCCATGGATAAAGTGGGCTTCAGCCCCATTTCAGCGAGGAGATAAAAAATGATCTCCCCTGTGGCTGCCGCCGCCGGATCAACAAGGTTGACGGTGCCGAAAGAACGGTTTGTAACATGATGATCGATATTAATCACCACGGAAGCGCCCAGAATCTTTTCTTTAAAATAGCCGGCCCGTTCAAGGTCACTGCAGTCGAGAACCACTGCCGCCGCCCCTTCCTCCCAGCCGCCCGCATCCGCTGAAATATTTTCACTGCCCTTTAAAAAGGAATATATTTTGGGAACAGCAGCAGGAGTAAAGAGGTTGACCTTTTTCCCCATAATTTCCAGAGCCTCGCCCATGGCCAGCACTGATCCGATACTGTCACCATCAGGCTGGATATGGGACACAATGTTGAATGATTTCAACTGGCGGAAAAGCCCCATCACCTCTTCCCGGTTTTTCATAATTCCTTGCTGTCCTTTTGCAGCGATTTTAAGACATTGTCTATATGAGCTCCGTATTCCAGGGAACGATCCTCGGCAAATTGGATCTCCGGGGCGTAGCGCAGCCGGATGCGCCTGCCGATCTCGCTGCGAATAAAGCCTGCTGCACGGAGCAGCGTCTGCATGGTTCGCTCCTTTTCCGCAGCACTGCCGTAGATGCTCACGTAAACAACGGCATGGCGTAAATCCCGGGAGAGTTCCACTGCTGTAACGCTTGTCAGCGCGGCAATCCGGGGATCTTTGATCTCCCTGGCGATAATCTGGCTGATCTCCTTTTTCATCTCCCCGGCGACCCGCCGGGACCTGTTGAAAGACATAACATTACCTCCCCATACCCTCTGCGCCGGTCATTAGACCTGCTGCATCGTATAGGCTTCTATGATATCCCCCTCGGCAATATCGTTGTATCCTTCCAGCAGGATGCCGCATTCAAAGCCGCTGGAGACCTCGCGAACATCGTCTTTGAACCGTTTCAGAGAGGCCAGTTTCCCCTCGTGAATAACCACCCCGTCACGTATGAGGCGAACAAGAGAGTTGCGCGTTATCTTCCCCTCAACAACATGACACCCGGCAATATTTCCCAGCCTTGAAGCCTTAAACATCTGTCTTATTTCAGCCTGCCCCAAAACCTGCTCCCTGTAGACCGGTTTGAGCAGACCATTGACGGCTGCTTCAATATCGGCAAGAGCTTCGTAAATAACGCGGTAAAGGCGCAGATCAACCTGGTCCTGCTCCGCCAGGCGGCGGGCATTATTGTCGGGGCGGACATTAAATCCGATGACAATGGCATTGGATGCTGAGGCGAGCATGACATCCGATTCGTTAATTGCTCCGGCGCCGGAGTGAATCACCTTGACCTGAACCTCTTCCAGGCTCAGCTTCGAAATGGCTTCCTGAAGCGCCTCCACCGAACCCTGAACATCGCCCTTGATCACCAGGTTGAGATCTTTAACCTCTCCCTCCTGGATCTGCTTGAAAAGATCATCCAGGGTGATGCGCTGTCTTTGCTGGGCAGCGGCTTTCATTTTTTGTGAGCGCTTCTCGGCAACCTGTCTGGCAAGGCGATCATCAGAAACCACCTGGAATCCATCGCCCGCCAGCGGAACATCATTCAGCCCGAGCAGCTCAACCGGTGTAGCCGGTCCGGCTTTGCGCACCCGCTCCCCCCGGTGGTTGAACATGGCTCTGACTTTTCCAGTGGCGGTGCCGCAGATCACCGTTGATCCCACACGAAGCGTTCCGTCCTGTACCAGGACTGTAGCCACCGGCCCCCGACCCCGGTCGAGGTGAGCTTCGATGACCGTTCCCCTGGCAGCGCGATGGGGATCTGCTTTCAGCTCTCCAACCTCGGCTACAAGCAGGATCATCTCGAGCAAGTCATCAAGCCCTTCATGCTGCAGCGCACTGACGCTCACGCAGATTGTATCACCGCCCCATTCTTCGGGGACCAGGCCGTGCTCTGAAAGCTGCTGCCTCACCCGTTCGGGGTTGGCACCCGCCTTGTCGATCTTATTTATAGCCACGATAATGGGAACCCCTGCAGCATGCGCATGATTAATGGCCTCGACAGTCTGAGGCTTTACCCCGTCGTCGGCGGCCACTACAAGAATAGCCATATCGGTGACCTGTGCGCCCCTTGCGCGCATAGCGGTAAAAGCCTCATGGCCCGGTGTATCGAGAAAGACAATCTTCTTTCCCGAGGTTTCCACTTCATAAGCCCCGATATGCTGGGTTATGCCCCCTGCTTCCCTGGAGGTGACATTGGACTCGCGAATGGCATCCAGCAGCGATGTTTTCCCATGGTCCACATGCCCAAGCACCGTGACAACGGGATTTCGGGGAAGGAGATCCTTCTCACTTTCCTTATCATCGCCCAGCAGCTCCTGTTCAACGGGATCATCAAGGAATTCAATGTCAATTTCATATTCCTCGGCAACGAGCTCTATGGCTTCAGAATTGAGAGCCTGATTGATATTGGCAACAACACCCAGATCGAGGAGCCTGGTGATTAACTCGGCCGGGGTAACCTCGAAAAGAGTGGCCACCTCTCCCACAGTGGTGCGCCCTACGATTCTCACGCGCCGCCTTTTTTTCACCGCAGCTTTCCTGGCGGCTGCCGGGTAAGCCGCTCTTTTTCCAGGTGCAGCTTTTGCCGACTCTTTTTCTTTTAACTCTTTTTCCTCCGCAGCCTCTGCGCTCTTCTCCTCCTTATCCGGAGGTGGGGGGGCCTCTTTCTCCTTCTTATCTTCAACACTTTCCACCTTGCCGGTAAGAATGGCGACTACACGCTGTGCTTCTTCACTCTGCAGCGTGCTCATGTGATTCTTAACGGCGATATCCATTCCTGCCATGATCTCAATCAATTTTTTACTGGTAGTCCCCAGCTCTTTGGCCAGTTCGTAAACCCTTACTTTCACTATTTAACACACCTCCATTAAAAGCCCTCCTTGTAGAGACCTTTAAGAAATAAACTCCTCTTCCGATTCCAGCAGCTCCCTTATTTCAGCTATGATCTCGCTGGAAAGGGGATGTTCAAGATTTTTTTCCAGTCTTTTTCCTTTAAGCGCTTTGCCAAGACAGGAGGTCCGCCTGCAAATATAGGCACCGCGGCCGGATACTTTGCCGCCCCGGTCCAGTAATATTTCGCCTTGCGGAGTGCGCACCAGGCGGAGCAGTTCCTGCTTCGGTTTTTTTTCCCGGCAGCCCACACAGATCCGCAGTGGGATTTTTCGCTCTTTGGCCACCTTTGCTTTCTGCCTCCTTCACACAGGCTTACTCTCCCCCGGTAATCTTATCCGCCCCTTCTCCGGCGGTTCCCACGCCTTCGGGAGCCTCTCCATGCTCCGTCTTCACCGCTTCCTCCCCATCTGCAGAGTGAGCATCCCCGTTGAGCTCCAGCTTTGCCAGGAGCTCTTCGCTTTCCTTATTGTCAACATTGTCAACGCCCAAACCGAGAGAGGATAGGCGCTGCTGGGCAATCTCAGTTTCACTGCAGATATCGATTTTAAAACCTGTTATCCTGGCAGCAAGCCGCGCATTCTGCCCCTCCTTGCCGATAGCCAGTGATAGCTGGTTGTCCGGTACAATTACCAGTGCTTCTTTTTCATCCAGCTCCACAGACACTACCTTGGCCGGGCTCAGTGAGTTGGCCAGGTATTCTTCGGGGTCTTCGCTCCACCTGATAATATCGATCCTTTCCCCACGAAGCTCGGTGCTAATCGCCTGAACCCTGCTGCCCCGGGGGCCCACACAGGAGCCTACAGGATCCACATCGGCATTCCTGGAATGGACCGCCAGTTTGGCCCGGAAACCGGGCTCCCGGGCTGCGGCTTTTATCTCCACGATCCCTTCGTAAATTTCCGGAACCTCCAGTTCAAAAAGCCTCTTGAGAAAGCCCGTATGGTTGCGTGAAAGGATAACCTGGGGCCCCTTACTGCTTTTCCTGACCTCCATGACGATGGTTTTAATTCTATCATTCATCCGGTAACGCTCGCGGGGAAGCTGCTCCTCAAGGGGCAGAATACCCTCCACCCTTCCCAGATCGACAATTACACTTCGCTGCTCAAAGCGGCGCACCGTTCCAGTAATAATATCTTCAACCCTGTCGAGAAAATCCCTGTAAATCAGTTCACGCTCTGCTTCCCTAATTCTTTGAATGATGACCTGCTTTGCTGTCTGGGCGGCAATCCGGCCAAACTCCTGGGGAGTAACCTCCATCTCAACAAAGTCTCCCAGCTGGCAGCGCGAATCATAAACCCTCGCTTCGTAGAGCTCCACCTCCTGGTAAGGCAGCTCTACTTCCTCGACCACCTTCAGCTGTGAAAACACCTTGATCGTCCCTGTCTCCCGGTCAATAATTACCTGGACATTTCCGGGAGCCTGGAAATTTCGCTTGTATGCCGAGATCAAAGCTACCTCCAGCGCTTCAAAAAGTATTTCCAGCTCGATCCCTTTCTCTTTTTCAATCGCTTTTAAAGCGGCAATTAGTTCCTTGCTGTTCACAGAAATTTGAAACTGACCTCCTTTCCCTTCCCTCTGCCCGGTTCAGGACCGGAACCACAGATGGGCTTTTTTGATTTGCTCCAGCGGTATCCTTACTGTCTCCCCTTTTTCAGGGCGCAGCTCCACAAAGCCCTCTCCGGCCCCGATTATTTCACCACCGAAATATTTTTTACCCGCCACCGGCTCGCGGGTATAAATCTTCACCATTTCGCCCTGTAATTTCACAAAATCCTTCTCCCCATTGAGCGAACGCTCCACGCCCGGGGAAGATACCTCCAGAATATAGCTTTGCGGTATGGGATCGTATGCATCAAGCAGTCCTGAAATATCCCGGCTCACTTTCTCGCAGTCATCGAGGGTCACTCCACCGGGCTTGTCAATATAGATGCAAAGATGGCCTTTACGGCCAGAGCTGTAATCCAGCCTGACCAGTTCCATTCCGCGCTCTTCCACAAGGGGCTGCACCAGATCCAGCAGTTTTGTTTTAAGCTGATCCATTAGCATGAGCCTACTCCCTTCAAAAATGGGTTCTTTTAACAGGAAAGAGTGGGAAAACCCACCCTTTGCCAGAAATACTCCTTCACCGCTAAAAGATTATCATAAAAGAAGCCTGAGTGCAAGGAAAAGGAAGCAGTTTTGCTCTATTTCAGATGGGGGTCTGTCCTGGCGGCGTATTTTAGAATTTCCCAGTACATTTTGCCCCTTGCAGCCAGCCCTCTCCACAAGCCCAGTTTCTCCTCTTTCATCAAATGCGAAAGGTCTGTCAGGTTTACCAGGGCTACGGGGAGATCATGTTCCTCCACGTAGCGGTGCAGCGCTACCTCCACTCCGAAACGGGAGAGGTCCAGATCGGAAATATGAGAGAGAAGATCGCGGTGCAGCGCCCGCTGTCCAGTCAGGTATGGGGCCACTTTCTGTGCCAGGTCGGTGGCTACGCGCCCTTTTTCAAAGAGCCCCAGGCTCATTACCGCTTCTTTCCTTAGAATCGGCTCGATCAGTGCTGTAATATGAGCTTCCGTTAATCCGATGAGATCGGCGTCTAAAAAAAGGATCACTTCATTCCCGGCATGATCAAGGCCGGCTTTCATGGCGCCGCCCTTTCCCCTGTTCTCCTTTAACTCAACAACTTTTACGCCCTTGAACTGCCTGGCAATCTTGACAGTATCATCGGTGGAGCCGTCGCTGACAACAATAATTTCATCGATAAGTCTGCATAAAATCACTACAGAGAGAACCTCTCCAATGGTTTTTGATTCGTTGTAAGCTGGTATGATTATAGATATGCGCACATTTCTACCTCCCGGGATTGACATCCGGGGTGTGTTTACACCTTCCGGAGGGCGTACTGCTCCAACTCCTCCCGCAATGCTTCTAGGAGTTTATCTTTCGGCACCGTGCGGACAATTTTACCACCGCAGAAAATAAGACCGCGTTTACGTCCCGCAGAGATACCGATATCGGCATCTCTTGCTTCTCCGGGGCCATTAACGGCGCAGCCCATTACCGCCACTTTCAATGGATAGGGAAAATCCCGGAGCAGGGCGGAAACTCTATGTACCAGCTCCGGCAGATCGATGGTGCAGCGTCCGCACGTTGGGCAGGAGATGAGCTCCGGCCCCGCTGAGGGGTGCAGATTAAGGGCCTCCAATATCTGCCGGGCCACTCGCACCTCTAGCAGCGGATCTGCCGTCAGGGAGACTCGCAGCGTATCGCCGATGCCTTCAGCCAGCAGCGTTCCAATCCCTATCGCCCCTTTGATAGTCCCACTTTCCAGGGGACCGGCGGCGGTAACACCGAGATGTAAGGGATATTCCATCTGTCCGGAAATAAGGCGGTAGGCTCCAATTGTTGTGGGAACATCAGAGGCTTTCAGCGACACAATGATCTGCCTGAAGTCTGTTTTCTCTGCCGCCCCAAGGTAGCGCAGCGCCGATTCGACAAGTGCGGCGGCGGGTGCTCCTCCATATTTATCCAGAAGGGATCGCTCCAGGGAGCCTGCATTCACACCGATTCGCAGGGCGGCGCCGTAATGACCGGCCCTGCGGCAGAGCTCAATGAGCCTATCCTTTCCGCCAATATTGCCGGGATTGATCCTGATCTTTGCCGCACCCTCCTCCAGCGCCCGGTAGGCCAGGTGAATATTGAAATGAATATCGGCGACAATGGGAACAGGGCTCTCACGGACAATGGTGCCCAGCGCATCAGCAGCAGCTGTGTCGGGAACAGCCACCCGGACAAGCTCACAACCGGCTCCGGCAAGTGAACGGATCTGGCCCAGGGTAGCGTCAATATCGCTGCTCCTGGTGTTGGTCATCGATTGAATCACCACCGGAGAGTCCCCACCAATGATCAGCTCGCCCACTTTTACTGCGATTGAACTGCGCCTGGTAAATGATACCACTTGCCGGCACCTCCTTTGGGGATCCTAACGGCGGGGCAAAATATCCCAGCGGATAAGATCATTATAAGTTATGAATAAGATCAACAGAATCAAGAGTGCAAAACCGATAAAATGAATAAAGCCCTCTTTTTCCGGATCCAGGGGCCGGCCTCGCAAAGCCTCAATAAGCACAAAGAGAAGCCTTCCACCGTCAAGAGCAGGTATGGGCAGCAGGTTCACCAGTCCCAGGCTGAGACTGATCAGCCCCGTCAACTGGATCAGGTAAACAAAACCGGTCTGGGCAGCTTCGCCTATAGTGATCACTATCCCCACGGGACCGACAAGATCAAGAGGCGCCTGTCCGGTGATAACTTGATAAAGGGAGGAGATGATCATTCCAAAAAAACCGAAGCTGTTTGCCAAAGAACCAGCAAACTGGTATTTTTTTATCAGCGGAGCTATACCGATCTTCCCCTTGCCGCTTTCCGGGTCCGCTTCGGCAATGACGTGAATCTCGCTGATGATCTCCTGGCGTTTGACAACCAGTATAAGCTCTTCACCGGCGTGTCTCTCTATGGAGTGAACTACATCCATCCATTCGGCCACAGGCTCGCCATTTATGGCGGTAATTTCATCACCATCCATCAAACCTGCACTTTCTGCCGGCGTCCCGGGGATGACGGCGCCGATAATGGAGCTGTCCAGCTGCTGAACGCCCGTAAAAAAGAAAAATATTATGAAGAACAACAGCAGCGCAAGCAGCAGGTTCATCACCGATCCTGCAACCAAAACGGAGGCTCTGCGGACCGGAGACTTGCTGTTGAAGCTTCCCGGCTCATTCATCTCCTCGGGAGTGTCGCCGAACATCCGGCAAAACCCGCCCAGAGGGAAAATCCGCAGGGAATAATCGGTCCCCTTTCTATGCCAGCCGTATATTTTGGGCCCGAAACCTATGGCCAGCTCAAGCACCTTGATCCCGTTCAAGCGGGCGGCTATAAAGTGACCCACCTCATGAACGAATACCAGGATCCCGAAAATTATAATTGAAGCAACGAATGTTTTCAAAATATTTTCAACTCCTCTCCGTAAGCCGAGCAATCTGCTCCACAGCGCTGCGGCGGGCCCACAGATCTGCTTTTTCAAGATCCTCTACTTCCGGTTTCTCCATAACAGTATGTGCGTTCATAACACTCTCGATGAGGCGCGGGATATCCGTAAAGGGAATCAGGCCTTTCAGAAAATGTTCCACAGCCACCTCGTTGGCCGCATTAAGGCAGGCGGCCATTGTCCCGCCTTCTTTTTTGGCCCTGAAAGCCAGCTCAAGAGAGGGAAAGCGCGCCCTGTCCGGTTCCTCAAAAGAAAGGTTCAAGTCAAATAAATTTAGACGCGGCCAGGGATTATCCACCCTTTCGGGATAGCATAAGGCATATTGAATTGGCAGGCGCATATCGGGCGGCCCCATTTGCGCGATGACCGAACCATCGACAAATTCAACGGCAGAGTGAACAATGCTCTGCGGATGGATGACCACCTTGATCTGATCAAGGGGCAGTCCAAAGAGCCAGCAGGCCTCGATCACTTCGAATCCCTTGTTCATCAACGTCGCCGAATCAACGGTAATTTTCGGTCCCATTCTCCAGTTGGGATGGGCTAGCGCCTCAGCAGGCGTTACCCGGAGAAGTTGATCCTCTGTCCAGCCCCTGAAGGGCCCCCCGGAGGCGGTCAACCAGATCCGCTGTACCTGTGAAATAGAAGCGCCGCCCAGGGATTGCCGGATGGCGGAATGCTCGCTGTCTATAGGGAGGATCTGATCCGGATTGAGAAGCCCCCTCCGGGCCAGCAGTTCTCCGCCGACCACAAGCGCCTCTTTGTTTGCCAGGGCAACCCTTTTCCCTGCTTGAAGGGCTTCCAGGGTAGGGATAAAACCGCTAAATCCCACAAGGGCGCTCACAACAAGGTCAGCTGAAGGCCACCGCGCTGCTTTGACAAGCCCCCCGGGACCCGCCTCGACCCGGCAATGCAGCCCCTTGAGGGAACGCTCCAGCCTGGCGGCGGCGGCGGGATCATTTAGAACTGCCAGCTCCGGTCTGAAACGGCGTACCTGTTGCTCCAGCAGTTCCACATTGCTCCCGGCCGCCAGGGCGACAACACGGTAGCTGACGCCCAGATTTTCAATGACTTCGAGGGTCTGGCGGCCTATAGAACCTGTTGATCCCAACAGTGCAATGTTTTTAGCCATCCCTTTTTTCACCCCGGTAGCTATATTCTAATCCCTAAATTTCAACATGTTAGCATAAAAAAGTAATAGACCATAGGTGCTGTAAAGAGGAGACTGTCAAAACGATCCAGAATTCCTCCATGCCCCGGAATTAACTGGCCCGCATCCTTCACTTCAAACTGCCGCTTCATCGCCGACTCAAGGAGGTCACCCAGCTGGGCAAAAACAGCGATGGCCATCCCGAGCAAAGCCGCTTTCCAAGGGGTAAGCCCCATCCAGATGGGAAAAAAGAAAGCAGCAATAAGAGAGAGCAAGGTGGTAAGAGTAACTCCGGCAAAGGCGCCTTCAACAGATTTCTTGGGACTGATTACCGGCGCCAGGGGCCTCCTCCCCCATTTTAACCCGATGAAGTAGGCGAAAGAATCATTTGCCCATACACCCAAAAAAAGGAGGATTGTATATGTAAGCCCCTGCGGCAACTGCCGCAGCAGGATCATGTAACCTCCAAAACCTCCAAGATAGATTATACCCCAGAGAATCTGCGATGATTCCTGGATATCTGTCTGTTCAAAGTAGATTAAAAGATAGATGCCAAGCACCATCATAATAAAGATCATTGCCGTTAAAGCAAGTTCCAGCTCCAGCACTAATCCCAGGTAAAGCATTACCAGGAAAAAGGTTACTCCGGCGTAACCAAGATAAGAAGGCAGGTGGTAACCTTTGCTCTTCAGCATAGCCGTATATTCACGCATTCCCAAATTCGCTACAATAAGAATAAAAAAGGCGTAATAAGGACCTCCAAGGCATACCAGGATGAGTATAACAGGAATCCCGATAAGAGCTGATAGAATGCGCAGGTGGAGCAAGCTATTTCACCTCTACACTTTGGGGATTTTTCCGAAACGGCGCTCACGCTGCTGAAAATCCTTTATTGCCTCAAGCAGGTGGATCTTCCCAAAATCTGGCCAGTAAAGTGGAGTGAACCAGAGCTCGCTGTAGGCCAGCTGCCAGAGTAAAAAATTGCTGATCCTGTATTCGCCGCCCGTTCGGATAAGCAGATCAGGATCGGGAAGTCCGGCGGTGTAGAGATAGGCGGCAAAAGATTTTTCACTCACTTCAGCCTTGATTTTCCCCTGCTTCAGATCGGTGAGCATCGCCTGCACCGCCCTGACTATCTCCATCCTGGCGCCGTAATTAAGGGCGAAGTTGAGGATCATCCCGCTGTTTTCACCTGTTGCCTCCATCCCTTTGGCAATGGCCCTTCTCACCTGTCCGGGCAGCCTTTTTTCATCACCCATCAACCTTACCTTTACATTGTTTTTAATGAGTTCAGGCAGCTCTGATTGCAAATATTGTTCCGGCAAGCTCATTAAAAAGTTAATCTCCTGTGCCGGACGGCGCCAGTTTTCAGTGGAGAAAGCGAAAAGGGTAAGCGCCTTTATCCCTAAATAATTGCTGAATCGGACCACTTCCCGTACCGTCTCCACTCCCTGGCGGTGGCCGGCGGAGCGGGGAAGGCCCCTTTCCCTGGCCCAGCGCCCGTTACCGTCCATGATCATGGCTACATGGCCGGGAATCCTATTGCGGTTGATCCGGCTCAGGACAGCCTCTTCCTGTTGTGTTAATACCATTGTCCGGGCCTCTCCCTGATTGGATTTTTCTCTTTTTTAGTGTCAGCGGCTCCCCCTGCGCAAGGAAGAGCCGCATCAAAAACTGCCGGCTTCCGGGTTTGGGGAAAACATCCCGTCAGCTCTTACACTTCCAAAATTTCTTTTTCTTTCAACTGGAGGAGCTCATCGATCCGGACGATCTTAGCATCGGTCAGATCCTGGACCTCATCCTGGGCCCTTCTCCAGCTGTCTTCGGATATATCGCCTGATTTTTCCATTTGTTTAAGGGAATCATTGGCTTCACGGCGTATGTTCCGGATGCCCACCCGGCTCTCTTCCGCCTTTTTCCGAACATGTTTGACCAGGTCACGGCGCCTCTCCTCAGTTAGCTGGGGAATTTGCAGCCTGATCACATTGCCGTCATTGATGGGAGTAAGCCCCAGATCAGACTTTAAAATGGCCTTTTCGATATTCCCCATGGAAGACTTATCCCAGGGCTGGATCACAAGAAGACGCGGTTCCGGGGCGGTTATCCCGGCCAGCTGGATAAGCGGCGTAGGTGTGTCATAGTAGTTTACCTCAATGCGATCCAGCAAAGAAGGAGTTGCCCGTCCAGCCCGCAATGTAGCAAGCTCCCGCTGGAAAGAGGCGATAACCTTCTCCATGCGCTCATCGGTTTCGACATAGATATCCTCAACCATATCTAACCACCTTTAATTAAGGTTCCTATTTTTTCTCCCATAATCGCTCTTTTTATATTCCCGGCATTCAGGCCGAATACGACCAGCTCGATCTGGTTGTCCATGCACAGCGAGGCGGCGGTTTTATCCATCACCCCCAGGCCGCGTTTGATCACCTCTAAATAGCTCAATTCTGTGAAGCGGCTGGCATCAGGGTATTGCAGGGGATCGGCATCGTAAACGGCATCCACCTTCCCCTTTGCAAGCAGGATTACCTCGGCTTCGATCTCTGCAGCGCGCAAAGCAGCGGTGGTATCCGTTGAAAAATAAGGGTTTCCTGTGCCCCCGGCAAAGATGACAACGCGCCCTTTTTCGAGGTGTCTCAAAGCCCGCCTGCGAATATACGGTTCAGCTACTTGGCGCATCTCCAGAGCAGATTGGACACGCGTATCAACATTGTTTCGCTCAAGGGCATCCTGCAGCGCCATGGCATTGATCACCGTAGCCAGCATGCCCATATAATCGGCTGTAGCCCGGTCCATACCTGCTTGCTCCGCAGCGGCGCCCCTCCAGATATTGCCCCCACCCACGACAATGGCAATCTCTACACCCGAAGAGACAAGCTCTTTAAGCTGGTCGGCAATGCTTTCCAGAACATCCTGGTCGATGCCGAAGCCTTTTTCTCCGGACAGCGCCTCGCCGCTCAACTTTAAAACTACCCTTTTATAGGCAGGTCTTTCCACTCTGCAACCCCCCAAATCTATTCGACAGCTTTTGGCTGCAATCCTTTTTCAGTTAGAAAAAAGAACACCTTAGGTGTTCTTTTACTCATCGGAATCGCCCTCCGAAGATGATAATGTCTCAGCCGCCTCTTCGCCCACGGCAAAGCGGCTGAAACGCCGGATAACGATGTTTTCACCGATCCTGGCAATTAACTCGTTAAGCAGATCTTGAACCGATTGATCAGGGTCCTTGACAAATGGCTGTTCAAGGAGGCAGTTCTCCTGGTAATATTTAGATATGCGCCCCTCAACAATGCGTTCCACTATTTTTTCCGGTTTACCTTCGCGAAGCGCCTGACCGCGCAGTACGGCGCGCTCTTTCTCCAGCACCTCCCCGGGGACATGAGCCTTCTCTATGTATTGAGGATTGGAGGCTGCCACCTGCAGGCAGATGTTGCGGGTAAATTCACGGAACTGTTCATTGCGTGCTACAAAATCGGTTTCGCAGTTAACTTCAACAAGCACTCCCACCTTGCCCCCAAGGTGGATATATGAATCGACAACCCCTTGCGCCGCAACGCGCCCCGCTCGACGTGCCGCAGCGGCAAGGCCCTTTTCGCGCAAGATCACAACAGCTTTCTCTTCATCACCACCGGCTTCCTGAAGTGCTTTCTTGCAATCCATCATTCCGGCTCCTGTTTTTTCGCGCAAGGCCTTTACTGTTTTTGCATCAATTTGCATTCCCGTACCCTCCTTTGACATTAACGGGCAGTCCGCTTTGAAGGTTCGATAACGGTGCTATCCTTTCTTGCCTCTCCCGGTCCGGCTGCCTCATCAGCTGCAAGGCCGTCTTTGGGGCCTTCCGTACCCCCTTCTGCAGCCTCAGCCTGTTCCGACTCCAGAATGTGCCGGCCCTCAACAACGGCATCTGACATGAGTGAGGTGATGAGCTTGATCGCTCTGATAGCATCGTCGTTCCCTGGTATGATGTAGTCAATCTCGTCGGGATCACAATTTGTATCGACGATGGCGATGATGGGTATGCCCAGCTTGCGCGCTTCGGCAACAGCAATCCTCTCTTTGCGCGGATCCACAACATAGACGGCATCGGGCAGCGCTTTCAAATCCCTGATCCCGCCGAGAAACTTGAGCAACTTCGCATGCTCGTGTTTCAGGATAAGAACCTCTTTTTTAGGAAGTAGCTCGAATGTACCGTCGGCTTCCATCTTCTCCAAATTATGCAACCGCTCTATCCGCCGGCTGATCGTCTGAAAATTTGTCAGCATCCCTCCCAGCCAGCGCTGATTCACATAATGCATCCCGCATCTTTCAGTCTCCAGCCGGATCGATTCCTGGGCCTGTTTTTTTGTGCCTACAAAAACAATGTGACCTCCCCTTGCAGCAATATCGCGTACAAAGTTATAGGCCACATCCATAAGCTTCACTGTTTTCTGCAGGTCAATGATATAGATGCCATTACGCTCTGTAAAGATATAATTCTTCATTTTTGGGTTCCAGCGGCGCGTTTGATGCCCAAAGTGAACCCCCGCTTCGAGCAGCTGTTTCATAGTTACAATAGCCAAGCAAATTCCTCCTTTGGTTTATCCACCGCACTTCCTCACAGCCCTTTCCGCAGCCTGCAACAGGCCGACCCGGTCCGGGCTCCGAAGGCGTGTGTAATTAAATTATCCTTCGGTAGTATAGCATAGTTGCCACTGTAAGGCAATTTTCACATTCTGCACACTGTGTCAATACCTAGCGGGTAAAATTCCTCATTCCAGAAAAACAATTTTAA
>CAYXKD010000021.1:0-30562 GCA_964464625.1 uncultured Syntrophomonadaceae bacterium
TTTGCAAAGCCAGGCTGATAAAGTACAAGGTGCCCCGCCAGGTGGAATTCCGCAGCGAGTTACCGAAAACAATGGTGGGGAAAATCCTGCGCAAAGATCTTTCTATTGAGGAGCAGCGCCGCCGCCGGATGGAGCTGCTGGAAGAGTAGCAGGGGGCATTCCCGGGGTCCGGCAGGGTTTAATGTCCCCTTGAAACGCCACTTTATTTCAGAATGCAAAGGCGGCCCAGGCCGCCTTTGCTAATGTGCTAAAGTTTTTCCCTGAAAAGGCGGTTTAGCTCCTGGGGATCGGCGCGGCCTTTTGTCAGGGCCATGACTTTGCCCACCAGGAAGGCCAGCGCTTTCTTTTTACCTT
Organism: uncultured Syntrophomonadaceae bacterium; assembly: GCA_964464625.1. Taxonomy (GTDB): domain Bacteria; phylum Bacillota; class Dethiobacteria; order DTU022; family DTU022; genus JAAZIN01. Next base: position 355 of record CAYXKD010000021.1, read on the forward strand.
TGCGAAAGTTTTCCGCAGCGTCAGGGTTTTCAGCGATAACCTGTTCCACCAGTGGTGCCAGCGTTTCATCACCCGAGATTTTGCCGAGGCCCCGCTGCCGGACCAGCTTTCGCGGGGAGGCGCCGCTTTTTACCGTCTCCGCCAGAAGCTCCTTGGCCACAGGGCGGTTAATCTCCCCTGCGTCGAGCAGTTCAAGCAGTTCCACCAGCATTGCCGGGGCAAATTCATCGGCCTTTTTACCGCTTTCGCGCAGCTGATAGACCAGATCACCCTGGACCCATTTTACCAGGTTCTGGTAGTCATGATAATCTTCTGCCGCCGCCTCAAAAAAATCGGCCAGCTCACGGACTCCCGTTAGCAGGGATGCCTCTTCAGGAGAAAGATCGTAACTTTCCCACAGGCGCTGCCGCCTTTGCCGCGGCAGTTCAGGGAGCTGCTCCCCCACAGCTTCTATAAGTGAAGGGTCAAGAATGAGAGGCGGCAGATCCGGTTCGGGAAAATAGCGGTAATCGGCAGTCCCCTCTTTTTTACGCATGATCACGGTAACTCTGCGGGCGTCATCCCAGTGGCAGGTAGCCTGGACTATTTCGCCACCGCTCCGTAGAACCTCCGCCTGCCTGTCTGCCTCATAATTCAAAGCCTGCTCCACCGCCCGGAATGAATTCAAGTTCTTGACCTCCGTCCGGATGCCCAACTCCCTTGAGCCGGCCGGGCGCAGCGAAATGTTGGCATCGCAACGCATGGAGCCCTCCTCCATCTTTACGTCGGATACTCCTGTATAAAGCAGCAGTGTTCGCAGCTCCTCAAGAAAAAACCGGGCTTCCTCTCCTGTGGAGATCTCCGGCTCAGTAACAATTTCCAGCAGGGGCACCCCGGCCCTGTTGTAGTCGACCAGGGAATAGGAGGCGCTTAAAATGGAATCCCCTGCATGGATCAGCTTGCCTGCCTCCTCCTCGATATGAATGCGATGCAGGTTGATCCGGCGATTCCCTCCGGGGAAATCTACTTCAAGGTAGCCCCCCCAGGCCAGTGGTTCTTCATCCTGTGAAATCTGGTATGCCTTGGGAAGGTCCGGATAAAAATAGTTTTTTCTGGCAAATACACTTTTCTCCTGCACCCGGCAGTTCAGGGCCAGGGCGGCCCGAAGGGCATACTCTACGGCACGGCGGTTCAACACCGGCAGGGTTCCGGGAAGCCCCAGGCAGCCCGGGCAACAGTTGCTATTGGGCTCCGCTCCGAAGGCAGTGCTGCATCCGCAGAATATTTTTGACCGGGTCTGTAATTCAACATGAATCTCAAGACCGATGACAGCTTCATATTCCATTGAAAAACCTCCCTCCAGGACTTGCTAAAGCCGGACCGGCGGAAACTGCGGACGCAGCGGCGCCGGGCCACAGCTTTGCTCCAAAAGATGGGCTGCCCGGAAAAGGAGCTCTTCCCGGAAAGGTGCTGCCGTTAGCTGCACCCCGGTGGGCAGGCCGCCCCTGTCAAAGCCGCAGGGAACAGAGATGGCGGGCACCCCGGCCAGGGGCCCCGGTAAAATGCAGATATCAACATGGTACATGGCCACAGGATCATCTATCTTCTCTCCCAGCTTGAAAGCAGTCGTCGGTGTAACCGCCCCAAGCAGCAGATCAAAGCGTTCAAAAGCAGACTGGTAATCGCGACAGATTAGTGTACGCAGGCGCATTGCCTTTACATAGTAGGAATCATAAAGGCTTTCACGCAAAATATGTGTTCCCAGCAGAATACGCCTTTTTACTTCTGGCCCGAACCCTTCACCCCGCGAACGACTGTACATTTCAGTCACATTTTCCCCCTCTGCGCTGCGACCATATCTCAGCCCGTCGTAGCGGCCCAGGTTGGAGGCGGCCTCGGCGGCGCAGATGATATGATATGCTTCCAGGCTGTGCTCCATATGCGGCAGGGTAGTCTCTTCCACCACTGCTCCCTTTTCTGAAAGGATTTTAGCGGCTTTGTGAACAGAGGCAAGAACCTCCGGATCAAAACCGGCAGGTATGCTCTCTTTCACCAGAGCCACCCGCAGCCCTTTGATTCCTTTCTCCAGCGAAGCCGCGTAGCCTGGAACCTCTTCAGCCGATGAGGTGGCATCGGCCTTATCCGGCCCGGCAATGAGCTCCAACAGCAGCGCAGCATCGGCGGCAGTCAGGGCCAGCAGTCCCACCTGGTCCAGCGATGAAGCCAGGGCAATCATTCCCGCGCGGGAAACCCGCCCGTAGGTGGGACGCAAACCTACCAGGCCGCAGAAAGCGGCTGGCTGGCGCACCGATCCCCCCGTGTCCGAGCCCAGCGCCAGCGGCGCCATCCCGGCGGAGACAGCCGCAGCGGAACCGCCGCTGGAGCCTCCGGGGACCCGTTCCAGATCCCAGGGGTTGCTGGTGGGGAAAAAAGCGGAGTTCTCAGTAGAGGACCCCATGGCGAATTCGTCAAGGTTGGTCTTGCCCAGAAGGGGCATACCTGTGGAGCGGGCTTTATTGACCACAAACGCATCTTGCGGGGGTACATAGTTCTCAAGAAAATGCGAGGCGCAGGTTGTGGGAATGCCGCCTGTGCAGATATTGTCTTTTACTGCCAAAGGGATTCCAGCCAGGGGGTGCAGTTTTTCACCGCTGCCCCTCTTTTTATCCACCGCCTCAGCTGCGGCAAGTGCAACTTCGGGAGTCAGGGTTATATAAGCGCTGACCTGCGACTCCACCTCTTCAGCACGCTCTATAAAACTTTGTGCAACCTCCACAGCACTGACCTTATTTTCCTGCAGCAACCGGCTTAATTCCAGAGCTGTCATCTCAAAAAGATTCATCGAACTGCTCCTTATAACGATTTACCCTTTTCAGAAGGGTTGTTTTTAGTCAGGCTTATCTCCGGCAATACGGGGGACGCAAAAATGATCTTCACTCCGGTGAATAGTGTTTTTAAACACAAATTCCCGGGGAAGTGAAGGCTGCACCTCATCTTCCCGGAAACGGACCTTCAGCGCTGCCGGATGGACAGCAGGCTCTACACCCGCTGTGTTAACCTCTCCGATCTTGCTGAGCATCTTGATCACAGCATTTAAGCGGCGGGCAATCTGCTCTTTTTCAGCAGGGCTCAAGTAGAGGGAGGCCAAAATGCACAGTTCATCCAATTCCTTTTCAATACCCGGATCAGCAGCCATCTATAAAACCTCCTCTTCTTATCCGCAAGCCCGAAAGGTATGCGCAATTTATTTCAGTAAAGGAAATTTAACTGCATTATACCTTAACAGCAGCGATCTTTAAAGTGCGAAAGGAAAGCGAGAAGGATAACAATGCCATACAGCGCCAGGAGAGTGTGAAGTGTAAAGGGAAGGTAGGGCAGTGCAAAACAGAGGAGATTAGAGGATGTTAATGGTAGAGAAGGGACCCCTTAATCAGTCAGCGGGTCGGGGTGCACGATGGCCTTGCAGTTAAATTTCTCCTCAAGCCGTTTCTGCACCAGGTGCGTAATCTCGTGCGCCCGGTGCAGGCTAATGCTGTCAGGCACCCTGATATGCATTGTCACAGACTTGTGCATGCCGTAATCGTGAACCTCCAGGTCATAAACATCGAGGACTCCCTCCACAGAAAGCGCCTCTTTTTCTATACTGAGAAGAAAATCGGGGGGAGGGGATACCCCGATAATCTTGTTGCAGGCATGATAAGCTATTTCCCCGCCGGTGTAAATAATAAAACCGGCCACGATAAAGGCGATGACCGGATCGATCCAGCCCATACCCAGGTAACTGCCGCCCACCGCAATAAGGACAAGGGTAGAGGTAAGAGCATCGCTGCGGTGGTGCCAGGCATCTGCGATGAGCGCCTCCGAGCCGATGAGCCTTCCGAGACTGCCGGCAAAACGGTACATCAGCTCTTTGATCAGGATCGATCCCGAAGCCACGATGATGGCTGCCAGGCCTGGATGCGGGGTTATGCCCCCGGTAAGGCGCCTGAAAGCATCCCAGATGAAACCCACACCCACACCGATCAAAGCCAGGGCTACGGCTAATCCAACAAGGTATTCTACGCGCCCGTGGCCGTGAGGATGTTTCTGATCCGGCCCCTTGCTCGATATTTTAAAGCCGATGACCACCACGACAGAAGTGATTATATCGGAGGCAGTATGTGCCGCATTGGCCAGCATGGAGACGCTGCCGGAAGTAATGGCAACGACAAATTTCAGCAAAGCCAGCACGGCGTTGCCGGCAATGCTGACCCAACCTCCTATATAACCGAGACGCAGCCTTTCCTGCGGCAGGTTTATATCCCTGCTGCCGGCTACAATTCTTATCAGGGCCCTATCAATTAACTTCATGTAAATAATCCTCGCCTGCCCTGATTACTATACTATGCTCTGCTCCTTCTTTCAATCCAATTATTCACTTGCAAGGCTCCCCCATTGATGGAGGAAACTCTCCTGAATATTTCTCCTTATAACGCGCCCCGCTAAGGGGATAATAAAATGAAAACGTTCAAAGAGGTGATATTCAGTAGGCACCGTGGTGATTCTGGGTGGAGGCACCGCCGGGGCTCCAGCAGCACGCTCGCTAGGAAAACAGCTGGGAGCAGAGCACCGGGTAATCCTTATTGAAAAGGAAGGGGTGCTCATAAATTCAGCGGCTCTTCCCCTTTATGCCCTGGGGAAGAGAGAAAGGGCTCATTTTTCCCGAAACCGCTCTTCGCTTGGCCGGCATGGAGTGGAACTGAGCCCCGGTGAGGTGCATAAAATTGATCCTGCAGGAAAAATAATCCACACCGCCAGGGAAGAATTGAGCTATGATCTGCTTCTTATCACCGCCGGGGCGGTGCCTTACCGGGTGCATCCACCGGGAGCGGCAGAGGTGGGTGTGGATCTGCAAAGCCCTGAGGGCGCTGAAAAAATTCGCGCCTTACTGCCGCATTTTAAGGGCAGCGAGATCGCAATCATTGTTGCCTCCAGGCAGGTTAAGTGTCCCTGTGGACCGTACGAATATGCCCTGTTGCTTGAAAACTGGTTTTTCCAGCGGGAGCGCAGCCGGGATGTGAATATCACCATCTATACCCCTGAGCCGGCCCCGCTAAATTTGCTCGGTAAAAAAGCATCCCGGGCAGTTGCCGGGCTGCTGCTCAATAGAAGCATCCGCCTGCATCCCGGGGCCAGGATCAGTCATATCGATCCCGACAACAAGATGATTTTTCTGGAGGAGGGTGGTGGCAGCTTCCCCTTTGATCTTTTACTCTATTACGCTGCTGCAGCGCCCCCGCCTTTCATCAGGGAAAGCGGGCTGGCCGGGAAGGAAGGCTGGCTGGAGGTGGAGAGAAACAGCATGTTGCTGCAGAATGATGATTCCATCTTTGCCGCTGGAGATGTTACGGATGTGCGCAGCCCCTCCGGCGAAACGCTACCCAGAATGGGGGCGGTGGCTCACCTGCAGTCTCTTGTCGCAGCCACCAATATCAGCCGCATGATGAGGGGGGAAAAAGCTGACAGCGCTTACAGCGGATTTGCCGGACTGATTATAGATACAGGTAGAGGAGCTCTCCCCTTAGCAGGCAATTTCTACAAAGAGGTAATAGATTTTCAACCCTTTCCGTTGAGCAGGCTCTGGAGCCCGCTAAAAACCCTTTTCACGGAGCGGTGGTGGCTGCGCCATCATAGTTAAAGAACAGCTGCCGCTGCGTTGACAAAAGCCCGGAAGAGAGATGTCGATGCAGGGTGATGCAGGGATTCGGGATGCCACTGCACCCCCAGGAGAAAGCGGTGTTCCCCATCCTCCAGAGCTTCGATAACCCCGTCAGGAGCGGTGGCCGTTTTTTTTAGACCCGTCGCAACAACTGCGGGTGCCTGGTGATGAAAGCTGTTCACAGCGAGATGTCCCGCCCCAAGGATGTGTGCCAGGCGGGTATGACGGTGGATCTCCACAGTGTGCGAGGGGTGGCTGCGGGGCGCCTTCTGCCGGTGCTGCAGAAAGTCCGGCCCGGACAGATCCTGAATCAGGGTGCCGCCCAGGATGACATTTAGTATCTGCAAGCCGCGACAGATGCCCAGGAGGGGCAGCTCACCCAGTATCGCCGCCCGCACCAGGGCGAATTCCCAGGCGTCGCGCTGCGCATCAACTTCGTCAAGGCCGGGCTGCGGTTCTTCCCCATAGTAGAAAGGAGACACATCACCGCCGCCGCTGAGCAGAAGCCCATGGAGAGAGCCGGCAAGGGAAACCGCTGCTGCAGGATCCATAGGTGGAATAAGGAGAGGGAGGGCACCGGCCTCTTCGATTCTGCGGCTGTAAGCATAGGGCAGCCAGAGCTGGCGGCTGTCATAATTCCGGCTAACAGTAATCCCAATTATCGGTTTTCGCGGTGCCGTTTTGGTCAACAGCCATCCTCCTGTTTACCGTGGATAACTCAAACGCCCCGGCAAAAGAGGTGGATTTTGAGGGCAACCCGGTTTGCCTTGTGGCATGAATAGGCCAGCAGAATGACAAAAACACCGGGGACATATCCTCATCGCCGGTCTAAAGAGTTTAACCTTACAAATGGAACTAAAATTCTATAAGGCCGAGGCTGATTCTCAGCGCCTCGTCAATTTTTAACATGATCTGTTCATCGAGCCCGGTGACTTTTTTCTGGAGACGTTGTTTGTCAATTGTCCGGAGCTGCTCTAGCAACACCACTGAATCCCTATCCAAATCGTAGCCCGACGCGCTTATCTCTACATGGGTAGGCAGTCTGGCTTTGTCGATTTGCGAAGTGATGGCGGCAACAATTACTGTGGGGCTGTAGCGATTGCCTATATCATTTTGTATCACCAGCACAGGTCGCACCCCGCCCTGTTCGGAACCAACTACGGGGCTCAAGTCAGCAAAATAAATAGAGCCTCGTTTAACTTCCACCGGCTTCACTCTCCACTGACCAGTTCTTCTATAATCCTGCCAGCCTCACTTTCAGCATAAATAGCTTCTTTGGAAAGCGCCAGGTTGATCCTGGCCATATCGAGGTAGCCTCTCTGCATCCGTTCGCGGATCTGCCGTTTTTTCCGCTCCTGCAGATATAACTTCATCGCTTCACGGATAAATTCACTGCGCGTTCTATTTTCCAGGGCCACAATCCCGTCCACTTCTGTCAAGAGGTTTTGCGGCAGGCTAATCATGATCCTTTTTGTTTCCACCATATTGCCAGTTACCCCCTTCATTAGTAATAACAAACAAGCCGCATTGTTTCCATATGAGCTATTATACGGTTCCGTTTAATAGTTATGCAGCATGCTCCGATAAAAGAAGTTCAACCTGCCCCGCCGCCCGATGTTGGGCATTCTCCGGCGGGGCGCCCCTCTCTCAAGTAAAGACGGGGTACCCTTCCACCCACATTGCAGAGTAGTTCATAATTAATTGTCCCCAAAAGCTGCGCAACCTCTTCAACAGTTATACACCCGGGACCCTGGTTTCCATAAAGAACAACCTCATCACCCTTAGCTGCACCCTTAATATGGGTCACATCGACCATGATCTGATCCATACAGATGCGCCCGGCAAGAGGGGCCCGCCGGCCACGCACCAGCACCTCACCGCAGCCGGAAAGGCGGCGATTATATCCGTCGGCATAGCCGATGGGAACCGTGGCAATAGCGGAGTTTGCTTGTGTACAGTAAGTCCGTCCGTAACTGAGCATTCTTTGCGGAGGAACCTCTTTCAGGAAGACAATTTTGCTTTTCAGAGACATTGCCGGGCGCAGCCTGACAGTCGATTCCCTTTTCATCCAGGGCGCAGGATAACAGCCGTAAAGCGAGATCCCCAGGCGGATCAGGTTATAGCGGGATTGTGGAAACCTTAAAGCGGCGGCGCTGTTGGCGGCATGGCAAAGAGGAAAAGCTATTCCCCGCTCCCGGGCGGCAGCAATGATACCGTCAAAAAGCTGCAGCTGCCCGGCAGTGTAAGCATTTGCCTCATCGCTGTTTTCATCTGCCGAGGAAAGATGGGTAAAAAGACCTTCCAGTTTCAGGCCTGGCATCTCTGAAAGGGCAGCAATAAAATCTGCAGCACCGGCCGGAGGAACACCGATCCGGCCCATGCCCGTATCAATTTTCAGGTGCACAGGCAGCATCCCGCCTCCAGCCACGCAGCGGCCGCTGAAAAGCCGGGCTGACTCCACGCTGGAGATAGTGGGCGTCAGCTTGTAACGTAACAGCAGCGGTACAGCGTCAGGACCGCTATAGCCCAGCAGGATAATAGGGGCTTCTATTCCTGCCCGGCGAAGTTCCAGCCCTTCTTCAACAAGAGCCACCCCCAGGCAAGAGACACCCGCCTGGAGAGCCGCCCGGGACACCTCCACAGCACCGTGTCCGTAGCCGCCTGCTTTGACCACCGCCATGATCTGCACATCGGAGCCGAGCAGCCGGCGAAATTCATTCACATTATGCCCGATACTGTCGAGATCAACCTCCGCCCGGGTTGGCCGCAGGTGAAATAATCCGCTCACTTCAACACTCCCATCATAGTTTCAGTTGCATGATAAAATTCATCCATGCAATGAATAAATGAATACGCCGGGTATTGAATATTCTTTTCCACAGTAGGGGCTTGATTCCTGCACCGGTTGGCTGGGAAATTTTTCAAGAGGCTTTGGGGATGAATGCTCTCCGGAGCTAGAGAAGCAGGGAGGCGCCATAGTGATCAGAGCGGGCTGAAAAAGTGCGGCAGCGGATCCCCGAAGCGGCAAAAGCGGATTTAACAGCAGCAGAAATCGACGCCTCTCTGGGATCCTCTTCTTCGCGCTCAAACCAGAGAGCAATAATGGAGGGGCCGGCGCCGCTCATCGCCGCACCGCACGAGCCGGCGCGTCGGGCCGCTGCAAGAGCCGCTTCCAATCCCGGAATAAGAGGACAGCGGTAAGGCTGGTGCAGCCGGTCTTCCATGGCCCAGCTCAATACATCTTCCTCTCCGGCGAGCAGAGTGGCAGTCAGGGCGGCGGCGCGTCCTATATTGAAAACGGCATCGCTGTGCAGTACCTCTTCGGGCAGAATACGGCGGGCTTCAGAGGTAGCCAGGGTAATCTCCGGCACCGAAAGCAGTGCGCGAAGCCCGGAAGCAGGTGTTTGATGATATGTCCGCAGCCTGTCCCCATCGCGACAACTAATAACCAGGCCGCCGTAGAGCGCAGGAGCGACATTATCGGGATGCCCTTCCATCTGCACCGCCAGCTCCAGAATCTGCTCCCGGCTGAAGGGGGAGGCTAAAAATTCATTCGCGGCTACCATTCCACCCACAATGGCGGCAGCGCTCGAACCGAGACCGGCAGAAAGCGGAATGCGGTTAACCTGCTTCAGCGCCCAGCAGGGAGGGGTTAATCCCGCTGCCTCGAATAGGGTGTTTGCGGCTCTGAGAGAGAGGTGACTTCCGTCTTGAGGCAGCTCATCCGCCCCCTCACCTCTGATCTGCACTTCGGAGGAGGGTCCTGCTGAAACCGACAGAGTCAGTTCATTGTATATCTGCAGCGCCAGGCCGATGGCGTCAAATCCCGGGCCTAAATTGGCACTAGTGGCGGGAATCCTGACGCGGGCGCTGCATGTCCCGCTTTTACGCTCCTTCAACCTCTGACCTCCCTCCAGCACATACACCCAGTTAGTAAACTTGGTGCCTGGCACCAAGTTTACTAACTTTGCCGTCTAGGCCAGGACACGGAAGACGCCCGGGTCCGGTTGGATTGCCGGTAGTTTCAAAGTTTTTTCCAGAGAACGGGAAAAGCTCTCTTCGCTGACATCGTGCGTTACCAGGACGATCTCGGCAGTGCCGTTGATCCTCCCTTTCTGGATGATCATATCGAGGCTAACCCCTTCCTCACCGAAGGCGGTAGCCAGGGAGCCGAAAACACCGGGCAGGTCACGGGCCAGGAGTCGCACATAAAATCGTGAGTTCAGAGCTGAGGGAGGCAGCAGCCTTATCTCCTCATCCGCTCCTGAATAGCGCATTATTTCGGCGGGGCCGGGGCGTGATCTGACGGCGTCAATAATATCGGCCACAACGGCGCTGGCAGTTGGCAAAGCACCGGCGCCACGCCCGTAAAACATGGCTTCACCTATAAGATCGCCTTCGATAAAGATGGCGTTAAATTCGTCATGAACGGAAGCAAGGGGATGGGTTAGCGGAACAAGCGCCGGATAAACCCGCAATACCAGGCCGCCGGATTTTTCCTCCCCCACAGCAAGGAGTTTAATTGTATAACCCAACTCACGGGCATAGTGAATGTCAGCCGCAGTGACACTGCCAATCCCCTGGAACGAGATATCATCAGGGCTAACAGGGCGGCCAAAGGCGATTCCCGCCAGGATGGTCAGCTTGTAGGCGGCATCCCTTCCTTCAAGATCGCTGGAGGGATCAGCTTCAGCAAAACCGAGCTCCTGGGCCCTGACCAGCGCCTCCTCAAAACCGATATCATCAAGGGACATCCGGGTAAGGATATAGTTGGTAGTACCATTGATAATCCCGATCATGCGCGTAATCCTGTTGGCCACAAGACAGTGCTTCAGTGGACGGATCAGGGGAATGCCCCCGCCGACACTGGCTTCATAGTAGATGTGCCGCCCGGCGCGGCAAGCCAGCTGCAGAAGTTCCCGGCCATGCTGCGCCATGAGATCCTTATTGGCGGTAACAACATCCTTACCCTCCTGTAGCGCTGCGCTGATGAGGGTGCGGGCCGGCTCGATCCCGCCCATAAGTTCCACGATAACATCAATGGAGGGATCCCTGATCACTTCATCTGGATGGGTTGTATAGATTTGCGCAGGCAGCTCAACTGCTCTGGGCCGGGCAATATCCCGCACCAGCACCCGCTGTAGCACCGGCCTGATTTCCGTCTTTCCCGCCAGCAGCTCTCCGCTACGTTCGATAATGGCGGCAACGCCGCCCCCCACCGTTCCCATCCCGAGCATACCTATCCTGACCATCTCCCTGGGACCCAACTCCTCACTACCCCCTTCTCCATATTAACGCTCATTATACCATACGCAGGGGGGCCTGTCCGAAGGGAGATCAAAAAAACCGGTGCAGTGCACCGGCAAAACAAAACGGCAGTTTTAAACGGCTTGGCAGTAACCAGATGCTCAAAGCCAAAATCGGCTCAGGATTGAGACTCATGCTCAGGTATAGCCTGTGGTTCAGGCTCTTCCTCTACTGGGATAGAAGGCTGCGGCGGAAAGGGCGGCCAGCACGGATCATAATCGGGGCATTCCGCCTCCACCTCGGTGCAATCGTCTGGTTCACAACAGAAACCGAAAGCAGGAATCTTGAGATCAACCAGGGCCACCAGGTTAAACAGGATCATTTTACCGACACAACAGGTCACTTGCTGCGGGCCTGAAACGAAGCATTCGAAGCAATCGAGAAAAACTTCGCACTGGACAAAAAGCCTTTTATCCCGGATCCGATCGCTCATGATCACCGTCTTTTCAAAAAAGACCGGTTCACTGGTAAAAAATTTCTGCCCCGCCTGGTCAATATAGGCGAAGCGGAAACGATACCAGAATGAAGTCCTGGCGCGGTTCGTGCCGGCAACCTTCTCGCATTTGAACTGATGATGTTTGTCAATTACCAGCTCTACATCAATACACCAGACATCCTCGATCTCCCCGCAGGCGATGCCGCGCAGATCAGTCACTTCCTCATTTGTCGCGACCTGCTTGCAGCGCTCGTAAATCTTCTCGGCCTTAATGCAGACGACTTCGTATCTTGAATCCAGTTCCGCCTGCATCGGTCTGAACCCGGCCGGAACCGGGTAGCTGTAAAGCTCCCCGCCTTTTTTCCGCTGGAGGCTGGAGTAACCGGGGTTTTTACTGCATCCCATCAGACAACCCTCCTTTGCATAGTGTTAAATGAGCACTGACAATAAACGTTGATTCTGCTCAATGACATTGTATGCATCTGTCATAGGAAGGTGAAAAGCGGCGGCTCCCTTTTCCTCCAGATGAGTTCGCCCCCAGTACAGCTGTTAATCCCAGGCCTGCCGGTGCTATAAGCATAAAATTAGTGCCCGAACCCCGGCAAACACTGTTAATACTGTTACTTCTCAATTTCTCCTGCAGGGCATATAGATTAAATAATCCGGAACAGGCAGGTGACAGCTATGCCCTTTTATTTACAGGAACGGTTTTTCGAAAACCCCCCTTACCTGTTGGCTCCCGGCGGCGAACAGCATCTGATCAGCCCCGGCCCCGCAGGAGAGCTGCTGCTGCAAAGGGGAACAGGATCATTTTGGGATGAACCCCGCCCCCTTCCACAGAGGGGGGAAAGTTACTGTGCTGCGCTGGACAGGGATCAGCTGCTCCATCTGATCATCATGGATCAGGGCAATTTTTATCACCTGATCCCATCACCGGAACGCGAAAAAGAAGCCGTCTCCCTGTTCTACCATGAGGAGAGCAAAGTATGCAGCCATTTTCTGATCACCGGCGCGGGAGAGAGCACACTACATTTCCTCTGCCTGGCTGTAGAGTCCGCCCTGGAGCGCTGGTGGCTGCTGCACCATCGTTACTCGGGCGGCGCCTGGGAGGAGCCGCGGGTGATCGACTTCGGCAGCGGTGCTTTGGAAAACTACGGGGACCTGGCCGTCGATAACCGCGATTGCCTGCATCTGGTCTACCGCATCGCCGGCGCCGGGCAGTCCGGCCTGTACTACCGCAATTTTGATCGGGAAAAAAGCCACTGGAGCAAGGCTTTTCCCCTCTCCCTGGCTACGCCCTCGGAATATCCCGCCATTGCCATCGATGAAACACAAAATATCCATGTGCTCTGGCGGACTTTTTCCGAAAGCAAATATTTTATCTGTTACCGGTTCATGGGCGGCCCCGGCTGGAAAACAGGCGGTTGGAAGCAGGAAACGGTGATCTCTTCGGCCATGGCCGGGCCGCCTTTTCCTTTTTTCTCGCACCACTCCGGCGAACTGCTCATTTGCTGGGTGGAGGGCGGCACTCTCCAGCGCTATCGTTTCAGCGGCGACAAGTGGGATCAAATTGCGCCGCAGTCACTTGAGAAGCCCCTGCTCATCCGCGCCAAGTCGTTCAACGCCGAGGGGGTCCCCCTCAACTACTGGATCCCCCTGGAAGGCGGCGGAACAGCCGCCGGCACTCCCCTTTCCGACCTCTTGCCGAAAGAGGAAGACAATCTGGACAGTGACTTCAGCAAGCTGCACCGGTATTCCGGTAAGCTCATCGGCCGCCTCTCCGATCTTTCAACAGAAAAAGCCCGCCTGGAGAAAGAGGCTAAGAGCAGGGGCAGAGAGATGTTCCTCCTATCCCAGCAGAGTGAGAAAAATATGCGACAGCTGCGCCGGGATCTGGATGACAAAGATAGCGAACTGAAGAAACTTCAGCTGCATTTTGATCAGATTATCGGGACCATGAAGAAAAAAATTGAACAGGGCAGTAGAGCCAGAGAAGCTGAACGAAGGCGCTACCTCGATGAACTGCAGGAATTACAAAAGGAGCGCCGGCAAATTGAGAGGATCATGCAGGAGAAAGAAAAAACAATCGCCCGGCTGGAGGCACATATTCGCGAACAGCACTACGCCATCGAAAAACTCCGCGAAAAAAATGAGATGTTAACCGCCAGGGCAGCTGAAAGCTGGAGCCTGAAAAGACTCTGGGAGCGCATGGGCCTCCACAAAAAACCAGGTGGTTGAGATATCCCAAATGTTAAAGTTTTTTATTAAAGCCGCACTACCAGAGTCAACAGGTCAGTTCTGATGGCAAATCCTCCAGGTTGACATAAACATCCTACCCCGTTAATTATTAAGAAAGAATAACATTTTGAAGGAGGATAACCGATGATCCGAACGTTACAGTCCAGAAAATATCTTCCCCTTTACCTGCTAACCTTGTTTTTAATAGCAACGCTGCTCTTTCCCCCCGCTGCCGGGGCTTACATTGCCCGCTCTACAGGGGAAACCACAGCCTGTTACGGCACCTCCCGTTCACAGCCGCTGGAACAGGGCAGTCCAACAATTTTCTATCCCCTCCCTTCCAGCCCTGGTAAACAGGTTGATCCTGTGAAACCCGACCCTGCACTGCCTGCCCTCACAGATCCTGTTTCACCGCTGCCACAACAGGCATACGGCTACAGCGGAAGTTCCCACGGCCTGGCCCGGTCGAGCGGCTGGCGCTTCTATAGCTACATACCGGCTGCGCCCTCTGTTGATCCCCCCTTGCCACCGACCCCTGCGGCACCCCCGAAAGAACCGGAGATCCCTGCAGTTCCCCCGCCGACGTCGCACGAACCGCCTCCCCCTGCGGATGGTGAAACAGCAGCCCCGAACCCGCAGGAACAGCAACTTTTCAACCTGGTGAACAGCGAAAGAGTGAGCCGGGGCCTGGCTCCACTACAACTTGATGCGCAGCTTATTTACCTGGCCCGGCTGAAGAGCCAGGAGATGATCGATTTGAATTACTTTGCCCATGCATCACCCACCTACGGCAGCTCCGGAGAGATGCTCAAAAATGCGGGAGTCAAATTTTCCCTGGCTGCAGAAAACATAGGCGTGGGCGGCAGCATCAAGGCGATTTTTGATGCTTTCATGAACAGTTCCGGGCACCGGAACAAGATCGTGGATTCCCGCTATAGCAGGACAGGGATCGGTATAATTTACCAACCGGGGCGGGGCTACCTCATTACACAGCTATTCCTGGCCCCCCGCTAAAGCAGGAGGCCCGGGAGAAGAGAGTTAATTGCGAAGATGTCCAATTTCCGCATTGGATAGGAATATTAACAGGATCGGGCTCTGGAGGGTTAGCCAGAAGCCCTTTCTTGTTATCCCGGACTTGCACCCGTTAGACTGCACCCATGCCCGGCGGCCAAGCTGGAATTAAATGTGCACCAGCCGCTGTTTTTTCCGTGATCAAACCTCGCACCGCGCCGCCGGGCAACAAAGAGAGCAGCCAAACATATGATATAACGATGCATCCGGAAGTATATCAAAAGGAGGCGGCAAGATGCCTTTGCCGCATTGCTCCAAATCCAGCCATGCAAAATATTCCAAAGATAACATTACTGTTCCAGCTTCATCCGGAGATGATCACAGGGCTCCTGAAGGGAGACCTTCGGCTGGAATATCCTGTCCGTGCATTGCAGTTCAGGACACTTTGATCGTTTAGCCGGGAAATCACCGGCAATTGTGAGGGAAGACCCATGCCCACATTTACCGACATGGCTGTAAACGCTGACAATCTAATCTGTATCGCCAGGCGGCCCCTGGAGATCGTCTGCCTCCTGGTAAAAAGGCTTTTTGGACGTTCCCGGAGCAAAACTGCTGTTACCCTGCAGTGGCGCTATCTTCCTTCCGCCCCCGGGGCCACCCCTCTTCCGCCCCATATGATCATCTCCTGCCATCTGGATAAGGCCTCTGTCAAGGAATGCCTGCTGCTCCCTTTAGCCTTTCGGCGCCAGGTAACCTTAGAGATTACCTACCAGGTAAAGGCGATTGTGACCTATTGCGACATAGCCGGCAATATAGGGATAGCTGTGTTGCGTAAGGAACTGCGCCGCCGCTCCCGGCCGATGCCGGGAAACCTTTTTATGAGCAGCGCAGCCAGGGTTACCCTGGATCTGGTAGATTGCCGCATAAACAGTTCGATTACAAACAATGATCCCCGGGCTGCAGCTACACCATGATCAATACAGTTTTCTATCACGCTCACCATATCACGCCGGCAACGTATAATACATTAATCATGGCGAAAAGAGGTGACAACATTGGCCTTTACTTTTACCCAAATAGCCAGTCCCGGCAACCTGGACAGCAGCTTTGATATGGCTGATCTCGATATTGTTGTTTCGCCCATCACACCTGTCATCAGCGCGGTAAACTTTGTTGGAGGGCAAAGCGATTCAGGGATCCTCGATGTCTCCAACAACAGCGATATTGACATCCTGTATTTCGTATCTGCAGACTGGCACGAATCGCCTGGGACCAGCATCAGCATGGCCACTATCCTGGCCAACCGTCTAACCGTCAGTGTAGCAACCAGCCCCGGTGATGAAGCACTTTTTACCGGGAAGCTGGTGGACCTCGTTGATCAGCCTGCAGGCGGCCGTCCCCTGGAGACTGGCTCTCCAGTGGAAAGCCTGGCCTTTACCCTGGCCCTTTCCCATGCAGAGGCGACAAACCTGGTCAAGGGCGCAGCCGTGCTCACAGACTTCGTCTTCGTGGCCACCCAGAGCCCAGCTTAGAAAGAGAGCCGGCCCGGCCGGCTCTTACTTAAAAGAGTGGAGAATCAGGCATGAGCAAAAGAACCGTCAGTTTTCTCACCACGAGCCATTTCGAAGCGGAAGGAAACCGCTGTATCTATGGAGGAGCAGAGCGTTACGGCGTGGAGCTGACCAGGCTGTTTCTGGAGCTGGGCTGGAAGGTAAACTGGTGGCAGGCGGGCCTAAACTGGACGAGACCCATGCTGCCCGGAGTTGCCGTGCACGGCATTCCTGTCCGGGACTCATTCGCCCAGACCTGCAGCAGTCTAAACAGGGCCTTTAGCGAGCAGGCAGGCGCAGTGGACCTGGCAATTTATTTTGTTACATTCCTGACCTACCCCGAAGTTCTTCCCAGGAGCATTTCCATCTCTCACGGCATCTTCTGGGATTATTCCACCTGGGAAAATCGCATCGGGGGTGCGCAGCTTAAGGAAGAATGGCTTTGGCGCATGGAAAAGGCGCTCTACGCCCCTTCGCGGGTGGTATCTGTCGATACGGCTACGATCAGCTGGGCGGCGTGGCGCTGGCCCGCCCTGTTGAACCGTTTTGTCTACATCCCCAATTTCGTGGATACATCTTACTTTCACCCCATCACGGGAGAAAAACACCGGGGTGACGGCAAGATCAGAGTGCTGTTCCCCCGTCGCCTGACCACGGTAAGGGGTATCGGTGAAGCTATGCAGGCCGCCGCAGTCCTGACCAGACGCTATCCCGAGCTGGAATTTCACTTTGTGGGGCGGGGTCACGATACCCGGCACGAGCAGCAGATGCTGAGCTGGGCTGCAAAAAATGATCGCATTTACTACTACTGGCGGACACCCGGGGGAATGAAGGAAATTTACCAGAACATGGACATCTGTATAATCCCCTCCAAGTCCACCGAGGGAACCTCCCTGTCCTGCCTTGAAGCACTGGCTTGCGGTCTGCCGGTAATCGCCGGCAGAGCGGGAGGTTTGCCCGAAATGTTGATCCATAATTACAACAGCCTGGTGATTAACCCAACCACCGCCGGGCTGATCGAGGCGCTCACCCACCTGGTTGAAAATGGAGAGGTGCGGCGCAGGCTTGGCGAAAAAGCCAGGGAAACCGCCTCTGTTTTTGATCTGGCAATATGGAAAAAACGATGGACCCGCCTTATAGAAAAAGTTATGGGATACTGAGGGGTGTAAAAATGTCAACTGTATGCATGGTGGTGCGGCATTTACTGGACAGAGAGGGTTCTTCCATCGTTGATACAATCCTGCATGGCTGGATTAATGCATTTTCATCTCTGCTTCAAGAGCTGGGACACAGGCTCGAAATCAGGCAGGAGGGAGCGGGCTGGCTAAAAGTGCTGCCCGGCGGGGAGCCGGTTTACGCTGTTCCGGAGCAAGATCCCTGGGCTCCCCTCCTGCCCAACGTAAACCAGAGCTTATGGGAACATGCCGCGGGGATCTCCCTGGCAATTTACGCTGATCCCCTGCTGGTCTATCCTCAGGCCCACACCACCTCTATCGTTCTGGGGCAGAGCATCCCGGTCCTGGATATGTCCGCCCATTCCTACACTGCGCAAAACCGTGAAGAGTGGCTGGAACGAATCAAATCCGGTCTTTCTACCGTCAACTGCGTAGCAGCCAACAACACCCAGTTTATTCAATGGGTGGTGTCAACATGGCCCGGGCTCTACCATAAGCTGCACTATATTCCCGACTGGTTTGAACCTGCCGTCCCCGTTACAGAGGAAAATATACTGGAAAAAGCACCTGTGAATAAAGCAGCCCCGCGGGTCCTGTTCACCTGTCCCGCCTTGCCCCGCTTTGGTATCAGCGAAACCCTGCGGGCGGTCGAGATACTGCGCCGGCGCCATGAAAGATTGTGCTTTATTTTCAGCGGCGCTATGCCGGCACCAATCCGGGAGCAGATGCAGCACTGGTTTAACAACCGGAGTTGCTGCCTGCTTTTGCCGCCCGGGCAGGCCATATATCGCCAGGGAGATATCGCTCTTTTCCCGGTTAAAAGTGGCCCGGTGCCCCTGCAGCAAGTGCTGCAGGCCATGCAGTCCGGTGCAGCGGTAATCGGATCGATGCATGGACCCCTGGTGGATATGATCATCCACAGCTATAACGGGCTCCTAATAAAACCCATCGACTCTGATCTGATCGAAGCTTTGAGTACGCTCATCGAAGATGCCGCTTTACGGAGAAAAGTGAGCTGCAGGGCCCGGCTGACCAGAGCGACACTGGAGAAAAAAACCTGGGTTTCAGAGTGGAGCGCACTGCTCAAAACATTGATCGGGGGGGAATAAGATGATCAGACTGGCTGCAATGATGCCCGTGTATAATGAAGCCGAACGCTACCTTGAACAGGTGCTGCGACACCTGGAAATCTTTGCAGATCGGATTGTCATCCTTGATGATTGTTCAACGGACCGCAGCGGGGAAATCTGCCGCTCTTTTGATCGAGTCATCTATTATCGGGGAAAAGAACATCTCTTTGAACGGGATGAGCCGCGCCTGAGAAGACTGCTCTGGCAGTATACCACTGAGCTGCAACCGCAGTGGATCCTGGCTATTGACGCCGACGAGATATTTGAAAAGCGGGCGGAGAGAGAATTCCCCAGTCTGCTCCGGCAGCATGATTTTAACGCCGTCGATTTCCGCATCTTTGATTTCTGGAATGGATTCCAATACCGGGTGGACGGAGGGTGGAATCCCTGGACCAAACATCACCGCATGCTGGTACAGTACGACCCGGCTCTGCCTGACCGCTGGCGCGAACCGGGTCCACACTGCGGTCGCTTCCCCCTGGAGTATTATCGGCTGCCCTATGCCTTTCAGTCTGACTTCCGGGTAAAACATTTCGGCTGGATCTCCCCCGCCGACCGGCAACGAAAAGGCGAATTCTACCTGGCCAAGAATCCCTCGGACAGTCATGCCCGGTCCATTTTCAGCGAAGAAATCCGCCTGGAGGGTTGGGTGGATTGCAAGACCCTGCCTTTTGAAGCCTGACCCGGGCAGCCCCTTCAGAAAACTTTTTTCGGCATACAGAGGGCTCAGGAGGGGGTCCCAAAGCGGGCACCAGCAATTCAGTTTTACAGCAAAGTTCAAAGACGATCTCTTCGTGCAATACAAGGGTGATTAATGTTTCCGTGTTGGAGGATTCGCTTCTTCCTTTCATAAATAAGCCTCCTTCCGCAAGTTGCACTTACCCCAGTATATTGCTCTTAACCGCCTCCGGTTCTTTAGCACATAATTTTGCTTCGCTCGCGCCTATCGTTTCGAGGTGCCAGGACACTCACCGGAAATAATGGTGTCAACCTCAAAGAGAGCTGCTTCAAGCATGGGGTTGAGTTGCAGCAGTTCGAAAACGGTGACCTGCGTGATGCGGCCGGCAAGATCAAAGCTTTCAATCCGCACGGGTAGAAAGGTTTTCTTTTCCAGCCAGACCTTTTCGCTAACCCGGTAGCGGTGCGGTTCGGCGGGAGTTATTTCAATTATGTAATAACTATGCCGCGAACCGCCCTCTTCACCCATATAGTCGAAGAGGGGCGCCTCACAGATAGAGTGCCAGTAATCCTCGAGAAATGCAGTGGAAACCCCCGTTTCAGTCAGCCCGGCGGCAGGCAAAAAGCCGCCGCTGCCGGGATCGTAAAGATAGACCCGGTCATGCTCACCGATGATCACCTCAACGGTGCTCTGCCGCCCGGCTGCGGTGGTGGTCATTTCCAGGCGATAGCGGTGAGGCACCTCTTTCCATATTTCCACGCTGTAGGCGGTTTCACCCTCCTCACCGGCAGGTGTTGTCCTGTAACGGGCATGATAGCTCTCCAGTGCGGAGATATTTTCCTCCAGGCGCCGCCGGATCACCGCTGCAGGATCGCTCTCACTTCCTCCACAAAAAAGACGCCACCCGGCAAAACCGAGAGCGCCCAGTAAACCAGGAATTAGCAGGATCAATAGCGGCAGCCTAAACACCAGGAAAATTCCTTGAGGCGCCTTCGGGGATCTCCTTCCTTTTTTTATACGCAATATGCCTACCCCCTTGCAAAATTGCTTAAACGGGCCTGAGCCTGCGATGAAAAGGGCCCCAGGGGGAAATAGCTCTGCATTCCCGCTCCAGGTGCTGGAATGCCGCCGGGAATGCGGCCAGCACCTCCCCGGCCAGGGTACCGCGCCCTTTCGGAAGCAGGTCGCCCGCCAGACCATGGATGAAAGCTGCAGCAGCAGCGGCATCAAAGGGCTGCATCCCCTGAGCGATAAGGGAGACGATCAAACCGGTGAGCAGATCTCCCGTTCCAGCCGTAGCCAGGGCGGGCCCACCGGTGGGATTGAAACAAAGCTCACCGGCAGGGGAGGCGATGACGGTTTGCGCCCCTT
This sequence comes from uncultured Syntrophomonadaceae bacterium, assembly GCA_964464625.1. Taxonomy (GTDB): domain Bacteria; phylum Bacillota; class Dethiobacteria; order DTU022; family DTU022; genus JAAZIN01. Next base: position 20,929 of record CAYXKD010000021.1, read on the forward strand.
TCAAGACTATGATGCTGTCCCATTCCCGGGCGAAGCGAAGCGCTAGCTCCGGGCGCGAACGCTGCACCTCATCAATGCCCAGCCCCGTCAAAAGCGCCATCTCACCAGGATGCGGGGTAAGCAGCGGCGGCTGCTGAGCCGCCCGCAGAATTTCTTTCCGCCCCTCTTCCGGAAGCTGCGCCAGCGCCCCCAGTGCACCGGCATCGATTACCAGCGGAAGGGGACAGTGCCTGATCAGTTCACCCAGCAGCGCGACGGTCTCCCGCACCGGCGCAAGTCCCGGTCCCATCGCCAGAGCGCTGCAAGAGGCCGCTTTTTCAAGAAGCAGCTTTGCGGCGGCCTGCTCCGCCACTCCTGGAGAAAATTCCGGCAGGGACAGGGTAATCGCTTCGGGGAGCTGCGCCTCCAATGCAGGGCATACCGTTGCGGGAGCGGCCAGGTAGACCAGCCCGGCTCCGCCGCGTAGCGCCGCTCCTGCAGCCAGCACCGCAGCACCGCTCATACCAGGAGAGCCGGCGATAATGAGCACCCGGCCGAAGCTCCCTTTGTGCGATGCCTGCGGGCGGGGTGGCAGCAGTTCCCAAAGCCGCTGTGCCCTGCTCACTGTGGCCTGCTCCCCTGCCGCAAGAAATGAAGGAATGCTGATTTCTCCCACAAAAACTTCTCCCGCCAGGGCTGCGCCGGGATGCTGCAGTAATCCCGCCTTCGGGAAAGCAAAGGTAACTGTCCATCGGGCCTGCACAGCGCAGCCCATCACCTCTCCGCTATCCGCCTGAACCCCCGAAGGTATATCCGCTGCCAGCACAGGGAGATCGCTGGAGTTAATCGCCTCGATAACCGCAGCAGCCAGTCCCGTCACCGGCCGGTCCAAACCGATCCCGAAGAGCGCGTCGACAATAAGGTCGGCGCCTTCAAGATCTGCCTTGAACTGCTCCAACCCCGCTTGATCCAGTATATGCTTGACCACAAAACCGCTATGCCTCAAAAATTCATAATTAATGGCAGCATCGCCCCGGTAAGCATCGGGCGGCGCTATCGCCCAGAGAGAAACTGGCACTCCCGCCTGTCGCAGCAGGCGCGCCGCAACAAAGCCATCTCCGCCATTATTTCCCCTACCCGCCGCCACCACCACCCGTGCCGGGGCCGGCTGAAGAGCCAGGATCACCTCAACAATCCTCATACCGGCACTCTCCATCAATACCGCCCCGGGAAGGCCCAGCTCTTCTATTGTCCTCCTGTCAGCCTCACGCATAGCCGCAGCCGTTAAAACTTTCATCACAATCACCTCGTCGCATTTCATTGGCGGGGAAAACAGAAAACCGGAAAAGGCCTCTCTCCACCTTTACCCTTATATTTACCCCGCGCCACTCTCTTTTTTCATTCTATGGTAATTTTCGATTTCCTTTTATCAACGGGTGCAATTTAAACCGCGGTATTTTATGGAGCAGCAGGAGCAGGCGCACAATCTGTCGAAGGGTAGAGAGGCAAAAGCAAATGGACAAATTGCGATCAGAAGGGGTGTGCAAATGACCAATAGGTTACGTTTCTGGTGGAAAAAATACGGTTGGCATGCGGTGCTGCCTGTTGTGCTGCTGCTTGTAGTAATGATGCCAGTCTCTTGCAGCAATTCCGGAAAAAACAGCGCAGCCCCCCACGATGAAAATGAAGAAAATCCCGATTATGAAGATGGGGAAGATGCCGAAAACAGCGAAGAGATCGATTACCATGCTCTAGGCGTGAACGAAGCCGGCGAGATCATGATCCTTATGTACCACGAAATCGGGGAGACCGAGGATGTCTGGTGCCGCACCCCCGCTAATTTCCGTAAGGATCTGGAAACACTTTACGAATCCGGTTACCGTCTTATCTCCATGAATGATCTGCTTGACGGCCATATTGACGTCCCGGCGGGTTGTTCACCGGTGGTGCTCACTTTCGACGACGGCAAAGGCGGTCAATTTCGCTACCTGGAAAAAGATGGCCGCCAGATAATCGACCCTGACTGCGCCGTCGCAATCCTTGAAGAGTTTTACGCCGCGCATCCCGATTTCGGTCTGGCGGCGACTTTTTATATCTTTTACGAAACACCTTTTGAACAATACGAATTTATTCAGGAGAAGCTCTCTTATCTGGTCGAAAAAGGTTTTGAAATTGGCAACCACTGCTACTCACATGGCAACCTTCGCAAACTTTCACCGGAGAAAGCCCGCAGCGAACTGGCCCTGCATGTAAAACGGACGCAAGAGTACCTGCCCGATTATACCGTACGCAGCCTGGCACTTCCTTTTGGCGAATATCCTGACAACATGAGCCATATTATTGAAGGTGAGTTTGAGGGTACGGCCTATCGCAATGACGGCATCCTGCTTGTAGGCTCCAATCCCGCTCCTTCCCCTTTCAGCGTGGCTTTTAATGCGGCAGCGCTTCCCCGCGTGCGGGCAAGCGAGATGGAGGTGGAGGACTGCGGCCTGTACGATTGGCTGGAGCGGCTGCGGGAAAACCTGCAAAGACGCTATATCTCCGATGGCGACCCCGATACAATCGTGGTCCCCGAGGAGCTTGCTGAAGAGATCGACAGGCTCCGCCTGGGGGAAAAAACCCTGATCCCCTACTAATGTAACCTGGGGTCAGGTCTTGAAATATAAGTTTTTGAAGTCGAAAGGAAGGGGTCAGCTCCTGAAATGTTATATTTCAAGACCTGACCCCGGTGGTTATTGGAGGTATTTTTCGCTGCCTTCGCTGTGGACGCGGGGATGAAGGGCTGAATTGAGAGCCCCGGAAATAATGTAGGACATGTCGTCAATGAAAGTGTCGGTCTCTTTTGGTGTCACCATCAGATGTCCCCCTGCGTAAGGCTCAAGTACCCGGGTAATAAGGTTGCGGCGCTGATCCCAGTCAAAATCCTTCATCACATTGCTCAAGGCGTAGCCCTTTGCATCCTTTTTAAAGTGTTGGGCCAGAGCATCAAAGGCTTCACTGGCAATGGTGGAGGCATCCACCACCGTGGGCACACCGATTGCCACCACCTTAACTCCAATGGTCTGGCGGTTGATTCCCAGACGGTTATTACCCACTCCCGAACCGGGCATAATTCCCGAATCGGCAACCTGAATGGTTGTATGTAGCCGCTCGAGGCGGCGGGCAGCCAGAGCATCGATAACAATCACCAGGCCCGGTCTGACCCTGCCAACCAGTGAAGCAATGATCTCCCCTGTTTCAATTCCGGTGGTTCCCAAAACGCCCGGTGAGAGTGCGCAGACGGCCCGGAAGCCTTCTCCCAAAATCTTCTGTCCCATCTTCATCGCATGACGCGTAACCAGAAGATCTTCCACCACTTTGGGCCCCAGGGAATCAGGGGTCACATTCCAGTTCCCCAGACCCACCACCAGAACGGCCTCGTTAAGATTTGAGGGAAGCTCCAAAAAACCCACCAGTTCCCGTGCCAGAATCTCCGAAAGGCGATCCTGGAGCGCTGAATCTTTACGCCGCAGGCCGGGAACTTCGAAGGTCAGATAACGGCCCTTGTTTTTACCCAGCTGCCGGGAGGCATCATCAGTCTCAATATGCAGCCGGTTGATGACGATACCGTCTTCCCGGATGTTCTCAGAGACAACACCGGGAATATCCGCGGTTGTCTGGCTTTGCACAACCTCCTGTGCCTCCAGGGCCAGATCTGTCCTGATATTGTAGAGAGGTATAAAACCGGCAGGCTGCTCCAGTTGAGAGGACATTAACATTCTCCTTTTATGCTAGCGCAGTTCGGTAGGGACAAAAAGGTCGACTATGCCGATAATTACTGCAGCAAGTGCCGCCCCTAGAAAAGAGACGGTCATGCCCGGGACGATGAACTGGGCCACGTAAATAACCAGAGTGGCGGTGATGAAGCCTACCAGTCCGCGATTTTGCGGCGAAATCCTGCGCCCAAAAAGGCTTTCCACAATAAAGCCGAGCAGAGCAATCACCACCGCCGCAATTAGTGCATGCACAAGGGTAAGCGTAGCAAACCCGGGCAGGAGCCAGCTTACCAGCATCAGCACCACCGCAGATACAATCAAACGGACGATCAAGCCAAGCATTTGAAATCCCCCTTTTGAATGGATTCCTTCATGCAGCAGGAAGGGCCCCGACAGCTGCAAATCTAGCATAACCAAAACTTTTTGCTCTATGCACAAGGATATTCCTTTCTGTTCTTCCCCCGGGTCCGCCCCCCATAATATAGACATTGTCTCAGGCTGCTTGCAGGGTAACAATATTAGAGGCTGGCTGCAAATCTGGCTGCAAATCTGCCTTTATCCCTTGCATTTCAGCGCTATTGATGGTAATATCTCTTTGTTTGATCGATAGAAAGGAGGCAGCAGGTTTTGCCTGTTACCAAATCAGCTGAAAAAAGAATGCGGCAGACAGTTGTCCGGACTGCCCGCAACCGCCGCGTGAAGAGCATGGTGAAAACCGCAATGCGCCGTTTTGAGGAAGCCCTTCAGGAGGGTGACCGCGAACTCGCCCGGACCAGGTTGGTTACCGCTGTCCGCCGTATTGATCAGGCGGCAGCAAAAGGAGTCATTCACAAGAATAATGCCGCGCGGAAAAAATCCCGCCTGACCCGCCTGTTCAACCAGAGCGCAGCCGGCTAAAGTCCCGCTACTGCATTATATTGTTTTTGCACTGGGTGTATGCATCCGGGTGGGCTGTTTACCCATAGGGTTTTCAACATTATCCTGCCCCCTAACAGGATAAGTCGAGGAACGGGGGATATATCATAGGAGGGAGCAGAAAAGAGTAGCCCCTCCTATTTTTACAATCTGCCCCACCCGGGGAGGGAAAATGGCAGATCCTGTTTTTAAAAGTCTTTCAAAGATACAATGATTTTAATAAAATGATAGAAAGAGCAAAGTCACGATGACCAGATCTCCTCTGCGAATTACAGCTGCTGTCAATGATTGAAACCCTGTTTCCTTCAGATAAGTATTTTCTTCCTCAGCCACAATAAGCCGGTGAATCTCCTCAACAGTGGGAAGGGGATAATCCCAGAGAGTGAAGGTGTAGATACCCGCTTTTTCCAACCGCAGTTCCAGGGCTTTTTGCTCAAGCTCCTCTTTTAATGAAGCCAGCGAATATTCTCTGCCACTGCAGACCTCTTCAGCAGCTGCAGCAGCACTTTGCCGGGCTGTTGCCAGCAATCTCTCTTCTTCAATAAAGGGCGCCAACCCCGCTGCAGCCCGCGTCTCGTTAATCAGCAGTCTTAACCGGGCTTCATACTCGGGCAGATAGAGGGGGTCCGCCAAAGATGCTTCCTCCCGCCGCAGCTCCATCTCCCGGAATTCTTTATAAGCGGGTTCTCCATGCAACCTTGCCAGTTCCTCAGGGGTGGTCAGGTAGAGGCGAGACGGCCTCTGGATAAAGAGCCCCTTTTCTTGATTAACAAAGCCCGCTCCCCAGGTTGTGTCAAGGCCATACCACGATTCCCCAATGCGGGCATTATTCCAGGCGTGTCGTTCTACCCTATCTGAAGCAGGATGGACATCGCCCTTTTCATAGGATGCCTCAATCCCTACCGCCTCTAGCAAAGCCCTGGTCAAATCGGCATAATCATGGCAAACTCCCTTTCTCTTTTCAAGGAGATATTCCGCCCCGGAGCCGTAGCTCTCCATATCTCTGGCTTTCTCCACGTCATAGGCAATGTTGGCGGTAACCCAGTCGTAAACTGCACAAAGCTTCCCGTAATCATCGGTAATGCCAGCTGTAATTTGCCCCGCGAGACTATCAAGGTCAGTAGCTGCCCGATGCTCAACATGATCCTTCTCCACACTATCCCTCTCGCCGGTGTGCCCCTCTTCCAGCTCAATTACCATTTTCCCCTCTCCGCCAATCCTGCCGGCAAAATGGTTGAGATAAAGGGGCAGCAGATCCCTGTGCAAAGCCAGGAAAGCGGCTAAAATCAAAATGACAACCAGGCAGATCCAGCCAAATCGCTTCACTGTTACCTCCAAAGATTAATTTAAAGCTGCGCCAATTCTTTCCTTACTTTGGCGGTGATGTCCATTCTCTGCTCAGGCAAAAAATCACCTGATTCCTTTATCGCTCTGGCGTCTCATTCTTTAATGGAACAGGAAGTCGCGGCTCCGGGGAGCTCCTGTTCCAATGCTTCCCTGCATAGCAGTTGTCATTTCTTGGGAGACAACCGGTGAATCCCAGCGATGGCGATATCCAGAGCCTGTTCGGGGGCTACCCGCCCGGTTTTGATCCTGTAGTCCAGCTGTTGCAAAAATATGATGATCTCTTCCAGCAAATCGGGACTGAAGGAGGCTGATTGATCGTAAAGTTTGCGGGCTACGAAAGGCTGTACCCCCAGTGCGCCCGCGTGTTTCGCCAGGGGTATTTTTTCTTCACGCAGAGAGCAAGCACCCAGCAACAGCCGAAAATGGCGCACCAGCATGAAGAAGATCCGCAGCGGCTCTTCCCGCCTTCCCGAAAGAAGGGCAAGAAGCTGCAGCGACCGGTTGACATTACCGCTGCCAAGCGCATCAGCAAGCGCGAAAACATTGCCTTTCATATCGCCTGAGCAAAGCAGTTCAACCACCCCGGAGGTGATTGTGCTTTCCCCCTCTCCCAGGTAAGAGATATATTTGTCAAGCTCATTGGAGATAAAGTGAAGATCATTTTCCCCGCTCCAGAGAAGCCGCTGCAGGGCGGCAGTCTCGATTTTTATTCCCTGCCCGGCGAGACGTTCCCGGATCCAGCGGGCGAGCTCGCTTTCCCTGAGGGGAGCACAGTCAACAACCATGCCCCTCCTTTCAAGCACCTTGAAAAGCCGCCTGCGCCGGTCAACCGCTGCCGCCCGGAATAGAATAATCCGCGAGGGTGTTTCTGCAGCGCCTTCACGCTCTATAAAGCACTCAAGCCGCTCCAGTGCCTTCTCTCCGCCTTCCTCCCGGGGAGACGCCCCCCCCCCTGCCCCGTCCCTTACCTCTTTGCCCCTGGCGGCCAGGTAGGGAGGTTCGTCCACCAGCAGCAGCTTGCGCGGCGCAAAGAGACTCTCTTCATGAAGACGCTGCAGAACTTCAGCAAGCGTCAGGTCCGCCCCTTCAACTTTCTCCCTGCCGTAGTTCTCCTCTTTCCCAAGGTAGGCCAAGGCAAGCCGGTTGGAAAGATCCTGTATTAGATAAGGCTCACCGCCGTAAAAAAGGTAAGCCGGCACAAAGTTGCCCGCAGCGATCATCTGCGCCGCTTCACGGTAGCTTGTCATCTGCCATCTCTCCTATTTCTGTTTCTGAAAATAAAGCGCGACTCAGGTAAAAAGAGGACCAGCACCGTGTAGATCTCCAGGCGGCCCATGATCATCATCAGGCTCAGGAGTACCTTCCCGGCTGCAGGAACAGCGCAGTAGGTTGAGCGCGGTCCGACGAGACCCAGGCCGGGGCCCACATTGCCCAGGGCGGAAGCCGCCGCCGACGCGGCAGTGGTAAAATCGAGCTCCATCCAGCTAAGAGCCAGTGTGGTGAGAACAAACAAGAGGATGTAGAGAAAAGTAAATCCCACCACGCCCCGCAGCGTCTCCTCGGAAACAGCCTGATCATCCAGTTTCACCGAGGCTACAGCCGAAGGATGGACCAGGCGCAGCAGCTCCCGGCGCGCATACTTGAGCAGCAGCAGCACGCGGATCTGCTTAATTCCCCCCCCCGTTGAACCGCCGCAGGCGCCGAGAAACATGAGGAAAAAGAGCAGCATCCTGGAGAAATGCGGCCAGGCATCAAAATCTGTGCTGGCGTAACCGGTAGTTGTGGCAATCGTCACTACCTGGAAGGCGCTCTGCCGGATGGAGAGCAGGATATCTTTGTTCAGTGCGGGAGCAATATTGATGGTAACCAGCGCTGTCGCGGCAGCCAGCACAACGGCATAGAAGCGCAGCTCTTCGCTTTTCAGCACACCCCGGTCCCTGCGCAGCAGACGAAAATAAAGGGTAAAATTTACACCGGCCAGGAACATGAAGATAGTGATCACCACTTCAGCAGCCGGGTTATGCAGGTCGGCGACGCTGGCATTGTAGGTGGAGAAACCGCCTGTGGGCATGGTGGTAAGGGTGTGCGCCAGGGCATCAAAAAAGCTCAGCCCGCACAGCAAGAGCAGCAGGGTCTGCAGAACAGTGAAAGCGGTGTAGATGAGCCAGAGCCAGCGGGCCGTCTCCACAACCCGGGGCACAAAGCGGTCGGCAATGGGGCCAGGGAGTTCGGCCCGGTACAGGGCCGCGCTTTTAAAACCAAACCGCGGCAGAACTGCCAGAAAAAGAATGATAATCCCCATGCCACCCAGCCACTGCGTGAGGCAGCGCCAGAAAAGAAGCCCCCGGGGCAGACTCTCCACATCGGCAATCACCGTAGCCCCGGTGGTGGTAAAACCGGATACCGCCTCGAAAAATGCGCTGAGAAAGCCGCCCTCAAAACCGCTGTAAAAATAAAAAGGAAGTCCGCCAAAAAAGCCGGCCAACAACCAGGCCAGAGTAACCAGAGTGAAACTTTCGGCCAAGGACAATATTTCACCGCGAGATGGATAGGACAGGATGCATAAGAAGAAGCCTGTACCTGCGGTGATCAGGACAGCCCAAAGAAAAGCAACACGGTCACCATCCTGATCCCCAATGGACCAGAGCGCAGAGATCGCCATCATGACCGCCAGGAAAATCAACATGATCCCTAAAAGATAGAAAATCCTGACGCGGCGCAACAGAATATCACCCTCTCCCGGTAAAACCCTTTTCCCCGCACATCTTCCGTTTCCTTTACCCGGTGCGATTATGATTTGTCCGGTCTCCCCTGGCCGCGGCAAAATACCGTTCCAGCTGTGCGCTTATTTCGGGCAAGGTAAAAACAACCAGGTGATCTCCCGGCAACAGCACAGTTTTTCCGCCCGGAATGATCACCTCTTCCCGGCGGGTGATGGCGCCGATGAGCATCCCCCGGGGGAAACGCGCCTCGGCCACCTTTTTATGAGCCACCCGCGCCGAGTCGGGCAGGACCAGTTCCAGGATCTCGGCACGCTCATCATTTAAAATTGAAAGGGAGATGAGATCCTCGTGGCGGGTGAAACGAAGGATCTGCGCAGCAGTAACAATGTGGGGGTTGATCATGCTATCCAGACCCAGAGCGCTGTACACCGGGGAAAACTGCGGATCAACCACCTCGCAGATGATCTTTTTAATCCCCCATTGCCTGGCCAGCACGCCGGCGATGATGTTGGTGCGATCATCCCCGCTCACTGCGACAACGGCGTCGGCCTGCTCTATCCCCTCCAGCTTTAAAAAATTAAGATCGGTAGCGTCGCCCTGCAAAATCAGGGTGTGCGAAAGATCGCGGCTGAATTGCTCACATCGTGCCTTATTTTTTTCCACCAGCCGCACCTCAAAGGGGCTGCGGCTCTCCTCGAGCAGTTTTGCCAGTTCGTAGCCTGTTTTCCCTCCACCAAGGATAGCAACACTACGGATCCTGGTGCGTTCGTGAAGCAGCCGGCTCATATCCTTGAGTGTGCGCGACCGGCCTAAAAGGTAGACCTTAGCACCGGGCTTGATAACATCTTTGCCGCCGGGAATGATAAATTTGTCCTGACCCTCCCTGATCCCAACAACGATACAACCAGGAGGAAG
>CAYXKD010000022.1:0-29429 GCA_964464625.1 uncultured Syntrophomonadaceae bacterium
TTGCCCTGGGTGATTTTCCCCGACATCATAGATATTGCCGAGCTCAAGCTTGCCAGCAGGCCCACGGGCAGCTTCAGCGGCGTCATGATCTTTATCAAAAAATCCTGCTCCGCTGCGGCTATATTCATCTCCGGTGTTGTACTCCGCCTTGTCGGGTTCAACGAGCCCAGGGCCGACGAAGTTACAGGGATGATCAACTACGGAGATTTTGTGCAGCCCGCCAGCGCGGCGCTGGGGCTCAGATTGTTGATCTTGCTGGCAGTGCTCATATTCATGTCCCTGGCCTTTATCTATATGCGCAAGCTAAAACTTACAGGCGATATCAGCGAGAAGGTCAGGTATCTCATAGACAAACGTAACCGGGGCGAGGCTTACAACGATCAGGACAAAAAGGACTACGCCCTGATTGAACGTGATTTCTTTTAGTAAACCCGGTGCCAGGCACCGGGTTTACTAACTCAGCCAATTGTGCTGACAACTAAAAAATATATCTCGAAAGGTGTGGGGGTAGATCCATGCTGGAGATCACCGGCAGATTTCGTTTCAGGGGGAAGGCTGTCAAATGTGATCGATACGGCAACGGCCATATCAATAAAACATATCGTGTACTTTGCGACAGCGGAGCAAAGTATATTTTGCAGCAGGTGAACAGAACCGCTTTCAAGGATCCCCTTTCCCTGATGAAAAATGTGGATAAGGTGACCCGCTACCTCAAGCAGCGTGTGACTTCAGAAAGAGGGACCTTATCTCTGGTGCCGACCGTTGACGGGAATATCTATGTGGATGACGAAAAGAGCGGTTTTTGGCGGGCCTACGACTTTATAACCGGCAGCATCTGCTTTGAAAGAGCCGGGCATGCCGCAGTTTTTTACGAGAGCGGTCTGGCTTTTGGCCGCTTTATAGATATGTTATCTTCTTTTCCAGCCCATACCTTGACGGAAACAATTCCCGCTTTTCACGATACTGTGTCTCGCTACCGTTTTTTTAAGGAGGCTCTCTCCCTTGATGTATGCGGGAGGGCTGGTACGGCTCAGAAAGAGATTGATTTTGCCCTGTCGCAAGAGCCCTTCGCATCTCTCTTCATGGACTTGATTGAAGCCGGAGAGCTGCCCCTGCGGGTGACCCACAATGACACAAAGCTGAACAATGTGCTTTTCGACTCTAAAACTTACACTGCTCTCTGTGTAATCGATTTGGACACCGTTATGCCGGGACTGGTGATGAATGACTTCGGCGATGCCATTCGCTTCGGGGCCAGCAGCGCCGCGCAGGATGAAAGAGATCTTTCCAGGGTTCAACTGGACCTGGAGCTGTACGAGTCTTTTTCCAATGGTTTTCTAGAGGCCTGTGGAAACAACATTACAAAACAGGAAGTTGAGCTGCTGCCTGGTGGCGCCAGGCTGATGACCCTGGAGTGCGGTGTTCGCTTCTTGACAGATTACCTCTCCGGCGATATCTATTTTCGGACCGAGAGGCCCGATCACAACCTGGACCGGTGCAGAACACAGTTTAAGCTTTTTACCGATATGGAAATAAAATGGCCGCAGATGAATAGGATCGTGGAGCGAGCCTGGAAGAAAGTCAGATCATGAGCGGAACACCAGGGACGTTCCTTTCTGTCCCACATTTGCATGCAGCGACAGCAGGAAAAACAGGAATATTGTAAGCATGAATGAAAACTAGCCCGGTTTGTTCAGCCGGCCTGCTGCCAGGACCCAATCCTGCAGAAAATATTTATAGAGCACGGGCCTTCTTCTCACAGCCAGCGGGTGGTAGGAGGCGACCACATTGTAGCCCCTGACGGTATGCATCCTGCCACGGAGTTGCTTTACCTCTGCTCCGGGATCATCGAAAATTGTTTGGCAGACCACATTCCCCAGGCACATGACCAGGACCGGGTCTAGAGCCTCCAGCTGCCCCCATAAATAGGATAGGCAGACGGTTCTGGCCCTTGCCTTGTCGTAAGCCCTTCTGGGCCTGCACTTAAGAATATAGCTTATGTAGAGGTCACCGGGCTCTAATCCGGCCTCGTATGCCGCTTTCTGCAGAGTTGCCCGGGTGCCGCATAAAAAAGGGGCGCCCTCCCTGTCCTCTCTGGCGCCGGGATTATCCAGAACAACGAAGAGCGGAGCGGCCCGGTTGCCCTCCCCCCAGATCACCCTGCCGCCGTGGCCGGCAAGCTCACATTGATTGCAATAAAAACTGGGGTCAGGGGCCCTGTCTTCGGGCATAATTGCGGGCAGCGGTCTGTCCAAATTATAGCTCCTTTTAGCCAGGTGTCAGTGCTAACTTTAATATTGTACCCCCGTCTCCCCAAATAAACCCGGGGTCAGGTCTTGAAATGTAACATTATCGATGCAATGATAGATTTGTCACAGCCGGGCAGCTTATGTATTGTGCATCTCGAAGAGACCCGTCACATAATAGCCGGGAGCAATGCCCGGAAATATGTCTCTTTTTTCTGGTCTGGATCATGAAAATAATGACTAAAAAACTGGTTCCGCTCTTCTAGAAGATGGGTTAAAAACTAGCATTTCAAGACCTGACCCCGTCAGTGTTAAGGAGGGAGCCGAAAGAGGTGCCCACTGCGGCAGCGGCACGAACCTGATCGCAGGAGGGATCGATCCGCCTGATACCGGAGACGGCTTCGGCCAGGGGGACGGAGCCGATAATCCCGCCTTGCAGGCAGACCATCTCATTGCGGCGCCCTGATTGGATCAGTTCCACCGCCCGCACCCCGAAGCGGGTGGCCAGGGCGCGGTCGTAGGCGGTCGGGGTACCGCCGCGCTGCAGGTGGCCCAGAACGGTGGCGCGGCTTTCCATCTCCAGACGGGTTTCTAGAGCATCGGCAACAGCCTGTCCAATACCGCCCAGCCTTGTGGCGCCGCCGGCGGTTTGCTGGTAGAGCGGTTCACCGCCTGCCGGGTAGGCCCCCTCAGCCACAACGATGATGCTGAACTTCTTGCCGCGGGAGCGGCGTTCCAGTATTTTGGCGAAAATAATTTCATAATCAAAAGGTATCTCCGGGATGAGAATAATGTCACCGCCCCCGGCCATGCCGGCCTGCAGGGCAATCCAACCTGCGTTTCGCCCCATCACCTCCACGACCATGGCGCGGTGGTGGGACTCCGCTGTCGTGTGGATCTTGTCGATGGCGTCGGTGGCGGTAGCCACTGCGGTATCGAAACCGAAGGTGACATCTGTAGCAGGCAGATCATTATCGATAGTTTTTGGGATGCCCATTACTGCTACTCCCATCTTGCTGAAACGGTGTCCCAGAGCCAGGCTGCCGTCGCCGCCGACAACAACAAGGCAGTCCACCGCCCATTTTTCCAGATTCTTCAGGGCCTGGGGGGAACAGTCCACTTCGCGGAAGCCGCCGCCCGCGGCGGGTTGCCGGAAGGCAAAGGGGTTGTCCCTGTTGGTGGTGCCGAGGATAGTGCCGCCCCGGTGCAGGATTCCGGAGACTGCCTTATCGCCGATGAGCCAGGCGTCGTTTTCCACCAGTCCTTTAAAGCCGTTGTTGAAGCCTACCACTTCCAGGCCGCAGCGGTACAGTGCCCCCTTGGTCACGGCTCTGATCACCGCATTCAAACCGGGGCAATCGCCTCCGCCTGTCAGAATGCCGATCCTGCGCACTTTCAACTCACTCCCTGCTGTACTTTACGGTAATGGAAAATGGGGTCAGGTCTTGAAATATAACATTATCGATGCAATGATAGATTTGTCACGGCCGGGCTGGTTATGTGTTGTATATCTTGAAGAGGACCGTACCACAACAACCAGGGGCAAGGCCCCGGATTATGTCTGCTTCTGCAACAGGGGTCCGTGGTATGATATTTAAAACTGATTCTGTCTCTCTCCCGACAGTGGGATGGAAAAACTAGCATTTCAAGACCTGACCCCAGTCAGATCAGCTAGTTCTTTCAGCACCCCTTCCAGTTCCGATATAGCTTCGCCGTAGCCGGCCCAGTCGCCCTGGCGCTGATGTTGCAGCGCTTCGTCGAAAAGCCGGCAGGCCTGCCTGATGAGAGAAGCGATCTTTTGATCGGTAGTACTATCCGGTTCGCCCGGTTTAACAATCTCCCCCGGCTCCGCCGGTTCTAACGGCTCCGCTTCGGGAGGGATTTCACTTCGTTCGCCAAAGATGCGCACAAGGGCCAGCTCCAGAGTTTCCTCCATAACCACCGTCTCTTGGAAGAGCACGATCACGCGGGCCAGCTCGGGCAGCCCGCCCCTTTCCGCCTCCAGGAAGATGGGCTCCACATAGAGCAGGGAGTCGCTTATGGGCAGCACAAGAAGGTTGCCGCGAATGACATGGGAGCCGGCCTGGCTCCAGAGGGTAAACTCCGTAGAGATTTCGGTGCTCTGATCGATCCTGTTTTCCACCTGTTTAGGGCCCATGACCACTCTCTCCTTGGGAAAGAGAAACAGCTCGACCTGGCCGTAGTTGGGCTGGTCGCATCGGGCCACCATCCAGGCAATCATGTTGTTCCGGTTGCTGGGGGTGAAGGGGAGGATAAGAACGAATTCAGCTTCCTCGTAACCTGGCAGCTGCAGGATGGTGTAGTAGGGCTCCATTTGCTGCTCCTCGCCGTAGTACTGTTCCATAGGCATGTTCCAGAGATCTTCGCGGGCATAGAATGTGTTCGGGTCGGTGACATGGTATAGGGTGATCATGTCGGACTGAATCTCGAAAAGATCTACAGGGTAGCGCAGGTGTTGGAGCAGCCCCTGGGGCATCTCTTCAGCCGGAGTGAAAAGTCCGGGGAAGATGCGGCTATAATTTTGGGCCAGGGGGTCGTCGCTGTCGATAAGGTAGAATTTCACGCTGCCGTGGTAGGCGTCGACTACGACCTTGACGGAGTTTCGGATATAGTTTATAGAACCGTGCGGCGCCGCATAGGGATAGCGGTCGGTGATGGTATAGGCGTCCTGGATCCAGAACAGGCGGCCGTCATGGATAACGATATAGGGGTTGCCATCGTAATGGAGAAAGGGGGCAATTTTTTTAACCCGGGTGTAGATATCCCGGTCAAAAAGGATGCGGCTGTTGTTGTTCAGCTCACCGGAGACAAGGATCCTGTATTCGCCGAATTTCAGGGCAAAGAGGATCCGCCGCCACAGCGAGTGTAGCGGGATGCCCCCTTCGCCATCGTAAATGGTGAAAGTGTTTTCGTCACCGGCAGTTGAATAGTGAAATTCCCTGGTGTTTGTATTGACGATGACATAATCGTTCGTCAGCTCACCATAATAGATCGAAGGGTTTTGCAGGGGGATGTCACCTGCGGGTGGGATGTCTCCGAGAAAATAACGGGGCAGCCCCTCCGCTGAAACCTCATTAACGGGACTGGCCGTGGCGCCGTAACCATGGGTATACTGCAGGTGCAGGTTCACCCAGGTTTGGGCTTGTTCGGCCAGGGCATTTTTATCAAGCTCGCGGGCGGAAAGCATCACCTGGCGGTAGTTGCCTTCCACATTGTAACGGTCAATGTCAACATCGAAAAAACGGTAATATGGGCGAATTGCCTGCTGCTCGTTAAATGTAGTTTTAAGGGGGCGGTAATCCCAAAGGCGCACATTGTTGATTGTACCCGGGTTTCCCTGGAGATCTTCCCAGGTTAACTTTTCTCCGGCCGGGTATTGCCGGGTGGAGAATTTGTCCAGTCCATAAGCCTGACGGGTAAAAGCGATATTATGGGCCAGGTATTCCTTCTCGTAGTTGAATTCGCCGGGTTCCACCATGAAATATTGGATAGCAGCCGGGTAAGCCCATCCGCCTAGGATGGAGACAATCATCAGGAGGGGGATCCCATAAAAGGGTAAAGTGGAGTGGCGCAAAAAGAGGTTAGCCAGGCAAAGGAGAGAGATAAGGATGGCCAGGAACATGAGCACCTTTAAAACGGGAAAATTTGCATGAATATCGGTATAGCCCGCTCCGAAAACGGCGCCCCGCCCTGAGAGAAGCAGCTCGAACTGTTTGAGGTGGTAATCCCATGCTTTCAGGGCGAAAATAGCAGCAAGCAGCACGCTGAGATGCCCCAGGCCGCTTCCCGGGCGGAGTAACCAGCGGCGTCCGGAGGCGGGAATATTGAGGATTATATAAATAATTCCCACTAAGATTAAACTGAACACAGCAGCCATCATCAGATAATCGTAGATAAAGCGGTAGAAGGGGATTTTGAACAGATAAAAAGAGATATCCATACCGAAGATAGGGTCGGTGCTGTTAAAGGGCGCGGCGTGAATGAAACGCATCAGGTTCATCCAGTGGCCTCCGGTGTAGCCGGATAGAACAAAAGAAAAGAATGCAGATAGAACCAGAAAGAAGATGTTCAGGCGCCGTGGAGTGAAAAAACGGAGATAGCCGCGTGCTATGAGCTGCTGCCGCAGTGCCAGGTTGGGGAAACTCAAGATATAGCGCCTGGTAAAAAGAAAGTTCACAAGCATGAAGGAGAAGAGAAAGAGCCAGGATACGAGGCGTAGACCCCAACGTGCCAGGTGCTGTGTCCAGAAAACCCCCTCAAAATGAAGCTCTTTGAACCAGAGCAGATCCAGGTAAAAGCCTACCCCTGCAAGGCCAAGGAGCACCAGGGCAATGCCGGCTACCATTATCCAGATTGTACGGCGTCTCAAGACAACCCCCTCCGATCAAAATTAATACTGGCGCATACCGGTATGGATCCAGATGTTAATCAATTTTAACGCAAGCATGCAACTTATGTCAAAATGGGGTCAGGTCTTGAAATATAAGGTTTTAGGCAAAACATACTGTTACAGCCGGATCATTGTTACTGAACAGCCTGGAGCGAACTATTCCGGAACAGCAGGGGTAACGGCAGGTATTGTTTCAGGCGCACTATTTTGATGTTGTTTGATGCTTAGAAATTACCTCTTGCAGCTTGCGTGCTGGAAAAATAGCAGGCTAAGTGGTACAGAAATGAAATAGAAAAGGACAGGCTGGCCTGTCCTTTTCTTCACCCCTTCGGGTTATTCGTCAAATCCGGTTTTAGTCTTCTTCGTTTTCTTCTTCCTCTTCGTTTTCTTCTTCCTCTTCATCTTCTACTTCTTCTTCCTCTTCGGCTTCCTCTTCTTCTTCTACTTCTTCTTCCTCTTCAGCCTCTTCTTCTTCGCCGTTTAGCTCCTCCTCGATGCCATCGAGATCGTCGTCACCATTATCGACCTTTGGTGCGCAGCCGATCGCGAAAACGAAGACCAAAGCTAATGCCAGCATTAGAATGAACCCCAGTTTGAACAACTTTTTCATCTGGAATTGACCCTCCTCTCTTTCTATAGTGAACATATACTTCGCCATGGTATGCATAAAACCTTCCTTTTATACCATTAAAACGGTTTAGTTTAGTTAATCAAATTAAGCTTTGGTTAATAATTCCCTGCGGCGGCAGTTATTGTGATGCTTTTTATTTCGGCAGTTTGGAGATAACAATTGCCGAGGGCAAGGGCAACAAGAATCTGCCAGAGGGGTTGTTTTCATGTCACTGGTACAACATATTTGTTAAGTGTATGTTTTATGCAGGAAAAGCTGCTCTCCCAGGTGTAAGAAGGATCAAGCTAGGCTTTGAACTGCAGACTGGCTCGCCAGAGGAGTGCTAATTAAGTATCGGTCCGGTTTATTCGGGCCATAAAGGGGGAATGACGATTGAGGATAAAATATGTCCATACCAACCTTATCGCAAAAAACTGGAGGAAGCTTGCTCGCTTTTACATCGATGTTTTTGGATGTGAGCCGCAGTATCCTGAACGGGATCTTTCTGGGGAATGGGTGGATCAGTTAACAAATATCAGCGGTGTCAGGATCAGGGGAATTCATTTGACCCTCCCCGGCTATGCTCAAGGACCAACACTTGAAATATTTGAGTATGATCCCGCCCTTGAGCGAAACAAACCCTGTATCAACCGGCAGGGATTTGGCCATATTGCTTTTCATGTTGATGCAGTTGAAGAACTCGCCTGTAAGCTGGTGGAGCATGGTGGTAGAATAGTAGGCCAAATCATCCGCCAGGATTATGAAGGTATTGGACTTTTGACTGCTTTCTATGCAGAGGATCCTGAAGGAAATTTTATAGAGGTACAAAACTGGAGCAAATAGTAACCGATTCTGATCTTAGATGAAAATATAACTGAGGATTTAATAAGGCTTTGCCGTTCACAGGAATAGTTGGCCATGCCCCGTATTTCATTGTTGTCCACATCTGCAAGTTGTATTTCCCTCAGCAGGCGCATAAATTAAATTATTGCCTCTACTTTTATGAAAAGGAGCGGTCCTGGTCATGGCCCGAAGAAAAAAGAGTGGCGGATTAAAGGAGGTTATCGCTGATTTTTTCGAACTTCCTTACGAAGTTATCCTTGATCTTCCCCGTGTTACCCTCGTGGGCAACGTTCAGCTTTACATTGAAAACCATCGCGGTGTCATCGTCTACAATGAAAACCAGGTTCGACTGTCAGTCAAAAACGGTGAAATTATTGTCCGGGGAGAAGGGCTGCAGATCAAAAACCTGCTTGAAGGTGAGCTGCTGGTGAAGGGATTAATCGAAGAGCTGGATTATGAGATTTAGCTGTTGTATAGGAGGAAAAGCGGGTGTTTATAATAAAATGGTGGCGCTTTTTTCAAGGATTTGTGGTGATCTCCCTTGCCGGCCGGGGTGTGGAAAGGCTGCTAAACCTGGCGGTTGCGCGGGGGATCAGTTTTTGGGATTTGCAAAAGCATAAGGAAGTGGCGCATCTTTCTTTGAGTCTGGCATCCTTCAAGGCTTTGCGCCCCCTCCTCCGGAAGGCAGGCTGTCGCCTGCGCATCCTTCGCAAGGTTGGCCTGCCTTTTATCAAGTACCGGCTGCGCCGCCGCTGGGGCCTGGTAGTGGGGGCTCTATTTTTTATTGCCACTCTCTACCTGGCTACCTCCATGGTCTGGTATGTCCGGGTCAGCGGAACCAGGCATCTTGAAAAGGCTGAGGTGCTGGCTCTGGTTGAAGAGATGGGGGTACGCCCGGGGGTCTGGAAATGGAAAGTAAAGCTGCCCGAGCTGGAAGAAGAATTGCCCCGCCGCCATGGCTCCATCGCCTGGGCTGGGCTGCGTTTCCGCGGTAGCCTGCTGGAAATTGAGATCGTGGAACATCTCCCCGGAATTATTTCTGATGATCGCCCTGCAGACCTGGTTGCAAGCAAAGACGGGCTCATTGAAAGGATTGTAGTTGTCGATGGCAAAGCGGCGGTGAAAGTGGGTGACACTGTATCCAGAGGGGATTTGCTAATAGAAGGGGTCGTTGATCTTGAAAAGGGAAACCTTGATCCTGGGGAATTGCAGATCAGGACAGAGGAAGTCAGGGCCAGGGGCAGAGTTGAAGCGCGGGTCTGGTACGAAGCCCGGGAACCGCTCAGGTGCAGGTTGTTTTCCACAGTTCTGACAGGAGCATCGCAGAGTAGCTGTTATCTCAGGTGCAAGGAGAGGCAGTGGCTCCTGTGGGGTCCGGCGAAGAGCCCCTACAGTTTTGCCCGGGAAGAGGTAAGGACTATCTGTTGGAGATGGAGGAATCTCACCTTTCCCGTCGAAGTAATTAAGGCTACCTATCTGGAACAAAGGGTGGAGCAAAAACAGATTTCCCATCATGAGGCGCTGCAGCAGGCGCAGAAGGAAGCCCGTCAAAAACTGCAGGCGCAGGTTCCGGAAAATACAGCTTATGAAAAGCTCTACTTTCAGGAATATCTGGACAATGATAAAGAATGGGTTTGCGCAGTAGCCGAAACAAGGGAAGAGATCAGCATGGTGAAGCTGCGCCTGCCCTGAATTATTCAGAGAAGGTGGAGATGCCTTTGGTAAAAAAGGCTTTTAACCGTACGGTTTTGCTGGAGAGCGGCGAAGAAGCGCTGCAGCTTTTTGGAAAACGCGATCGCCATTTCGATCTTATTGAAAAGAGATTTAGCGTTCGCCTGCTGCCAAAGGATTTCGAACTGGTCATCGAAGGCCCTGAAGCAGAGGTGGAACCGCTTTACCAGATGTTTCAAGAACTTTTGCGCAGCATTCGCCGGGGACATTTTTTGTCCAGCCGGGAATTTGAGTATGCCCTCAAATTGACCCGTGAAGGACATGTGCAAAGCGTGCGTGAACTTTTCAGTGAACTGCTGCTGGTAACCCACCGTGGTAAACAGATCCGCCCGAAGACCATCGGCCAGAAGCATTACCTCGAAGCGATGCGGCAGAAAGATATTGTTCTCTGCATCGGACCCGCGGGAACGGGCAAAACCTATCTTGCTCTGGCCATGGCCATTGATGCCCTCAAAAAAAAACAGGTCCAGCGCCTTGTCCTGGCCCGCCCTGCTGTTGAAGCGGGAGAGCACCTGGGTTTTCTACCCGGTGATTTTCAAGAAAAAGTCGATCCCTACCTGAGACCCATATATGATGGTCTCTACGACCTGCTGGGGGTGGAGCACTTTCAAAAATACCGCGATCGCGGTATAATTGAAGTGGCGCCCCTTGCATATATGCGGGGGCGTACCCTTGACGATTCTTTTGCTATTCTTGACGAGGGGCAGAATGCCACTTCCGAACAGATGAAAATGTTCCTTACCCGGCTCGGTTTTGGATCAAAGGCGGTGGTGACGGGTGATATCACCCAGATTGATCTTCCCCGCGAACGTGAATCGGGCCTGGCTGAGGCTCCGCACATCCTGGCTGACGTGGAGGGGATCGCACTGGTTTACCTGACGGAGAAAGATGTGGTCAGACACCCGCTGGTGCAAAATATTATTAAAGCCTATGAAAGATATGAGGCCGGCAAGGTGACAGATCCATGAAAACAAGCCCCGGGATAAAAGAGATAATGGGCGGTTTGCTTCCGCCCAAATGGGATCAGCGAACCCAAAAGTTGACACTGGCGGCGGCGGTCTTTACTGTGATCTTTCTGGTCCTTATTTTTTCCTGTATGCCTGCCAGAATTTATGTGGAGATTGATCGGCCCAGCCCGAGAACAATCTATGCGCCGCGTGAGGCTATTGATGAATATACCACGGAACAGCTGCGCGGGGAGGCTGCTGCCGCGGTCCCTGAAGTATTTGACTATAATCCCGAGGCTGAAGAGGAAGCCCTTGTGGCGTTGGAGGGTTTTTTTGACCGGGTTGTCGAAATCCGGGATGATCAGGAAGGCTCTCTGGATGAAAAAACTGCGGCTTTTCAGGATCTCTTTGATGAAGAGATCCCCTATTCAACAGCCAAAACCCTGCTTACCGAAAATAACATCCTTGCCGATCTGGAAAAACGTCTGAAGGCCCTGCTAACAGAGATCTTTGATCAGGGAATAAAGGACAATGGTGTGGAGACAGCGCTGCGACAGATTAGCCATGAGATTGACCTTTTTCCTTTTGATGCCGGGCTAAAGCTTCTGAGCCAGTCCCTTGCCGCACCGCTGCTGAAACCGAACATGATCGCCAATCCAGAAGCGACAGCCCATAATCGCGAGACGGCTCGCATGGCCGTTGCACCTGTGGTTCTGCAGCGAAACACTCTAATCGTCAGCGAGGGGGAGCTGGTCACGGAAAAGCAGTTGGCCCAGCTTGAAAGTCTGGGGCTGCTTCAAGGTACGCATGCAGATTACTTTGGAATGATTGGATTATTTTTGCTTTTGTCAATTATTTTTGTCCTGGTAAGTATTTATTTATATAAATTTGTAAATAATGTCTATACAGACACGAAAAAGCTGATGCTGTTAGGCCTCGTTGTGATCATTACTCTTCTGGTGACAGTTTTAGCTGCTTACTTCTCAGGTTACTGGATCCCTGTAGCCATGGGAGTGATCCTTATAACTGTATTTTTTGGTTACCGGCTTGCTGTACTGATGACCCTGGTTTTTGCCCTGCTGGCCGGCTTTGTGACCGGGGGTGAACTCAGTTATGTATTGGTTTCCCTGACGGGCGGTCTGGCTGCGGTTTATGCTGTTTCCCGGGTCAGCCAGCGCAGTGACCTGGCCAGGGCCGGCCTTTATGTTGCTGGAACCAATGTGGTGACCATCTTGGCGCAATTTCTATTTTTAGGAAACATCGGCCTGGAAAGCGGGATTCTGAAAGAGCTGGGCTATGCTATGGCAGCCGGTGTCGGTAATGGTCTGATATCCTCGATCATTGCTATTGGACTGCTCCCTTACCTGGAAAGTGCTTTTGGTGAGACCACATCGATTACTTTGCTGGAGCTTTCCAATCCCAATCATCCCCTGCTGCGGCGGCTCCAGACAAAAGCGCCCGGCACTTACTACCACAGTATGATGGTATGCAATCTGGCCGAAGCCGCTGCCGAAGCGGTCAATGCTGACCCCCTGCTCACCCGGGTTGGTGCCTATTACCATGATATCGGCAAGTTGAAGCGGCCCTATTTTTTTACCGAGAACCAGCTTTCGGGGCAAAATCCGCATGATAAGCTTTCTCCCAACCTGAGCGCCATGGTTATCCGCCTTCATGTCAAGGATGGGGTTGAACTGGCCCGTAAGCATCGCCTGCCTGCTGTGATCGAGGAAATCATTCAGCAGCATCACGGGACAAGTTTAATCTCTTATTTTTACCAGCAAGCTCTGGAAGACAGGGGCGATGTGGAGCAGATTTACGATGAAAAATTTCGCTATGAGGGGCCGCTGCCGCAAACAAAGGAAGCAGCGATCATCATGCTTGCAGATTCTGTTGAGGCGGGGGTTCGCTCGCTCCCCAAACCGGTGGGCAACCGGGTTGAAGGCATGGTCAGACGGATTATCAAAGATAGATTGAACAATGGTCAGATGGATGAAAGCGATTTAACATTGAAAGAGCTTGATCTCATTGGAGAAGCTTTTGTCAAAATTATGGCGGGCATCTATCACAGCCGCATTGAATATCCGGAAAAAGATTTAAAGGCTGAAATCGAAAGGAGTGCTCTCCGGTGAGTGTCTCTGTACACCGGACTGACGGTGAGCGGCTTCCCAAAACATTGAAGGATAAGCTTATCACCGCCGCACATATTTTGTTAAAAGATCACCACCTTGAACAGGGCGATCTAGCCATTGTTTTGACGGATGATACAATGCTGCAGGAGCTGAACCGGTGCTACCGGGGGATAGACTCTCCCACAGACGTGCTCTCTTTTCCCATGCTTGAACCCTACGGCGGGGAGGATGTTGTGCCGGGGGATTGTGAAGGAACGACAGTTGGCGATATCTATATCTCGCTGCAGCGGGTATATGAACAGGCCGGCTCTGCCGGCCATTCCTGGGAGCGAGAGGCACTGATTCTCTCAATTCACGGCCTCCTGCATATATTGGGCTATGATCATGACAGCAGCGTTGCCGCTGATGAAATGCAGCAGAAGGAGGTAGAAGTTCTCAATCTTGTGGATCAGCCCACAGGGTGAGAATGGATACAATGGAGCGTCTGATCCGAAGCTTTCGGGATGCTTTTGCCGGTCTTTCCTATTGTTTTGCAACGCAGAGAAACATGGTCATACATGCTATTCTCGGTGCGGCAATCCTTTTATTGTCTTATCTGTTTCATCTCGAGGGATGGGAACTCTTTTTCATTTTGACAGCTGTATTTGCCGTTATCACTGTTGAAGCGATTAATACAGCTATTGAAAAAACTGTTGACCTGGCGACAAAGGAACAGCAGGAGCTGGCGCATATCGCCAAAGATGTGGCTGCTGGAGCGGTTTTGCTCACTACTTTTTATGCCATCCTGATAGGAACTTTTATTTTGGGACCACGCCTGTGGGGAGTCCTTCAAAAATTAAGCAGTTTTTAACAATCTTCACAATTTAATAATAGGAGTTTTCAGGGTCCCTCTCTAATAGATAAACAAAGTATAATTGGGGGTACGTTCTGCCCGTGAAAATTTTCAGCGAAGATTATTACAAAAAGTATCTGGTGTGGGCGCTGTTGTTTCTGCTGATTGTAAATACTGTTATAGTTGGCGGCACCTACTACCTCTTTCGCACTAGCTTTCCTGGTGCAGCTGCCAGATATAGTTCCAAGCAGGAGGTGGCGCGTGATCTGGCGACCTACCATTTACGCCTTGCCGAAGAACTCGAGGTGCTGGAGCGGGATGAGGTGAAGAAGGCTCTTGCCGGGTTTAATTATGATGTTGAAGTCTCCAGTGCCGATGAATTAACGATGGTGATCTTTGATCAGGGACGCAAGCTGCGGGAAATCATCCTCCGGGAAGCTGATTTAATGGTCACAGATCAGATTCTTGCTGCGATAAACTCAAATGAGCAGGTGCGGAAGACTGAAGAAGTCCTCTACTTTTCACTTCGCTTTTCAGAAGGTGAGATTTTCACCATTCCCGGCAATGTGTTACCCGATGAGGTAATTACAGCGATACAAGATTTTATTCTGCGCGATCGTTTAACCATGAACCGGCTTGAAATTGAAATCGCTGAAGGCAAAGCCCGCCTTGCCCCCTACAGCCCCGAAGAACAGCTGGAAATAAGAAATGAGGAACTCCGTACCGCCGGGCTGAAAATGCATGATTTAAAGGTGGAGACAGGCCTGGCGGAGATGACCGGGGCGGGGATCACAGTGAAGCTTTACGATGAGTTTGGGGCAACCAGCTCCAGTTCGATCATTCATGATACTGACATCCGGGATGTGATCAACGAGCTTTTTGGCTCGGGAGCAAGGGGAATCAGCCTGGGCGGTCAGCGTCTCATTGTTACTTCGGCGGTTCGCTGCAGCGGTTCTTTGATTAAGGTAAACGACAGGTTAATCACGGTTAACCCCGTTGTCATTCAGGCGGTGGGCGATCCTGACCTGCTGGTTAGCGGCCTCGAAATTATCAGAAACAACCTGGAGATAAACAGGGGGATTCGCTTTGTTGTTGAGCGGGAACAGCTGTTAAAACTGCCGGCATATTCACGGACCGGAGAATAATCCCGAGAGATTAAGGACTGAGCAAAGTGCGCAAATCAACGCTGGTGTCTATTGCTGCGGCGGCCCGATCAAGGGCTTATGCCCCTTACTCCCGCTTTGCCGTGGGCGCAGCCCTGCTGACTGGCGAAGGAGCAGTTTTTACAGGAGCCAATATGGAAAACGCCTCCTTTGGGCTCTCTGTTTGTGCTGAGCGGGTGGCTCTCTGGAACGCGTACCAGGCCGGTCATCACCGTTTTGACCGCATGGCTGTGGTTGCTCATTGCTCGCCTCCACCTGTGCCCTGCGGCGCCTGCCGACAGGTCATCTCCGAACTGGCAGGCGACATTGAGGTGATCATGGGCAATTTGCAGGGTGATCTTATCTGCCGGCGCCTGAGCGAACTGCTGCCCGAGCCTTTTAGCAGTGAATCACTGGGACTGCCTGCTGCAGCCCCGCCGGAAACCGCCTTTGCAGAGGATGATCTCTGGAGGCTGCCGCTGACCCTGCGGCCAATCGGGCGGGTGCGCAGCAGCTTTAGCGAGCCTTCGGAGGTGCCTGACAATTATAAAACATCTGTTTCAGAGGTTCACCTTGATCCCCATCTGGAAGATGGTCTGTACCGGATGGAGGAAGAATCGAGGATTATTGTCATCGGTTACCTGCATCGCTCCGCAGGCTTTAAGCTTAAAAGCGAACGGCGCGGCCGCGGCGGTGAAGTTTACGGCCTTTTTGCCAGCCGCACTCCATACCGGCCCAATCCAATTTCTATGACCGAGGTTGATCTGCTCGAGCTCCGTGGTCCCGTTCTAATTGTGCGCGGCCTGGACCTCCTTGACGGCACTCCCGTTCTTGACCTTAAAACAGTTATTCCCAGGGCAAGGGGTTAGAAATTGTGAGCCACCGGGGTTCCATCCGGTTGTTCTACATTAAAGTGGATATAAGGTGCCGGTAGGGGATATAATTTCCAGGTGAAGGAGAATCAACGGATGCATCGCTCCGGATTCGTAGCTCTTGTGGGGAGACCCAACGTGGGGAAATCGACTCTGCTGAATTCTATCGTCGGAGAGAAAATTGCCATTGTCTCCTCAAAACCGCAGACCACCCGTACGGCTATCCGCGCCATCCTTACCCGTGATGAATCTCAGCTTATCTTCATCGACACTCCCGGCTTGCACAAGCCCAGACATGAGCTTGGCAGCTCCATGATCCGGGCGGCGCGAGCGGCGCTTCGGGAAACGGACATCGTCTGTTTTATTGTCGAAGCTTTTTGCAAACCCGGCCCCGGCGACCGCCACATTGCTTCTTTGCTTCAGGAGGCTGCCGGGCAGGTTATCCTGGTCGTAAATAAAATCGATCTGGCTACTCCGGAGCAGCTTGCTTCCAACAACGTTCTTTACAGGGGACTCTTCCCCTTTGCCGGCTGCTTTGCCCTCTCTGCGCTGCGAAAAGAGGGACTTGCACCGCTGCTGGATGCCCTTGCAGAAAGGCTTCCCGAAGGTCCGCGTTACTATCCCCCGGAGATGGTTACCGACCAGCCGGAGCGATTCATCGCTGCTGAAATTATTCGCGAGAAAATCATACACCTTACCAGGGAAGAGATACCCCATGCCATTGCTGTTGTCATTGAACAGATTTCTCCCCGGGAAGGGCGGGATCTTATCGACTTGCGCGCTGAAATCTTTGTGGAGCGGGAATCGCAGGCCGGGATTATTATTGGTAAAGGCGGCCTCTTACTGAAGAAAGCCGGCAGCGCCGCCCGTCGTGAAATTGAAGTGCTTTTCGGAGGCCAGGTTTATCTCGATCTAAGGGTCAAGGTAAAGCGCGGCTGGCGAAATCGCGAACGCATGCTGCGTGAGTTGGGCTACAAAGAGCCCTAGATAGGGAAGTGTACCGTTGTCTGAACGCACGTACAAAACAGATGCCCTCATTCTTTCCAGCCGCCCCCTGGGAGAGGCTGACCGCCTTGTTGATCTGCTCACCTGGGAGAAAGGAAAGATCACCGCTGTCGCCCGCGGCGCCCGCAAAGTAAAAAGTCGTCTGGCTGCGGGTGTGGATCTTTTTACATATGGTTATTACCAGCTTCATCGCGGTCGCAGCCTCGATCTTATTACCGGGCAGGAGGTGAGGGAGCATTTCACCGCCTTTCGCGAGGATGTGGCGCTTTATCCGTATGGGCTCTTTCTTGCCGAGATCACCGACCGCCTTGTCAGCACCGAGGAACCTGCACCGGAGCCCTGCTCGCTGCTTCTTAAGGGGTGGCGCCTGCTTTGTGACGGCAGCCTGAAGGAGCGGATGCTCTTTTGCCACGCTTTTGAACTGAAATTGATGGATTTAACAGGTTTCTGCCCTCACCTTAAGGGCTGCCTTATCTGCGGTACGCCGGAGTCCCTTTATTTTAGCTCCCGCCAGGGCGGCTTGCTATGCCGCAAGTGTGCCGGCGGTGATGTGGTGAAACTTGGCGCTGGAACGGTTGCCCTTGCACGGCGGCTGCTCGAAGCTCCCCTGGAACGGGTTAAGGTGCTTCGCCCCCATGCACTTCAGATGCGCGAACTGGCCGGCATGGCGGCATCGTTTCGCCGTTATCATCACGATATAGGTGAGCTGCGTTCACTCCGGCTGATTTCTTTTTTGAGCTCTGGGGAGTGACATGACATGTCCGCACCCAGAGCTATCAAAGGTCCATTAAGCATTACATTTGCTCCTGCAACTGTGGATAAAATAACTACGCACCGTTAAAATAAGACAAGGGGCCGGTGGGCTTATCGAAAAGCTGTTAGGGTGGATGCGGTGTACAGCGGATGATGAATAGCGGGATTAAGAAAATGTTGACAAAAAAGCAGGCCTTGGTTTAGGATTGGATTAGCATAATTACCTGAGGCATGATGATGGAAAGGAGTAGCCGGTGCGGGTTGCTTCTGAGCGAGCCGGGGATGGTGCAAGCCCGGCAGCTTCCCCGGCGAAGGGCATTCCGGAGTGTGTTGCCGATAAAGGGGGTTCACCATCAGGGTGAACCAACTAGGGTGGAACCGCGGGAGCAGATCTCCCGTCCCTAAGGGACAGGAGGTTTTTCTTTATCCAGGAGAGGAGATGAATCCGGCGATGGATCTACAAACACTTATCCATAGGCTGCAATCATACTGGGCCGGGAAAGGCTGCCTCATCTGGCAGCCCTATGATATCGAAAAAGGGGCCGGGACGATGAACCCCGCCACATTTTTAAGGGCTCTCGGGCCGGAGCCCTGGGCGGCGGCTTATGTGGAGCCTTCGCGCCGTCCCGGTGACGGGCGTTATGGCAAAAATCCCAACCGTCTCTATCAGCATCTTCAGTACCAGGTAATCATCAAACCGGCGCCGGCAAAGATTCAGGATCTTTATCTGGAAAGCCTGGCCTCACTGGATCTGGCGCCTCTGGAACACGACATCCGGTTTGTTGAGGATAACTGGGAATCGCCCACGCTGGGAGCCTGGGGTCTGGGCTGGGAGGTCTGGCTGGATGGGATGGAAATCACCCAGTTCACCTACTTTCAGCAGGTTGGCGGAACTGATGTGGTAAAAGTACCGGTGGAGTTAACTTATGGCCTCGAACGCATAGCCATGTATCTCCAGGATCGCGACAATGTCTTTGATCTGGATTGGAATGATCAGATCCGTTACGGCGACCTCTTTCAGAAAGCTGAATATGAACATTCTGCCTACAGCTTTGAAGAGGCGGACAGGGGGCTTCTTTTCAAGCTTTTCGATCTCTATGAGTCCGAGGCGGAACGGCTTCTAGAATCCAGCCTGGTCCTGCCAGCTTATGACTATATTTTGAAATGTTCGCATACATTTAATTTGTTGGAGGCCCGCGGCGCTATTAGCGTTACCGAGAGAACAGGGTATATCGGGCGGGTTCGCCACCTGTCACGTGAATGTGCAAAGGCTTACCTGATGCAGCGCGAAAAGGCGGGTTTTCCACTGTCTGTTTTGCAGGAGGAGGTTTAAGCGATGGAGAGGATTGGGAAAGAGGATCTGCTTTTGGAGATTGGATGCGAGGAACTCCCTTCCCGTTATATCCCAGGCGTGCTTGTGCAGCTGGAGGAAAAAGCTGAGTTGCTCCTAAAAGAACATCGACTAAGTTTTGAAGGAAGCAAGGCCTGGGCCACCCCCCGCCGGTTGCTGCTGCTGATCAACGGGCTGGCTGCTCGCCAGTCTGACCTGCAGCAGAAAATTAAGGGGCCTGCCCTGGAGCGCTCTTATGATGCCGCCGGAGCACCAACTGCAGCGCTGCTGGGCTTTGCCCGCAGCCAGGGGCTCCCTCCGGAAAAGC
Organism: uncultured Syntrophomonadaceae bacterium; assembly: GCA_964464625.1. Taxonomy (GTDB): domain Bacteria; phylum Bacillota; class Dethiobacteria; order DTU022; family DTU022; genus JAAZIN01. The sequence continues at coordinate 19,180 of CAYXKD010000022.1, forward strand.
TTATTACAGGGACGGTGAAGGACACCGCTTTTATATTTGCGCTGAAGGAAATTCGGGGCAAAGCCGCGGAGGATTTACTGCCGGATATACTGGCACAGCTGCTCAGGCGGATCAGCTTTGAGAGGCCCATGTATTGGGAAAGCAAGGAGAATCGCTTTGCCCGTCCCCTTCGCTGGCTGCTGGCTTTTTATGGCGACAGGCCGCTTGACTTTACCTTTGGGGGGGTTCTCTCAGGCCGGAGCACCTTCGGGCACCGCTTTCTTTCTCCAGGTCCTTTGACCGTGGATAGCCCCGCCGCTTACTTTCGCTGCCTTGAGGAAAACTATGTTTTACTCGATCAGGAGCAGCGCCGCAATTCCATCCGGCAGCAGCTTATCGAGCAAGCTGCCGCCCTGGGCGGACGCCCCATCATTGATGAGAATCTTCTAGAGGAGGTTACCTTCCTGGTGGAGTATCCGGTGGCTGTGAGCGGCTCCTTTTCCCGGGATTATCTTGATCTGCCCCGGGAAGTGCTCATCACGACAATGCAGGTTCATCAACGCTACTTCCCCCTGACAGAAAAGGATGGAGCTGCTCTTTTGCCCCATTTTATCGGGATAAGCAACAATCGTTTTCATGAAAACATCAGGCGGGGCTACGAAAAAGTGCTGGGCGCCCGCCTGTCTGACGCCCGCTTTTTTTTCGAAGAAGATTTAAAAGAAACGCTGGCGGTGCATGCGGCGCAGCTTTCAGGGGTGGTTTTTCAGGAGGAATTAGGCAGCCTGGCGCAAAAACAGGAGCGGCTTGTTAAACTCACTGCTGAACTGGGGGGCCGTCTTCGCCTTACCAAAAGTCAGATTGCTAAGGCAGTGCGCGCCGCGGAACTCTGCAAGGCAGACCTGGTTACCTCCATGGTTCGCGAATTCCCTGAACTCCAGGGAGTCATGGGGCGCGAGTATGCTCTACTCAGCGGAGAGGAGCCTGAAACTGCCGGCGCCATTTACGAGCACTATCTGCCGCGTCATGCCGGAGATAATATACCGGAAAGCATTGAGGGGGCTTTGCTGTCGCTGGCTGACCGTGCTGACACCCTGAGCGGCTGTTTTGCCATTGGTTTGCAGCCTACGGGATCGGAAGATCCCTATGCCCTGCGGCGTCAGGCGCAGGGCATCATCGCCATCCTGCTGAACAGGGAACTTGACCTTGCGCCGGCAGAGCTGCTTGAGCGGGCGTTACAGCAGCACGGTGAAAAGCTCTCTCTTGGCGCTCAACGTTTGGGCTTGCTGCGCAGTGCTTTGCAAGAATTTATGATGCAGCGGCTCCGCTTTGCCTTGCAGGGGAAAGGGCTCAGCTACGACGTCATTGAAGCGGTCCTGGCTGTCCCCTACCATACCCTGGCGGAACTTTACCGGAAAGCCGCCGCTCTGGAAGAGCAGCTGCGCACGGCAGCACTCAGGGATGTTCATGCCGCCTACAACCGCACGGCCAACCTGGTCCGCGGGATTCACGGTGGGACCGTTGAGCGGACACTCCTGGCCGGAGCCGCTGAAAAGGATCTCTACCTGCGCTTTTTGGAGGTGGCACCGGAGGTGGAGCAGGCGCTGCAGCAGCAAAACTACAGCTTCTGTCTTGAACAGCTTGCCACGCTGAAGGGTCCGGTGGACAATTTTTTTGATGAGGTTCTTGTCATGGTTAAAGATGAAGTGCTGCGCCAGAACCGGCTTAACCTGCTGGCGGCGGTGAAGGGTCTATTTAACTGCTTTGCCGATTTTGGCCTGCTGCAGCTGGGAGATTAAATCACAGGGTAGCAGGAGATCAATGGGCCATATAGTATATACTATTTATTTATAATTCTTGAAACAGGGTAGCCTCCGGAGCTGCCCTGGGAGGTGGAGAGAATAGATTTAAGCCAGAGGCAGAAAAAAATCCTGGAAATAGTCAAATCTTCCGGTCCCATATCCGGTGAAGAGATTGCCTCTCGCCTGAATGTATCCCGCGCTGCCCTGCGTCCCTGCCTGGCGATCCTGACCATGTCCGGCCTCCTTGTGGCGCGCCCGCGGGTGGGCTACACTTATGCCGGCAAAGATGCTAAAAACCTTTTTGCCGATTATTTGAGGCGATTTACTGTTGGCGAGGTCAAGGCCGTTCCTGCTGTTGTGCGGGAGGAGACCTCGGTATATGATGCCATAGTTACACTTTTCGTGGAAGATGTGGGCACACTGTTTGTGGTTGATGAGGAAGGATGTCTGCAGGGCGTTCTCTCGCGTAAAGATCTTCTCAAAACAGCTATCGGGGGAAGCAATCTATTGAGCATTCCGGTAACAGTGATTATGACCCGGATGCCTCATGTTGTGACAGTAGGTCCCGAACTTGATGTGGTAACAGCAGCAAAAAAGATCATCGATTACCAGATCGATGCTTTACCGGTAGTAAAAGAAGCCGGGCAGGGTAAGTTCAAAGTGGTCGGTAAAATAACAAAAACTACGCTGGCCAGGATGCTGGCGGAGGTAAGCACTTAGGGAGAGGAAGGTGGATGAGCGTGGTTTCCCAAAAACCGGTTGTCTACATTATTTCCGATTCTATCGGCGAAACCGCTGAATTTGTGGTCAAGGCTGCAGCCAGCCAGTATGATTCCGAGGATATAGAGGTGCGCCGGATTCCCTTTGTCAGCGATACCGCCAGGGTAATAGAGGTGATTAAAGAGGCGGCCCGGTACAACAGCATGATCGCTTACACCCTGGTTCTTCCTGAATTGCGGCATGTGGTGGAACTTGAAGCGGCTGAGCGCAATATTCCTACGGCTGACATTATGGGACCGACGATGAGCGCCTTTGCCCGGATTATGGGAAAAGATCCTTACCTGGAGCCGGGCCGGGTTCGCCGCCTCGATGAAGATTACTTCAGGCGAATTGCCGCAGTTGAGTTTGCTGTAAAATACGACGACGGTAAAGATCCCCGGGGCTTAAGGCTTGCAGAGGTGGTCTTGATTGGTGTGTCCCGGACTTCGAAAACCCCGCTGAGCATGTATCTGGCTCACCGGCGCGTTATGGTGGCCAACCTACCACTTGTTCCCGAGGTGGAGCCCCCCGAAGAGCTTTACTGGGTTTCCCCGGATAAAATAGTTGGTCTCATGATCGCCCCTGAGCAGCTTCGCTCAATCCGCCAGGAACGGTTAAACAGCCTGGGGCTTGATGCCCATGCCAACTATGCTTCTATGGAGCGCATCCTTGCGGAGCTTGAATATGCCCGAAAAATCATGGAACAGCTCGGCTGTACTGTATTCGATGTCTCCAACAAGGCTGTGGAAGAGGTGGCCAATACAATCATGCGGATGGTCAAGGGAGGTTGATGGTGTTGAGTGAGCAAATGATTTACCGGTTTTCCCAGGGAAGTGCAGAGATGAAGGATTTGCTCGGCGGCAAAGGAGCCAATCTGGCGGAGATGACGCGAATTGGCCTGCCTGTTCCGCCGGGATTTGTGATCACCACAGAGGCATGCAACAGGTACTTTGCTGCGGATCGGTCAATCTGGCCGGAGCTGAAAGAAAAGATTTTTGGCGAACTTAGAGGGCTCGAAGATTCCACAGGCCGTTGTTTCGGTGGAGAGAAGCCATTGCTTCTGTCTGTACGCTCAGGAGCTGTTATGTCCATGCCAGGGATGATGGATACAATTCTCAACCTGGGTTTAAACAGGAAGACAGCGGATTACCTCGCTCTTGAAGCTTCTGACCAGCGTTTTGCCCTTGATTGTTACCGCCGTTTTATTCAGATGTTCAGCGATGTTGTTCTGCATGTTGATCATGACATATTTGAAAGAATCCTGGCTGAGGCCAGGCAAAAACGGGGTGTGGAAAATGATGCAGGATTGAATGAGGCTGACCTGAATGAGGTTATCACCAGTTTTTTGAGTGCAGTTCGCCAGGCTGTCGGAAAAGAATTCCCTGAAGATCCCCGGGAACAGCTTATCCTGGCTGTAGAAGCTGTTTTTAATTCCTGGAATACACCCCGGGCTATGGTATACCGCCAGATTAACAAAATCCCCCATCACCTGGGGACAGCCGTCAGTGTGCAGGCTATGGTTTTTGGCAACCTTGGTGATGACAGCGGGACAGGGGTTGCCTTTACCCGAAACCCGGCCACAGGTGAGGCGAAAATATACGGCGAATACCTGCTTAATGCACAGGGCGAAGATGTTGTCGCCGGTATTCGCACACCCCGGCCTCTTGAAGAGCTTAGCCGGGAGATGCCCGGAGTTTACCGGCAGTTTACCGAACTGTGCAGCCGCCTTGAATTGCACTATCGCGATATGCAGGATATTGAATTTACTATTGAAAAGGAGAAACTATACCTTTTGCAGACCCGCACGGGTAAACGAACCGCTGCCGCTGCGGTTAAGGTGGCCGTTGATCTTGTCAGGGAGGGAATGCTAAGTAAAGAGGAGGCACTCCTGCGGATCGATCCGGGCGGGCTGGACCAGCTGCTCCATCCCCGCTTTGATCACGGTGTCCAGCTTGAAGTGATTGCACGCGGTTTGCCGGCTTCACCGGGAGCGGCATCGGGTAAAATTGTTTTTGATGCAGACAGGGCTCAGGAGATGGCGGAGACAGGAGAAAAGGTGCTACTGGTTCGTCCTGAAACCACCCCTGATGACATTCACGGGATCTATGCCGCAGAGGGTGTGCTCACCAGCCGCGGTGGGATGACCAGCCATGCGGCAGTGGTGGCCAGGGGAGCAGGGATACCCTGTGTCTGCGGCTGTGAAGCGCTAAAAATAGATCTGGAAAGCCGCCGGCTGACCATCGAAGAACAAGTTTATCCCGAGGGAACAATCTTATCCATTGACGGTGCTACCGGAGAAGTGATCCTGGGAGAACCCTCCCTTATCGCTCCGCAGCCGACACCTGAATTCAGAGAACTTCTTGCCTGGGCCGATCAAGTCAGGCGCTTGAGTGTGCGGACCAATGCTGACAATCCCGACGATGCCCGCCGTGCTCTTGATCTGGGCGCCCAGGGGATCGGCCTCTGCCGGACGGAGCACATGTTTATGGCAAAAGAAAGGCTGCCGCTGGTGCGGCAGATGATTCTGGCAGGTGATACCGCTGAGCGAAATGCAGCTCTGGAGGGGTTGCTGCCGGTGCAGAAAGAGGATTTCAAGGGGATTTTGCGGGAGATGGCCGGCTATCCTGTGACCATCCGGCTGCTTGATCCTCCGCTGCACGAGTTTTTGCCGAACCGGGAGGAGCTACTGCTGGAAACGGACCGTTTGCGCCGGGAAGGAGCTGGCGGACCGCTGTTGCAGCAAAAAGAGGCTCAGCTGCAGAAAATTAACTCGCTGTCCGAACTGAATCCCATGCTGGGCCACCGCGGCTGCCGTCTGGGGCTGGTCTATCCAGAAATCTATCGCATGCAGGTTAAAGCCATCATTCTGGCTGCAGTTGAACTTCTTAAAGAAGGGCTTTCGCCGGATCAGATCAAGCTGGAGATTATGATCCCCCTGGTAGGCCATACCGCCGAGATGATCCGGATGAAAACGGAGGTTGCAAATGCAGCTGCAGCGGTGCTGGATGAATCCGGCAGAGAACTCCCTTTTCTCATTGGCACGATGATCGAGCTGCCCCGGGCCTGCCTGATAGCCGATAAACTGGCTGAAACCGCAGAATTTTTCTCTTTTGGGACCAATGATCTGACCCAGACAACCTTTGGATTCAGCCGCGATGATGCCGAAGGAAAATTTTTGCCCTTCTACCTGCAGGAAAACATCCTGAAAGCAAACCCCTTTGCGGAGATTGACCGGGAGGGTGTTGGACGGCTGGTGCAGGAGGCCATCTCCGGGGGGCGCCGGTCTCGCCCGGGGATCAAGCTTGGCGTTTGCGGAGAGCATGGCGGGGATCCCGCCTCCATTGAATTTTTCCATGCAGCCGGCCTGGACTATGTGAGCTGCTCACCATTCCGGGTGCCTATTGCCCGGCTGGCCGCCGCCCGGGCTGCCCTAAAAAAGAAATAGCCCCTGACTCAGGGAAAGGTTACTTTGACTTATCGCCTTCAGTAAAAGTATAAAATAGCGGAAGCTTGAAACAGCGCACACTTTTACAGGTAAGGGGCGGCTGTATTCGCCAACCGCCCCAACATTTCCTTTCGGCAGAGCCCGGCTCAAAACGTTTTTCCACACCGCCGGCACTATAGATCCGGCATGCCTATGGCAACAGACGATCCTCCAGATGGTGGTCTCATTTAAACGGCCAAACCCGCTGCCAAAGTCCGGCAAAGAAATCACCTGTCTGCCGCAGCAGATTGGGTATAAAGCCCAGCCGCTTCAAGTCCTCCTGCGCCATTAGCTCTACTTCGGCGATAATCTCACCCCCGGGGCTTTTCAAGTGCAGTGAGCCGATTACTTCGTCTTTTCTAACCGGAGCAACTATTTTGTCGGGAAGATCCAGCTCTTCCTCGATGGTGTAGCTGTTGTCACCACGGGGAACCACAACCTGTACCGGGCTTGCGGCAACAAGGGCTACATCCCTTTTTTGGCCGCGTTTCACCGGAAAGCGGGCAACAACCTCCTCCTTCTCATAAAGCACTTTTAGCTCAAAATTGCGAAACCCGTAATTCAGGAGCATTTCGCTGTCTTCCTGCCGCTGCGTTTCATCGTCTGTGTTAAGGATAACGCTGATGAGACGCATTCCTTGCTGTTTGCTGGTAGCAGCGAGGCAGTAACCGGCCCCGGGGGTACTGCCGGTCTTGATACCGTCTGCACCTGGATAGTTACCAAGAAGGGGATTAAGGTTGAACTGGCGAATTTCGTTAAAAGTGAATTCTTTTTCCGACTGAAAAGCGGCTGCCTCCGGTTGCGTGCGGATAAAAAAGGCGGCCAGATGGGCTACATCGAGGGCGCTCATGTAATGATCAGGGTCATCCAGTCCATGGGGATTGACGAAGTGGCTGTTCTCCAGCCCCAGCTCAGCGGCCCGCCGGTTCATTCGTTGAACAAAAACCTCTACTGAACCGCTGAGATGTTCGGCCACAGCGATACAGGCGTCGTTGGCAGAAATAATGGATATGCCTTTGAGCAGATCCTCGAAAGTAACCTCCTGGCCGATATTTAAAAACATCTGCGAACCGCCTGTTTTCCAGGCTTTTTCGCTGACCGTAACTGTGCTGTTCCAGTCGACCAGCCCCGATTTCAGGTCCTCCATGGCTAAAAGCAGGGTCATCAGCTTGGTCAGGCTTGCCGGGGCTTGAGGCAGGGAGGCGTTTTTTTCATAGAGCAGCGTTCCATTTTCCGCATCGATAAGCACAGCGCTGCCTGCGTTCAGTTCAAGCTCAACTGCCGGCGCTGTGTAAGCCTGCAGGGCAAAAATGTTGAGCAAAAGGAACAAGACTAAGAAACAGGTGGTTACTTTTCCTGGTATATACATATGGTAACTACCTCCTACAAACAAATTTGTTCCAACACATTTATGAAAGGGTGATTCAGTTGTTGCATGTTGTCGGACTTAACGGCAGCCCCAGAAAGGAGGGCAGTACAGCTTATCTGCTTGAGCTTGCACTAAAAGAAGCCCGCCGGGATGGAGCCGAAACAAAACTTATTCATGTCGAACCTCTGCTCCGTTCACAAAAATACCCTTACTGCCGGGCCTGTTCATCTCCCTGTAGCGGAGCCTGCTACCTTGGAAGTGAACTTGATCAAGCCTTCCAGACGCTGGCGCTGGCCGACGCCATCATCATGGGCAGCCCGGTGTATTTTGGCACCGTTTCAGCCCAGTTAAAGGGATTCTGGGATAAGACCCGTAAATTGCGCGCAGCGCAGGCCCTGCTCAACACTGTGGGAGCAGCCATCACTACGGGCGGCGCTCCTTTTGGCGGCCAGGAGACTACCCTGAAAGCGCTCCACGATATGATGCTGGTCCAGGGGATGGTCCTGGTCGGCGACGGCCATGGTTCCGCCGACGCCGGGCACCACGGCTGCTGTGCCCACTCGCCTGCCTCCGGAGATGAAAATGCTCTCAACCGGATAAAAATACTTGCAAGGCGGGTTGTGGAGGTGGCCCGGTGTACTGCCGCCCTGCGCTAGAACAGTAGAATGCTTTACACTTTCTGGAGAGCCGGCTGGGCAGTGTGACGCTCATTTAGACCCCTTTTCCATTAACGATTTTCATTTCGCTGATTAACGGTGAAATCCTTTATGAAAAATCTGTCTGTGATAATTAAAGTTATAGAATTAACAGGTGGCGGAGAGGAATAAGGAGTTAGACCGCGAAATAATAAAGATGTAAACTTTTTTTAAAACAAGGAGTGATCATTCTTGACCCAGCATCATACTCAGGCCTTAACGGAAAATGTAGTTCCACCCTGTCAAGCAGCTTGTCCTTTGCACCAGGATGTGCGTGAATATCTTCTTGCTATCGCCACGGGTGATTTTGACCGGGCGCTAGCGGTCATCAAAGAAACCAACCCGCTTCCCTCCATCTGCGGTACAATCTGCGCTCACCACTGTGAGGATGAATGCCGCCGCCATGATGTGGATCAGCCGCCATCTATCCGCGGGTTGAAGCGTTTCGCCGTGGAGAACAGCAAAGCAAAGGCGCCTCCATCGGAGATCGAAGTAGGATCCAGGGGGAAAGTAGCCGTAATCGGCGGCGGCCCCGCCGGTTTGACTGCGGCCTACGATCTGGCACGGCAGGGTTGTGCCGTAACAGTTTATGAACGCGAACCTTTCATGGGCGGTGCGGTCCGCCATTATATCCCCTTTTATCGCCTCCCTGACGGAGCCATCGATCTGGATATTGAAGAAATAGCCGAACAGGGGGTAGAGTTTAAAACAGGATTTGAGTTGGGCCGCAACCTGTCGGTAGAGCAACTTGAGAAAGAAGGATATCAGGCAGTGCTCATCGCGCTGGGGTTGCCGGTGAGCCGCGGCCTGGACATCCCCGGTGTTGAAGGCGACGGTATTTACTATGCCCTGAACTTCCTTAAAGAAGTAAAACGGGACAACTTCTGTTTTGAGGGCAATCCCACTGTAATCGTCATCGGCGGCGGCAATGTGGCTATGGATGTGGCCCGCTCCGCCGTTCGCTGCGGCGCAGCCGGGGTAAAGGTGGTCTGCCTGGAATCAGCGGAAGAGATGCCTGCTTTTCCCTGGGAGATCGAGGAGGCCAAAGAGGAAAATGTGGAATTTACCAACTCCTGCGGACCCCAGGCGGTTATCCGGGATAACGGCAAAATTAGCGGCCTGGAGATGATCGAGTGCTGCTCTGTTTTTGATGAAGCCGGCAGATTTAGCCCGACCTACAATCAAGATAACAAAACCTTTGTCAGCGGCGATGTGATCATTTTTGCCATTGGTCAGGGCGGTGATCCGGAACCGCTGAAAGGACAGGTTGACCTTGACGAGCGCGGCCGCATTGTTTTTGATCACAAAACAATGTCTACGAGCCGTCCCGGTGTTTTTGCCTGCGGCGAGATGATTACCGGTCCTGGAACAGCGGTGCAATCGATGAAAAACGGCAGGGTGGCAGCTCTGGCAATACTGGCCCATCTTGACGGTGAAGCCTTTGACAGCGAAGCGCTGGAGGAACCTGTTGCACTGGAGAAACTCGATCCTGCAGTGGCTGAAAAAGTAACAAGAGTGGAGCGTCACGCCATTCCCATGATAGATCCCGCAGAGCGGGTTAAACATTTCAATCAGGCCGAACTGGGCTTTGGCGCACTTGACGCTGTCAACGAAGCCCGCCGCTGTTTGACCTGCCTTGCCGGAGCGGAGCGGATCGAGGAACTATGTGCGAACTGTCTTACCTGCGTGCGCATCTGCCCCTATGATGTTCCGGTGGTCAACGAGGATGGGACCGTCAGCATACGCAGTGAACAGTGCCAGGCTTGTGGACTCTGTCTCTCCATCTGCCCGGCATATGCCATCAAATTTCTCACTCCCATGGTCGAGGAAGCTGCTGCATCCATCGAGCCTGCCGTTAAGGCCATGCTGGAGCGGGCCAACGGTGCACCGGCAGTTCTGGGTATCACCTGTGGTTACGGTCCCTTTGCACTTCCTGAGATTACCGGACTCCAGGCCGATAACCTGGCGCTGGTGCGCTATCCCTGTGTGGCCAAGATAGACACTGTCCACATGCTCAAAGCGGTGGAAATGGGTGTGGACGGTATCATCGTCGTGGGCTGTAAGGAAGATGAGCACGCCGACTGTCCGCACAGCGATGCTGCTGGCTGGATTCAGAAACGGATCGCCCACGTGAATGCAATTTTGGAAGAATTAGGCCTCGGTGC
>CAYXKD010000023.1:0-28478 GCA_964464625.1 uncultured Syntrophomonadaceae bacterium
TAATCCAGTGAGGTTTTTATTGACAACGCCGCCCCTATATGTTATTTATTAGCTGTGTTAGGCAAAAAACCAGCCACGGTTCTTGCGCCGGGTTTAGACCAATACATATATTGAAGGAGGTGTGACTTTGAAAAAGGAGTACGAAAAACCCGAACTTGTAATCTACGGAGACCTTAATGAATTGAGCGGCGGTATAAGCCCTTCGAATGCAAATGTTTAAACTAACAGGCGTCAGTTTTAAGGATGATTAGATAAACATTGTAAGGAGACGATGCACATGAAAAAGGAGTACGAAAAACCGGAATTGATCCTCTACGGCGACCTTAACGAGCTGAGCGGAGCCGCATCAGAAGGATATTCGGCAATTAATTAAGATTTTTTTGGAGCAGTAATGATATGTTCTGGAGCGCCGTAGAAAAAACTATCTACGAACTTTTGCAGGCCTATTACAGATCAGATTCGCCCCTGGTTCAATGTAAAAAATTGCTACAATCTGTGCTACAAGACGGTAGCGGCACACTGGCCGGCGCCGCTGATACACAGGGTGTGGCAGCTTTTTTTTATGAAGCCTTCTCTGCCGGCAAGATAGGGGTTAAGCTGCCGGAAGAGGCGATGCAGGAGCTAAAAAAGGCGGCAGGGCGAACCGCCCTGATCAATACCCTTATTTTACGCGAAGGAACAGCACTGTTCCGGGCACTGAACAGCACAGGTATCGACTACATACTGCTGAAAGGGTTTGCACACCTGGAGAAGCTCTACGGCAGCCTATGGATCCGCCCCGTGGGAGATCTGGACCTGCTCATCCACAGAGCAGAGCTGCCCCGGGTGAAAAAATTATTGTACGACCTTGGATTTTCCCAATACGTGGATCCTGCTTTCGAAGGTACAGAATGTGAATGGGCCGCCATCGCGGAAAAATATCATAGTGAACTGCATTATTACCGTTCCCTGGGCGGTTTCACCGTGAACGTGGACCTGCACTGGGATCTGATCAATCTGATCCAGCGCGGTTCGCCCCTGGAGGAAATCTACCCCGTAAATGACATCCCCTGGTTTGCACACCGCGAAGAGATCATCCTTGGAGAAATTCCGGTCCGCTGCTTCAGCCTGGAGATGCACTTCCTGCACGCCCTTTTTCACTTCTCCCTGGGGCACAAGTTCACGGGACTGAAATGGTTCGTAGACCTGTGCCAGTTTGTAACCCTGTGGGGAGAGCGGCTGGATTGGGCTTTGATCTACAGCACCGCCGCACGCCACCGCTGCCTGAAGCTGGTGGCCCTAACCAGGGGGCTCGTTACCGCGGTTGCCGGCGGGCACTGCTGGCCGGCGGAAGCAGGGGGGATCAACCTGGCTGCGTTGAGGATCAACCCCCTGGAACTGCACTTCTACCGGCAGAGGTTGTTTGCAGGAAAGTCTTACACCGGGATATATCTCTGCCTGGCGTTACTGCCTCCCCGGTGGCGAGACCGGCGGAGGGTGCTCTCGTACATCCTCTTCAACCCGGAAGCCTTCCCGCATTGGAGAACAGGTAAACGGCAGATCATCCCCGGGCTGCAGCCCCTTAGCATGATGCTGAAAGCCCTCCAAGAGCAGGCGGGCAGGTTATTCAAGAGTTAACCTCTGTTGCCGACTATGAGCATTGGCGGTCTGATTTGATCGCTCATCTGGATAAGCATCCCACTCCTCGTTGTTTAGCTCCGCCCAGGCCGGGCACGAACAGGCAGGCCGCAAGTCGATTTTATGCATCCATCCGCCCATTCATGCAATTCGGGTAAACGCAAAATAGATACCGTAAGACAGGAAAAATACTTTAGTACATGGGCTCGGCAAGCACCTCGACTCCACGCGACACCAGTTCGTGAATTAGCCCGGCAACGGCCTCATCCTGCAGGCTTATATAATTGTAACGGATGTCGAGGTGGGATAGATTTTCAAGGCAGTCCCAATCCAGAGCGGTTAGATCATCGATCTCGTTGATGCTCAGGTCAAGGTGTCTCAGCGAGGAGAGAACATCCCCATTCAGTCTGGAGATATCGGCGATCTTGTTGTCGGCAAGGATCAGCGTCTCCAGGTGCGGTAAGGCACTCAAAGGAGCCAGGTCGCTGATTTCATTCCGGCGCAGGTTCAATTCCCGCAAATTAGCGGCCTGCTGGAAACCCTCCAGATTTTCAATGGAACGTCCCAGGAACCTGGCCTGCTCCAGCAGCGCCCAGTCTTCGCTAATGAGAGGGCCTTCATCTCTATCCAAACTTTCCCGAAGAGCTGCCTCAAGGTTGGGATCCAGATCCATGGTACTGTTCTCTTCGCTCTTATTCTCCAGAGAGCAGCCTGCAAAACCTAGCATAGACAGAAATAAAACAACGGAGAAGGCGCGCAAGAGAACTCCACTTTTCATAAAGAGCACCCGCTTTCAGGAATAATTAATTTGTAATTGTTCTATCAGAAGCACCGCTGCTTCAAACAATTTCCTACCATATCTGCAATCAGGAAAAAGGGGCCGCCATAAAGCAGCCCCTGCAATTCAATCACGCTCTCAACAAAATGCTATCTGTTCTCAAGGCCTTTGCGGCGTCTGAAGAAAAGTAGTCCTGCTGCAACCAAAATCAGGCTTCCCAGAAGCAGGAGAGAGATATAACCAAAGGTGCGCGGCAGTTCCCCCTTGGGTTTCTCATCGCCTGGTTTCTCATCGCCTGGCTCCTCAGCCGGCGGTACAATGACTTCGCCGAAAATACCGATGGTGCTGAAATGATCGACCTCTGCTGTGACAACTTTTTCAGAGGTGTCCACTGTGGAATTCAGAAGTACCCAACCCTTCTCGGCATCGTAGCGATAGAGACGCAATGAAGCTTCCACCATACCCTGGGGCAAATTAACATGACCGTAACCGGCCTTAATCAACACATGCGATCCCACCAGGTATTCATCCAACTCGATGTCGTAGAAGATACCGGCGGCGGTGAGTCCCTGGAGCGCCTTGGGGGCGCCTGTTGTACTGCTTTTAATTACCATCACGCCGTTATCTCCCGTCTCCGAGGTGATCTGCATCCAAAGGTATCCGGGAACGGGGAGACAACCTTCAGCTACATAGCCTGTAGCCGGAGGATCATAAGCGGCAGGTAAAAATCCCTGCTGGACTCCAAAAGCAACCAGGATATCCGAGGTTTCAGATTCAGGACCGTCTAAGACAACCCCTGCACCTATAGCCTGGACTGTTACCCAGTAGAACCCGGCATCCTCAGGAAGTGGACCCGTAAGGGATGTTCCAGCAGTGGCCTGCTCAATAACTGGATGGCCGCTGCCATTGTAAAAGGTGACCAGGTACCCGGTGGCGCCTTCAACCTCATCCCATTCGAGAGTCATCTCTCCGGTATCGTTATCGACGGTCAACCCCGGCTCGTTCACTCCGGGCAGCACCTGCGCGGTGACCGGGTCGGAGGCTTCCGAGGGATCACCGTCGAGAACGAGGTATGCATCGCCCAGGGCGGTAACAACAACGGAATAGTTGCCTATCCCTTCTGCCTTAATGGCATCGAGGAAGTTGAAAGACTCCACACCCGGCAACACAGTCTCCCCGGCAACGAGGCCAGCACCCTTGTAAAGCGCTACGGCGTAGCCCGCAGCATCGTTCACATCAGTCCAGGTGGCCTCACCGCTATTATCCAGAACAGGCTTCGTCACCTGATCCAACTTCTTCACCGTTTGGATAACGGAGATAATCCCGCTGCTGTCCAGGTAGAGGCCCACTGTATCCAGAGCTTTAACGGTAACGGTGTAAGCACCGGGGTGCTGCCGCATGTACGACAGGTAATCTATGCTCCGTTCATCATCAGCATCCACATCGTAAGACGGAGCAACACTCAACGGATGCCCCGCGGGCAAGTTAAGGGTAACATTGTAACTGGTGGCGTTCGCCACAGCGCTCCAGGTGAAAACACCCTGGTTGTTGAAAGTGATGAGTGCCGGGCCTGCCAGCTTGCTCACAGTCTGATCATTCGAGTTAAACAAATTGCCATCTGAAAAGAGACTGCCATCTTCGGCGATTGCGGTGACAGAGACATAGTAGTCCCCCACACCCGCCCCACGCATGGCATCGCGGAAGTCGGCGCTCTGCACGCCGGGATCAACGTTCAATGCAGAACCCACAGCACCCAAGAAGGCTTTGTACAGCTGCACCTTGAAAGAAACAGCATCGGGCTCATCAACCCATGTGGCCACGCCCTTGTCGGAAAGAGCCAGGCCTGTCACCGTGCCCAGCGGGCCGGTTTTGGTAAAGGTGGCGGACAGGGCAGAGAGGGGGCTATCAAGAACGAAATAATCGTCGCCTACAGCCTGCACCCTGGCAGTGTAGTAGCCGGCAGTGTCACCGATAGCAACAGTAAAGTCGTAACTGGTTCCCGTAGCGTTAAGCGGGCTCCCCACCGCCGTACCGCCCTTGTAAAGCTGCACCAGGTAGCCGGTGGCGCCGGTGATGGCGTTCCAGGATAGCTTGGGCTCAGTACTGCTCTTCCAGCCCAGGCCTGTAGGTGCGGGCAGCACAGAGGCGACCCGGGGATCCGAGGCCGCAGATTCATCGGAATTGAGATTATATCCTGTACCCATGGCCTTAACTTTGACCGTATAGCTGCCGGGGCCGTTCTCCTGTATTGCTGAAAGGAAATCGTACTCGCGTTCATCGGCTGATAGGGTTGTATATCCCTCTACCAGGGCGGTCCCTTCGTAGAGATTTACCACGTAGCCGGTGGCGCCAGACACTTCGCTCCAGGTAGCGACGCCCTCATCGCTGAAACCAGGCTTTGCCGGAGCGGCGAGTTTGGCAACAACCTTCGCCGCAGAAGCTGTCGAGACCGGGCCGTCTTCGTAGGGGCTGCCGTAAGCAGCAAGGGCGGTTACCTGAACGGTATAGCTGCCTTCGGCGCTTCGCATAGCAGCGAGAAAGATACAGCTTAAACCTGTCGTGTATTCAGTTTCCACCACCGCGCCGCTTTTGAGCAGCTCAATCTTGTAGCTCTCAGCATTGGCTACGTTGGACCATTTGATCAAGCCGGGCTCGGTAGCATCCCATGTGGGCTGATCCACCTGGCCCAACTGCTCCTTGCGCACCTTCTCCGCCGACACAGCAGAGACGTCACCGTCAAGGGCAAAGGTACCGTCGCCAATGGCCTGGACAGTAACAGTGTAGCTGCCGGGGCCGTCAAAGTGGCTGTTCTCGAAAGTATATTGCCCTACGCCGGGAACAACATCAGCAGTATGAGTAACCACTCCATCTTTTACCAGGCTGACCTCGTAGTGGTCCACGTAATCACCGTAATCGGGGGAACCGTTAGCGAGGTCGTTCCAGGTTATGGTCCAGTCGGTACCCCAGGACGGCTGGCCCACCTGGCCCAGGGTGACGGAATAGGTCTTGGCGTCGGAGTGCTCCGACTCAGGGCCATTGATATATGGGGTGCCCGCCAGAGCCATGACCGTGGCAGTATAACTACCGGGGCCATTAGTTGACATAGGGGAACCTAAATTCAAAGAACTGGCGTTCTTGTCCACATTCTTGTTCCACACCTCAGCCCCATCCTTGTAGAGTCTCACGTAATAGCCAGCAGAGGCATTGGCCACACCGTTCCATTTGATCGTATGGCCGTCCCACGTGGGTTTCTCCACCTGATCGAGCTGATAGCTTTTGACAGTGATGGTGCCGGGGACAAGGTTTACGTTTTCTAAGGAAATGCCAACTACTTCGTCCGTATCATAATTAAGCCCTTGTAAAACAATATGATCTAAGGCTAGGTTAACTTTCCCCGGATTTTTCAAAGTAAACTTAATCATCCAGAGTTGACCATCGCCATGACAACCATATGCGGGCTCATATTCTGGATCCTCAGGCTCCATTGAAGAACCTGCCCAAACAACAGACAAAACATCGGTATCCAAATACCTGTTGTTCTTTTCTGTACTAAACTCAAGCGGATTAATTGCTGTTCCTAATTCTATGTGGTTTTTTGATACCACACTCGCTATTGAGGCATCATAAGGTATCTTTATCTCACCACCTTTGATCCCATCTACCCCCACCAAATTTGTCACATCGGAGATATCTACATATACCCATACTGTATCTCCCACATAGCCCTCGGCATCACTAACAGTAACGGTCACCTTATCACTATTTGCAAAAACCGTCATCGAAAGCAGCGCCACCCCAATCAGGGTCAGCGCCAGCAGCGTTGTAATGATCTTGCGGCCGCTGAAGAGGCGCCGCTTTATCTTTTGTGCCATTGTGAGACCTCCTTCATAAACAATTCTTACAAGTTAAATTGTTGAATCAATCCTGCTGTTGAATCCCTCCCCTTGCTAAAATATTTTCCCTTCGCCATTTTTCAAATTGTCGTATTTGGCCGGGGCCGGTAATAACTGCATAAATAAGCACCTGCAAGATATTTTCGCTAAAACACGATTAAGTCCTTCATTCCTCAGATATTATTAGCAAAGTAATGTAAATATTATTCAAGCATTCTAAATGTTTTTATCCTGCGAACGGCGGTGGTAAGTGTAGTAAAAGACAGCTGAAATTATAATCAGTACAAAGAGGCCGCCCGCTGCCGGCAGCAACCACCGGGGCAAACTTGCAGTTTTGCCGCTCTTTGACAGCTCTCCTTCTGGAATTACAGGAACATCACCTTCGTGTTCTTCACCAGGGGGGAATAATACTTCTTCATCTGTTTTGCCCGTAGAATCGGTGGGATCATCCCCATCTGCAGTGGTATCACCGGGAAGCGGTGAGGCTTCATCGGGCAGTAGAATCTCCACTGACGAGCCGCCCCCACCCCCGGGGGCGCCCTCACCGGGAGGATCGTCCTGCGGCAGTTCGCTTACGGCGCCCACCGTTAGCGCACGGACATCCTGATCATACAATGAGGTTCCCTTGAGCGTTACTTCTAGTGCGCCTTTTTTCTTCAATTTGAAGGTGATATTGCATAGATCGCCATCTTTGGTGATCAGTCCGCTTGCTGCCGCGATCGTTACCTTTGCGCTGCTTTCTGAGAACTTTTTATTCTCTAAAAACATGAAACCGCTGCCGATGATACTGCCTTTGCTGATCTTTTCGATGGAGGCTATAGCGGGATCGTAATGCAGTTCGAATTCCCCGCCGGAGAGCCCCTCAACACCGGGGAGGCTTTTAATCCCGCGCAGGCTTACAGTAACGCCAACGGTATCGCCGGCATTGCCGGAGGCGCCTTGCACCACCAGCGCCGCTCCGCTCTCAGCAACGGTGCCTGCGTGTAAAAAGAGCAGAACAATCGTGCAAAGCAGAGAACACAGCGCCGCCTGCAGCAGCCGGGTTTTACATCTTAACATTTATCACTCACTCCTTTTCATACACCCCAGGGCTCCGCCCCCAGGATGACACTGTGCGCGGAGCGTAACGCTTTCATAGCAATGCAAGGTGCACTTTTATCGAAAGAACACCGGGTAACCTGCTCTCCTTCTCCCCGGCCCTTTCCCGACAGAAAAGAAACATTTCTACCAGTCAATGAGGGCAAAGTCGCCGCGCACCCATCCTTTCAGACTCCCTTTCTCCATGCGGTACCAGGGGTACCATTCGCCCGAACTGTCACAAGCCATCTCGATATCAACAACGGTAAAGCTGTCGGCAAAATTTAGCTGCCCCAAAACGTCGGCACCAGTATGCGGCTCCCGGCGAACATTGATCCGATCCGGAATATCCATATTGTACCATCCACTATAGAATATAGCACCGCCAGGTCGGGTCTGCAATGCAATATCCTTGCTGTTGCACCAGCCGCTGTTCCCCTGACAGAACACCTTGAACCAGCCGGTATCTCCCGAATATACCAGCCCGGAAATCTGCAACAGGGCACCCTGCGGTATCGTCATAATCACAGGATAGCCTGTTCCCGCGCCGCTGTGGAGATTGAGTTCTGCCCCCGTGGCGCCCCGCTGCGATTCTTTTTCCACCAAGGTGTAGTTTTTGAAAGCAGTGATGTTCTGCATAACGCGTGCAATCTTGATGGCCCACATAGGGTCGGTGGCATACTTTTCATTCATACCAAGCAGATGGCAGCCGTTGAAGTAGGTTCCCCCCTCGCTTAAATAGGCTTTGCGGATGTAGCCGCCCACGTAGAGAGCACAGGCTTCCATAGTTTTAAAGGTGGCTGCAGAAGCGTAAGGGCTGCTGTCGTAGGCCATAAAGCCCAGAATGTTATTTTTATCCTGCGCGATTCTGGAGGTGCCCCAGGCACTTTCATGAGCGGCATGGGCGACCAGGTAAAGGGCATTGAGCCCCCAGGCCTTCTGAGCTTCAATGAAGCCGCCGGCGACATTGAGAAAAGGTGAGTCGGAGCGGATCCGCCGCACTTCTGCAGCAAGGTAACTTGCCGTGACAAAACCGGAAGCAGGCCGATCCAGCGGGAGTATGGCATAGGGGTTATGCTCCATAAAATAGTAGTTGACGCCGGTGGAAACAGGGTTTCCCCCCTCAAGACGATAGAAGTTGTACTGCGCGTCGATTTTGTAATCGCCTGTTGGCAACCCCTCAGGAGCGGGGGCCAGCCGGTATTCGGACGAACTGTGATCAAGTCCATAAAGAACGCCCTCAGCGTTAATATAATTAGCGCAGACCCAGCCGGGTTTATCATCATAATCAATGCGGTACCAGAGCGGGTAGCTGCTGTCGCCAGTGTGAGCAATTTCCCGGATCAACCTGCTATCCCCCTGGTAGAGAGCGCCGATAAGGCCGTAACTCACGCCCGGCCCGGAGCGAACATTCAAGGTGGTGCAGGTGACAGTGCCCAGGCTCCGGACACGGTAAGTAGCATTTAGCAGCTTTGAGTTCGGCGCCACTATAGCAGGCTGGGAAGGCGGTGGCTCTTCTTCCTCACCGGGAGGTGGTTCCTCCTCTACTGGTGGGCCGGGCTCTGAGGGCAATTTGTCCACAAGCCCCACGATGTAACGCAAAATAAGTATGGCATCGGCAACGTTGATGGCGCCGTCTTCATTGACATCGGCAAGCCGCTGCTGCTCGGGAGCCAGCGGGATGTGCCCGGTTATATACCTGAGAAGGGTGATGACATCGGATACATCAACAGTGCCATTACCGTCAAGATCGCCGTAAAGATCGGGATCGGCCATCTCCAGGGGCACAACGGCGGGCCTGACCTCCACAGCACAGGAGGCACTGTAACCGCCATCAGTGGTCGTAGCAGTAATCACCGCATTACCCGGCTTACCAGGAATAACGCGGCCTTCGCCCACGCTGGCTACAGCATCATTGCTTGAACTCCAAAGAATCTGATCATGTGAGGCGTTCCCGGGGATCACTTCAACAGTAAGCTCTGCCGGAGTACCGCCGGCAACCAGTAGGAGCCTTTCAGGCGCCAGGCGGATACCGGCAACAGGCACATAGACGACAATGCTGGCTGCAGTACGGACAATATCCCCGGCTTTATTGCGCACCTCTATGTAAAGAAAACGGGTTCCAGCACCGCCGTCGAGCAGCCACTCGCCTGAGGTGCTATAGGGCGCCCATTCGCTCCAGGTAGCGGCATTACCTGAGAGGCGAACCTCGAGTTCCGCTGTCGGCGTGACACTATTCCGGGCTTCAAGCTGAAAAGTAATCTCGTGGCGGTCGGTGATGAGATCGCCATTGTTAATGGTAAAAAGTTCGATTTCAGGCGGCACCCCTTCTACATCAGTTGCAGCGTAGCAGGTTCCCAGGTTAGGATCGCAGGCAAAAAACCCCGAAGCAAGAACCGAAAAAAGAGTGACGGCAGCGGCAATTTTGAGAAAGGATTTAATCCAGGCTGAAAGGGTCATGGTGCGCATTTTATCCTCCACGCTTTGTAATATGGTAACGTAACAGGTAAGATTTGATCATTTTATATGAATTAATTTCAAGATTTAATGGTAAATTCCTTTTCCCCTGAGTCGTTACCATAAATTACATTTTACACCCATCCCTGCCGGCTGGGAAAGTGCCGCCAGTTTTATCCATAGCAAAGGGTCAGGCGCTGGCAGGAGGGATGGGTAGTTCAGGAACCAATCCCACAATATAGCGGAGGATGGCGATAGCATCGCTGACGTCCACCTTGCCGTCGTTGTTGACATCGGCGGCTGTTAACTGGCAGGGCGTCAGGGTAACCAGACCGACGATGCTTCTAAGCAAGATGATGGCATCGCTAACATCCACATTCCCGTCATCATTGAGATCGCCGGTGATTTCAAATAACGGCTCCAGGATAAAATCCAGCACCTTGGTTTCCATCACTGAGAGATTGAATTGCACTTCCTGAGCCTGATAGCCCGGTGCTATTACCCGCAAGGTCAGAATTTCATCCGGCCCCGTAGCTTGATGCCAAAGTTGGTAGAAACCATTGGCAGGATCGGTGGTAGTATCTGTTCCCGTCTCCAACACGGTGATGGTGGCGGCTACAGGCAGCAGCGGCAGTGCTGATTCACAGTTTGATTGGACTGCAGGTTCCGGCCCCTGCAGCGACTGCCGGAAAGGGATATTCCGATCGGCTATCCAGTCCTTTTGTACAGGATGAGATTCCTGCTCCAGTTCTTGCCTCTCTTTGTCTCCAGTAATAACCAAACGCACTTGTTTATGGGTCTCAACATCCATAGGTACCCAGATCGGCGCCGCCCCAACACCAAGAGCCTGGACATCTATCTCAATAGTGAATATCCGCACATCATCAATGTACCAGCCCGGATAATTTATGCTGTTGTCAGAATGGAACCAGAAACCAATTTGAAGCTGGGAGTAACCCTTTGCGGGAAAGAAGGACAAGTCATAAATATCACTGCTCCAGTAAGTCTTTGTTCCATAATACCATGGATCCTGGACAGTCCACATTGAGCCGTCCTCGGGCGTGTAAAACACAACCATGGCCCCGTCATAGGGCATTTCGTTGTTATAATCCCAATTGGACTCAATGGCGAACCAATGCTGGAATTCAAGATAAGCATTGGCCCTGCTGCTAAGGTTGATCAACGGACTCCAGAGAATGCTTCCCGACCAATAGGGATAATCGCCCCTGAGGTTGGTGGCCCAAAGCTTGCTTCCGGAGCAAGCTTTGCCGGGTCCCGAGGTTGGAGAACCCCATTCCCAGCTATCCACAAAGAGACCGTATTTGTCCTCAAGCACTTCAACAGTGAAACCGCCGTTATCCTGCTCAAAGTTTGTGTAGAAAATATTTTGTTCCGCACTTTCCATCTCCACAACAGATACCCGGTCAATATACCAGCCAGAATATGCAACACTTACATCAGCATCAAACACAAAGAGTACGTAGACCTGGTTAGCGCTTCCCTTGTAGGGATTGAGATCAATGTAGTGGGTTTGCCACCCGCCGCTGTCGCCATCCCACCAGCACAAGTCCCAGTTTTCACCATAATCATCGGTTATGAGAACCATGGCGGAATCATAATATTCTTCGATCTCATAACGATGATCCAACCGCAGGTATGGCGAACGGGCATGCCGCAGATCCAGGGGAGGCATCTCTAGAAAGCTGTATAAGTCGTTACTGTAATCCCCCTCCAGGTTCGTTGCCATGACTCTGCCGCCATACTGTGGGGCCGGGCCCGCTTCAGGGATACCCCATTCCCAATCCCCATCCCAGTCCCACATGAACGGTTCTAAAGCGAAATCCTCGTTCCATCCCGGCATCAGGCCGAATTTGACTTCCACATTAAAGACATCTGTTTCCGTCTGGAGACCGGCAAAGTCAACAGCTACGATCTTGTATTCCAGCCCGGGTTCATCCACAAGATCCCATGGCACCTGCCCCCAGTAGTCTCCATACAGATGATCGCCGCTATAAAGGTACATGGACAATTCGGTCCACTCCGCCGCGCCTTTGGTCCGGACCATAGCCTTCACCGCGTTTACCGCCACATTGTCGGATACGGCAGCCTCAAGAGGAAAGCCGTACTCTAAAAAAGTCGTTTCTATTTCCTGAACGTGTTCGATAACCGGACTCTCATTGTCGATACCCCTGGCGAGGACCTGCCCTGTAACAAAGCCGCCGCACACCCTGTTTACCGCAGCGAGGGCATCGACCAAACCGTAGCCGAAACCGTAGTTAGGCGATAGAGAATAAACAGAGTCAGTCAGGGGGACAGCTGTATTGATAATTATTTGTTCAAGATCATCAACATCCAGGCCCGGGTTGGCAGAAAGAAGCAGCGCCGCCACTCCTGCGACATGAGGGGCGGCCATGGATGTGCCACTATCGATTTTATAAGATCCGCCCGGCGTGGAGGAGCGTATGCCCACACCGGGAGCAGAAATTTCAGGTTTGATACCCGGCAAAAAGCCCGGGCCTCGACTGGAAAAGTGAGCCAGCTTGTTATCACTATCAATGGCGGCAACAGCGAGGCATTCAGGGTAGTTGGCCGGGTTGGAAATACCCCCCGCGCCATATTCTCCAGAGTTGCCCGCCGCGAACACAGGCAAGATTTGGGCAGATCTCCATGCCCGGACCATATCGCGAAACCATTCACTCACATCACCCGGGTCTTTGCTTCCCCAGGAGTTATTAATGATATCAGGTGCCAGATCGGCACGTGGATTTTGGCCCCTGGCGTCGGTGGGAGCTAGCATGAATTCGCCCGCCCTGATAATTTTATCGACAGTTGATTTGCCATTATCGTCGAAAATTCGGGCAGCGATCCATCTAGCGTCAGGGGCCACGCCGATCTGGTTTGATCCTGTCGAACCTAAAACCGTACCCGTGACGTGAGTGCCATGACCACTGGCATCCTTTGGCAAGACAGATCCATGCACAGTCGCATCGTACCAGTTATAATCCACATTGGGACTGCCGGGTTCTGCAGAGTTGTAGCCCCGCCACTTCGTTCGCAGAGCTTCGTGCTCCCAGGCAACACCGCTGTCTATGATACCCACCACCGCCCCTTCACCCCTAAAGCCCTGTTCCCAAACAAAAGGAGCATTAACCCGGGAAACACCCCATTCCTCATTCTGGAACATTATATCGCCGTAGCCAACAATCTCGGGCGGCTCCATCCAGATTACGGAATTAGGAAGGATCACCTTCACATCGGTACGATGAGACAGTTGCTCCACCACAGCGGGGGTAGCCTTGACAAAGATCATGTTAACAATATAGTAACCATAATACTCCAGAACGTTGCCATTTCGCTGCTCCTGTTCCAAGTATTGTTTAATGTTCTCCTGACCAGTAGCAGCATTGGTTCGCAGCTTTTCCACTACCGCTGCGCGCACAGTAACCCGGCGCCGGTTGCCCGGAGGAGCATACTGCAAGGTGTTATGGGCTACCTGCCCGGTGTTTACCTGCCTGGTCATCTTAACCAGAACTTCTATGTAGTCTTCTCCAACACTAGCTTCTCTTACTTCGGGATTAATCTTATCGCCCGGGGCTGTCGACTGCTCGTAAATGATATACAAGTCCGCCTGACCGGCACCTGTTCCCAAAACAGGTGCCGCCAGAACAAGCAAGACCAGGATCAATAATAGCGTAAGGGAATACCTCAGTTTATTGTCAGTCATAAACAAACCCTTCCTGTAACCCGGCTAAAAGACAGGTTACATGTTGACTAAAAACATCGTTGTTAGCAAAAACAGGCCAGAGCCTCATGAATGATTGTAGATTCTCGATCGTTTTAAGCTTCTAAAAGTTAATATTCTGCAGCTCAGGCTAAACACCTTTTTTTAACAAATATTTGTTTATGGAACCAGGTGGAACATCCCACCCATATTGTTGCAGCATCCCGTTTCTGCAATGTTGCCATGGTTTTTGCAAGTGGGTTAAAGGTGTAAATAATAACAATTTGAATGATGCAGGGATCGGCCGGTTCTTGTAGAAGTAAATTGTTGTTATCTTTACTCAACATTTGATCATAGAGGGGAGAATATTGGTGAAACTTACAACGCGTAAGATTGTTATATCCGGAATTCTCGGGGCCATTGCTATACTGATGGGCTATATCCCCTTCCTCGGTTTTATTCCCGCACCCACCCCGGCAGGAAATATGACGATCATGCATATCCCTGCCATTCTGGGGGGAATTCTTGAAGGCCCGGTAGCCGGGCTTCTCATAGGCCTTATATTCGGAATAATAAGTTTTTTAAGAGCAGACAACCCTCTGTTTGCAGATCCCCTGGTGGCAATTCTGCCAAGGTTGTTCATCGGTGTTTTTGCCTCTTTTGCTTACACAGGGGTAAAACGAATCAACCGGGCCTTTGCCGCGGCGCTGGGCGGGGCTGTGGGCAGCGCCACAAACACAGTCCTGGTTCTGGGAATGATCGTGCTGAGAGGCTATCTCCCCATGGCCGGTGCAGTCTTCATTGCTGTTTCTCACGGCATTATCGAACTGGTTATCGGAACCATCATTACAGTTGTCCTGGTACTGGGATTGCAGCGGATCAGGGGTTTTGAAGACTCGGGCGAAAAGGTTCGCAGAGCCTGATCAGATATCTGATTCTAAAACCGGCCAATTATTTCTTCATCCTGGAGGTTAGTCTTGGGTAACCTGGTTGAATTTAAAGAGGTCTCTTTTTCTTACGGGGCTGAAAGGGAAAACCCGGTACAGGCGCTCAAAGGGATTAATCTGCGGATCGAAAAAGGGGAATTGGCAGCAATAATCGGTCGGAACGGTTCAGGCAAGTCAACGCTCGCCCGGCATTTCAATGGTCTGCTGGTCCCCACAGCCGGTGAAGTCCTTGTTAACGGGATATCTACCGATAACGATAATGGGGACCAGATAAAGGCGATCCGCAAAAAAGTGGGGATGGTTTTCCAAAACCCCGACAATCAGATGGTCAGCTCCATAGTAGAAGAAGATGTTGCTTTCGGACCTGAAAACCTGGGCATTCCCCCGCCGGAGATCAGGCGGAGAGTCAACCATGCGTTGGGCATCCTGAATTTATTTAGGTATCGCCGTGAGCCCATCGCCCAACTTTCGGAGGGCCAAAAACAGCTCGTGACCATCGCCGGGGTGCTGGCAATGAAACCTGATTGCATTGTCCTCGATGAACCGACAGCGCTGCTGGATCCGCTTAGCCGGAAAGAAGTCCTGGAAAGCCTGATGAAGCTTAATCGAGAGGAAGGAATCGCCATTGTTTTCATCACCCACTTCATGAGCGAAGCAGTACATTTTGAACGGGTTGTGATTATGGATGAGGGCGAGATAAAAGCAGACGGTTCCCCCAAAGATATCTTCAGCCGGATTGAGCTGCTTGAAAAAGCAGGTCTCGACATTCCCGTAGCGGCGCAGCTGGCCGGCGGGCTTAAACAAAAAGGTTTTCCCATGGCCCCGGGCATATTGCACGTAGAGGAGCTTGTAAGCAGCCTGTGCCTATTGAAATCGAACATTTAAACCACACCTACAAAGAGGGAACCCCTTTTGCAAGGCAGGCTCTTTTTGACATCAACCTGGCAATTGGAGATGGGGAATTTGTCGGTCTCATCGGCCCCTCGCAATCAGGAAAGTCCACCCTGGGGCAGTATCTCAATGCGCTTTTTATTCCCAAAAGCGGCCGGGTGCTCATCGATGGACGGGACACGGCCGACAGAAAAACCAATGTGGTGCAGATCAGGTTTGAGGTGGGCTATGTCTTCCAAAACCCCGAGCACCAGCTTTTTAAAGACACCGTGGGCAAGGATATCGCCTTCGGGCCCATTCGCCAAAAATGCCTGCCCGAAGAGGTCCGGGGGCGAGTCAGTGAGGCGATGTCCCTGGTGGGGCTGGATGAAAAGATCTTTCGCGATCGGGATATATTTGCCTTGAGCGGGGGACAGAAAAGAAGGACGGCCATCGCCGGGGTCCTGGCCTGCCGCCCCAAAGTCCTCATCCTGGATGGAATTACCGCAGGGCTGGATCCCGGCGGCCGAAAAGAGATACTGGCGGTTATCGAAAGACTGCACCGGGAGAGGGAGATGACGGTGATCTTTATCTCCCACAGCATGGACGATGTGGCCCGCCTGGTAGATCGGATCGTGGTCATGGACCGGGGAAGGATCGTTGACGACGGCCCCGCCCGGGAGGTTCTCGCCAGGACAGGCCGGCTGCGGGAGATCGGCCTGGAACCGCCCCAGGTGATCGAGATCATGCAGCAGCTGCGGGAAAAGGGATTTAAGGTTCCGACAGAGGTGCTGAACGTCAACGAGGCGCTCGCAGAAATCATCAAATTTTTGAACTGATCGGAGGTGAAGAGGAGTTGGAATTAACGAGGAATCTAACCCTGGGGATCTATCTGCCGGGCGATACAGCGATGCACTGTCTTGATCCGCGAACAAAAATTCTCGGGGCAACAGGGTTGATTTCACTGCTCCTTTTCACATACAACTATACGGCATACGCATTTTTCGCCGCTTTTGCCCTGGGCCTGATCCTGGCGGCAAAAATACCGCTCCGCTTTGCGCTGAAAGGTTTGCGGCCCATGCTGCCTTTCCTGGCAATGATGTGGCTGTTCCAGATTTTTTTCCAGAGGCCTCCGGGGTCGAAAGAAATATTTTCTATCTGGATCCTGGAAGCAACAGATGCGGGGCTGCATATAGGCACATTGATGTCGATCCGGGTGCTGCTTCTTTTTCTGGTAACAACCATCCTCACTCTGACCACCTCCACCGTTGAGCTGACCGACGGCGCCGAAGCCCTGCTCCGGCCGCTGCAAAAAATAGGTGTCCCCGCCCAGGAGCTGGCCCTGACCATGGTCATTGCGCTTCGTTTCGTGCCCACCCTGGCTGAAGAGGCCGAGAAAATTATCAAGGCGCAGATGGCGCGCGGCGTTGCCTTTGACCGCGGTAACTTCATTCAGAAAATGTTTAAACTGTTCCCGGTCCTGCTCCCCCTGTTCATCAACGCTTTCAGACGGGCCGATGAACTGATTACGGCAATGGAGTCGCGCTGCTATACAGGAGGGACCGGGAGAACAAAGATGAAAGTGCTGCTTATGAGCAAAAATGATTATTACGCCTGTGCTGTATTTTTTCTTTTCGCCATTGTGCATGTAGCCCTGATCCTGGCAATAGCGCGTCCTTACTGATACGTGTTGCACGCACCTAAGAAAAGTCCCTCTCCATCCGGTGGAGAGGGAAGTGATAATCGGAGGAAAGAGGATTATTTTCAGGCTTTGTTAGAGGAGCCGAAAAGGCGAATTTTTTCACGGATGATTGCTGTTGCCGCCTCCCGAGCGGGCTTGAGAACATTGCGCGGGTCGATTTCATCAGGATGTTCCGACAGATATTTGCGTATGGTCCCCACAAAGACCTCCCGAATATTTGTATCGATGTTTATCTTCTGCACGCCCAGGCTGACGGCTTTGCGGATGCTCTCATCGGGAACGCCCGAAGATCCATGCAGAACAATGGGGCAATCGATGATCCGGCGAATCTTCTTCAGGCGTTCAAAATCAAGGCGGGGGACTCCCTTGTAACGGCCGTGGGCAGTGCCGATGGAGATGGCCAGAGCGTCAACACCTGTCTCTTCAGCAAAGCGCTTCGCCTCTTCAGGATCGGTAAAAAGGGCATCGGCATCGCTGACGCTGATATCGTCCTCGGTGCCTCCAATCTTGCCCAGCTCGCCCTCCACGGTAACCCCCACGGCATGGGCGATCTCCACCACTTTTTTTGTCAGCCTGATGTTTTCTTCCAGAGGATGCTGCGACCCATCAAACATCACCGAAGAGAAACCGTGACGGATGCACTGAAGAACCTGCTCCATGCTGGTCCCATGATCCAGGTGCAGCACCACCGGTACGGATACCTCCGCTGCAGCCAGCTTCACCAGGGCAGTGATATATGACAATCCGGCATACTTGATCGCACCCTGGCTCGCCTGGATAATCACCGGTGATTTTTCGTGTTCAGCCGCCCGGGCGATGGCCTGGACGATTTCCATGTTATTGCAGTTAAAGGCGCCGACGGCATATTTTTCACGGCGAGCCTTGCCCAGTATTTCATTTAACGACACTAGCGACATCGCTGTCAAGCCTCCTTCTTAATTCCGGCAGATCAAAATCTTTCAGGTGTACATAGTCCGGCAGCCCCTCTTTAAAGAGGGGCGTAACCTGCCCCGCGATGAGAGGCCGGGCATAATCCAAAAATTGCTTCCGGACATAGCTTCCTGAAGAAGCGATCCAGCCGCCAGGAATCCTATGCTCCACATTGGCCACGGCGGAGAGCTCTACTGTGCCCGTGCTGCAGTGATAAGCATCCCCCTCGCCCTCCCGAACCAGCGTGATCATGACATCTGTTTTGCCCCGCAGCGCCTCTTTAACCGCTGCCGAGCCGACCATGTAAGCTTCATCAGCGTCGGTCTGGGAGGCAAAATGGGCCGCCGCCCGCTGCATTGTCCCCAGGACAATGCTCCTTACATTCACACCGATCTCCTCTTCAATCATCTCCTTCAAGGTTTCGCCCAGGCCGCCAAGACGGGCATGGCCGAAGGGGTCGGTCCCCACGCCGGTAAAGACGTAATCGCCGCCGGCATAGCGGATCCCTTCCGAGGCCACGATATAAGCATACCTGTAATCGCGGTATACCCCTGCAACATCCTCAATGAATTTATTACGATCAAAGGGGATTTCAGGAAGATAAACCAGGTGCGGCGCATCGCAGGCCTCTCTTTTGGCCAGAGCTGCTGCTGCTGCAAGCCAGCCTGCATTCCTACCCATGGCTTCAAGAACCACAATGCGATTGCCGGTAACCAGTCCTTTCAGATCAAGCCCTGTTTCACGAACAGTCGCTGCCAGAAATTTAGCCGCACTTCCGTAACCGGGCGTGTGATCGGTAGAAGGCAGGTCATTGTCAATAGTTTTCGGGATTCCGATAACCCTGATTTCGTAACCCGCTTTACGGGCAAACCCGTTGATTTTATCCGCCGTGTCCATGGAATCGTTGCCGCCGATATAGAAGAAATAACGGATCTCGTGCTTTTTGAATGCTTCCAAAAGGCGGGCAAAATCTTCTTCTCTTGACAACCTGTAACGGCAGGATCCCAGAGCTGCTCCCGGCGTATAGCGCAGCCCATCTATTATCTGCTGCGGTTGCCGGGATAGATCAAGCAAATTTTCTTCCAGGACTCCGCGAATACCAAAGAGAGCACCGTAAATCAGCCCGGAGGAACCATTTTTCAACCATTCCTGAACCACCCCGCTGACGCTGCTGTTGATCACTGCCGTCGGCCCCCCTGATTGGGCTACGACAGCATTGCCTCGCAGTCTCACCAGCAAACTCCTCCTTTTATCTCAATGGAAATTTCGCTATTAGTTTAAGTAATATGCCTCATTAATATATTGTCAGTTCAACCCTGCCTATCAATCTTTCGGGGCTATCAGGGATAAATTTCCGCCAGGCAAACATCGAAAATGATCACTGCTTTTGGGAACTGATTGTATGGGAGAACGCTTTCTTCGCCAGGCTTTGCTGATTTTTCAGGTGGCGCCTCCATCCCGAAAAAGAGTTTCACCATGCGGCAGTAGAAAATTTTTTGATATCGCTAACCTTTTAAAAAAGGGATGGCCTGCCGGGCAAGGGTATCACAGCGCTCGTTGTAGAAATCATTGCTGTGCCCCTTCACTTTGAACCATTCCACATCATGTTTTAAGGTAAGTGCAACCAGGCCCCGCCAGAGGTCCTGATTTTGTACCGGCTTGTTGGCGGCGGTGCGCCATCCATTCACCTGCCACCGGGAAATCCAGCGCTGGCGGAAAGCATTGACCAGGTATGCGCTGTCGCTGTACAGACTCACCCGGCTTGGCCCGGGTAGTGCACGCAAAGCTTCGATAGCCGCCTGTAACTCCATACGCTGGTTGGTGGTATGTGCCTCACCACCCCATATTTCAGCAGTTTTACCTGTTTTCCCGGTGATAATCACCGCGGCCCAACCGCCCGGACCGGGGTTGCCTGAGCAGGCTCCATCAGTATAAATAGTCACTTCCGGCAAACTCACTATTAAATCCCCCAGATTCAATAAGACTATGGCTTAGCGCCAGCCGGCAGTCTGCCGGGCAGCGCTATTAATTTAACATACTTCTATCTTGATGGAAAGGGATAACTCTTTCTGGCGGGATATACGCCAGAATAAACTATAAACTGCAAAAACCGGGTTATCCCTCCATAATGGCAACGCTGGAGCTGGTGCCGATGCGGGTGGCGCCGGCAGCGATCATCTCCAGGGCAGCTTCGCGGGTGCGAATACCTCCTGAGGCTTTAACGCCCATGGCGCCTCCTGCTCTATCCTTCATCAACCGGATATCGGAGACAGTAGCCCCGCCGGGCCCGAAACCCGTTGAAGTTTTCACATAATGAGCGCCTGCTTCTTTCGCCGCCCGGCAGGCAGCGCTCTTTTCATCATCGGTGAGAAACCCTGTTTCGATGATCACCTTTACCGTCTGGCTGCGAGCCGCCCTGACCACAGCGGCGATCTCTTCACGAATGTAATCGATAGCGCCGCTTTTCAAGGCGCCCACATGGATGACCATATCGATCTCGTCCGCTCCTTCAGCTACGGCTTCTTCAGCTTCGAAAGCCTTCACCACAGCGCTGGTCGCCCCCAGGGGAAAGCCTACCACAGCACATACGCGAACATCGCTGTCCTGTAGATAGTGGCAGGCAGTTTTCACATAGACAGGGTTCACACAGACAGCGGCAAAGTTATAGCGTCGCGCCTCTGCACAGAGTACAGCAATATCTCCCACTGTCGCTTCAGGCTTCAACAATGTATGGTCAATATATCCGGCCAGGTCAATCTCCGCAGGCATCCCTACACCCCTCTTTCAAATGCAGCCCTGAAATAGTTGAAGTTAGTGAACTTGGTGCCTGGCACCAGGTTCACTTATCGACGTAGCCGAGGATGAGGCGTGGCTTTGGCACAGGGGAAGGTCCAATCGTGTAAGCCTCCCTTACCAGGCGACAGGCCTTTGCGGCAGGCGGTGCATCGGGCAAAGAGTTCATGTGAAGCAGGGCCAGCTCTTCGCCGGGGCTCACTTTGTCGCCGACCTTTTTAAGCAGGGTCACCCCAACGGCAAGATCAATGGAATCATCCTTGGTTTCACGGCCCGCTCCCAGGGCCATCGCCGCGCGGCCAACTGCCTCCGCCCCAAGGCGGTGAACATAGCCCCCTGTCGCGGCTGTAACGGGTAGCACCCGCCTGGCACCGGGGAGCAGCGTAAAGTCTTCAACTATCCGCGCATCACCGTGCTGCAGCCGTATGAGCTCCTTAAATTTATCCAGCGCAGCCCCGCTCTCCATCACATTAACCAGCCTCTCCTCCCCCTCCTGTGGGCTGGAAACTTTGCCTGCAAGGTAAAGCATCCTACCACCCAGGATTAAGCAGAGCTCTAGGAGGTCGGCAGGGCCCTTGCCCTGCAGGGTGAGCACTGCTTCCTTCACCTCCAGGGCATTGCCCACGGCACAGCCCAGCGGCTGTTCCATATTCGTAATCACCGCAACAGTGGGGTGCCCCGCCCCGTTACCGATTTTAACCATCCTTTCAGCCAGAGAGAAGGATTCCTCCAAATTTTTTAGAAAGGCGCCATCACCGGTTTTCACATCAAGGAGAAAAGCATGGGCACCCGCTGCGAGTTTCTTGCTCATGATGCTGGCAGCAATGAGGGGCAGGCTGTCCACGGTGGCAGTAACATCGCGAAGGGCATAAAGTTTCTTGTCGGCGGGAACAAGATTCCCCGTCTGGCCTGCTATAACGATACCATTTTCGCACACCGTTTTAATCATTTCGGAAATGGATAAGCTGCTTCTGAAGCCGGGAACCGCTTCAAGCTTGTCCAGTGTGCCCCCTGTATGGCCGAGGCCGCGGCCGCTCATCTTCACAACCGCTACCCCTGCGGCGGCTACAAGGGGGGCCAGGACAAGGGTGGTTGTGTCACCAACCCCGCCGGTGCTGTGTTTGTCAACGATGATTCCAGGGACCTCTTCCAGCGACAGGGTATCGCCCGAACCGGCCATGGCCAGGGTAAGATGAAGGGTCTCTTTTTCTGTCATCCCCTGGAAATAGACCGCCATGGTGAAGGCGGAGAGTTGATAATCAGGAATGGTCCCGGCGGTATATCCTTCAACGAGATATCTGATTTCCTCGCCGGAAAGCTCACCTCCGTTGCGTTTCTTTAAAATGATGTCGCAAATTTTCACCGGATTATCACCTGCCCCTAAAATAACCAGCATGCACTCTCAGCCGTTTGTTTGCTCCGGGGATTTCCCCGGGCTGTCCCGCATCGCTATCACTAGATAAACCACCCTGACCTGCCGGCGGCATCGTAATGCATCGAGGCGTCAAATAAAAAGGCGCCCGGCAACAGTCACTATACAGGGGGCCCGGACTTTTTCTACATGCCTCTTTCTCTTCCTATCCGCAATAATCCTTTTTAACAGGCAAATCTTTCAAGAAGGAAAAAGGATTCCCCACCTGTCTACAGGAAAATAACAGCCAGGATATCCTGATGGGAATACTCTATGATCAAAAAAAGAGCGGGAGGGAGATGTGCCGTACTTTTAATCCCCCCGCCCTACCGCATCCGGAAACTAGCGCTGATAAATCGCAGCAGCGTTGGCAGCACATGGGGTGGTGCCACTAAGTATTTTGATTGTGTTACTATATATGTTCAACAAAGGAGCGGCAGATCCTTTTATTTAGAAAAATTATTTGCAGGTTTTTTGGGTTAAATCAGGTAATTATAGATAATATATTGTAGAACAGGGATGGTGAAATGAATTGAGCATGATCCGCAATCCAGAAAGAGCACCTGAAGGGCAAAAAAAAATTGATTGGGTGAGCAGGCATATGCCGGTATTAAGCAGCCTGGCCGATAAGCATGCCCCTGGCCAACCTTTTGCCGGTATCTCGATGGCTGTCTGCATCCACCTTGAAGCAAAAACTGCGTATATGGCCAGAGTGTTCCAGCGCTGCGGGGCCCAGGTGACAGTCACAGGCAGCAACCCCCTTTCAACCCAGGACGATATAGCCGCCGCCCTGGTGAAAGAGGGAATTACCGTATTTGCCTGGCACGGCGCCACGCCGGAAGAATATGAGGACCATATTCGCCATACCGTTGACACCGGGCCCGAGCTGGTTATAGATGACGGGGGTGACCTTATCACCATGCTGCACCGCGAGCGGCCTGACCTGCTTCAACAGGTGCGAGGCGGCGCCGAGGAAACGACTACGGGACTGAACCGGCTGCGGTCAATGGCTGCAACGGGAAACCTGGCTTTTCCGGTAATCGCTGTGAACGATGCTTTATGTAAATATCTTTTTGACAACCGCCACGGTACCGGACAATCGGTCTGGGACGGAATCATGCGCACAACAAACCTGCTCATTGCTGGAAAAACCGTGGTTGTAGCCGGTTTTGGCTGGTGTGGCCGCGGCGTGGCCCTGCGGGCAAAAGGGCTGGGAGCGCAGGTGATCGTTACCGAGGTGGACCCCGTGCGCGCTCTTGAAGCGGCGGTTGAAGGTTACCGCGTTATGCCCATGGGCAAAGCTGCTCCCCTGGGAGATATTTTCGTCACCACTACGGGTTGCTCCGGGGTGATGGGCTGGGAGGAGCTGCGCCTCCTCAAAGACGGCGCCATTCTGTCCAATGCTGGTCATTTTGATGTGGAGATTGATAAAGCGGCTTTAAACAGCCTCGGTGAACCCGCCGGCAAACCGCGGCCCAATATTGAAGAGTACCGCCTTGGCGATGGGCGCAGAGTTTACTTGCTTGCCGAGGGAAGGCTGGTGAACCTCGCAGCAGGTGATGGTCACCCCGCGGAGATCATGGATCTCTCCTTTGCCCTGCAGTTCCTGGCGATGGATTATCTGCTTAAAAGCAAGGAGCTGCCGCGGGCCGTGCTCCCCCTGCCGGCTGAATTAGACCACAGGGTGGCAACGCTGAAACTCTCCTCAATGGGCATCACCATTGACAGCCTTTCCGCATCACAGCGCGCCTACCTGGGGTTGTCATAGCAATGCGGTCCTTCAGTAGACAGTGATGAGATCCTCAATCTGATTGAAGATGCCCTGCCCTATGCCGCTCACATCCATGATCTCGCTGATGTTGGAAAAGAATCCGTATTTATCCCGGTGTTCAATGATCCGCTTTGCGCGCACCTCACCAATGGAGGGGAGGGTCATCAGCTCTTCAACAGAGGCCTTGTTGATATTTACTTTCCCGCCCGGGGAAGCCGCATCAAGCGCAGGCGCAGTCTCACCGGTACAGTATATGATTACCTGTTCACCGTCAAAAAGGGGCCGGGCCAGGTTGATCGAAATTGTATCACCATCCTCGGTGGCGCCGCCTGCCGCCTCGAGAAGTTCGTAAACCCTGGAACCAATGGGCAGGTGATAGATGCCCGGAGCATGGACGGCACCCACCAGGTGCACGGTGATCATTTCGGTCTCATTTTCGGGTTCAACCTGGGAGACAGGTTCCTGGAGCATAAGATTGTTCTGCTCTGCCGTCCCATCAGGATTCATCGTGGAGAGAATCGCAGGCGCTGTCTTCCAAATTACACCTCCAAGCAAAAGGATTACCATTATCACAAGAAAGATCTTCTCTCGAAAGCTGAAATCACCCCACATGGACTCAACCCCTTTTGCTAAATTGCAAAGGGAATCAGTTCAATAGCTGCATTCTTTCCGCTAATGTCCCCCGGGGATTTATCCTCTGGAAGTCTTATGCTGATTCTTTTGGAATGGTTTTCCGCTTTATTTTTGTAAATTAGGAGGGGTATAAGGCGCTTTTCCAAATAAATTAGAAAAGCGCCCCGGGTTCAGGCATCGCCTGTTTCTACTTCAGGTACGACATTTTCAAATTTCTCTTTCGGCAGGTTGATGCCGATGACATGAATGTTAATCACCGCCACGGGCAATCCGGTGACCTCTTCAACAGTGCTGCGAACCTTGTCCTTAAGTTTTTTCGCTGTCTCCATGATCCGGACTCCATAGTCTACCACTACGCTGAGATCAAGAGAGACTTTTTCTCCTTCAAGACGAACTTTGATTCCCTTGCTAAAATCTTTTCGACCCAGTTTCTCGGCAATTCCGCCGACTATGCCGCCGCTCATACCGGCGATTCCCTCCACCTCCCCGGCGGCAATGCCGGTGACAATACCGATGACCTCGGGTGAGATCCGCACTGTGTCTTCTAACTGGTTTTCCAAAGAAGCGCTTTCAACGGTATCCTTTTCATCATTTGCCATTTTACTCTACCTCCTTCCTCCTTTAGCAGTCATTGATGCTGCAGGGATACTGTGCTATTTCAATCCAGTTCCGCTATAGTCTTCATATCACGTTTTAACAGCCAAATCAATGGGTCACGATGTTGACCAGTTTATCGGGCACGACAAAATAGCGCACTATCTCTTTTCCCTCAAGTAGCTCTTCGATCCGCTGCTGTTCCCGGGCTGACTCCAAGATCTCCTCCTCGCCTGATCCCGTGGGGATTTGCATCCGCCCGCGCACCCTGCCGTTAATCTGGATCACCACCTCAACCTCTTCCACGGTGAGGGCGGAGGGGTCATGTTCGGGCCATTGCTGTAAATGGACGCTGCCACTGAACCCCATAATCTCCCAGGTTTCCCCGGCCAGGTGCGGCGCGAAAGGCGCGAGCAGCAGGATGAGCGATCGCAGCGCTTCCTCCAGTAAAGGGTAACTTTGCTTATCCGGCGAAACATCACGGCGGTAGTCATAAACAGCATTGACCAGCTCCATGATTGCGCTGATGGCTGTATTAAAGTTGAAGCGTTTCTCAATGTCGCCGGTAACTTTTTTGATAGCCCCGTGCAGAGCCCGCCACAGGGATGCTTCTGCCGGGCTGTTTTCCCTTTCTCCTTCTTCAGAGGAGGCGGGCAAAAATCCCTTGCATTCCTCAACGAGCCGCCAGACGCGGCGCAGGAAACGGTGGCATCCCTCAACCCCCTGGTCGCTCCAGTCAAGATCCTTTTCAGGGGGGGCTGCAAAAAGGATGAAAAGGCGAGCCGTATCAGCACCGTAGCGTTCGATAATCTCGTCGGGTGAAACCACATTGCCCTTGGATTTGGACATCTTGGCTCCATCCTTATAAACCATCCCCTGGGCCAGCAGGCGGCTGAAGGGTTCTTTCACTCCTACAAGCCCGGCATCATAAAGCACCTTTGTAAAGAAACGTGCGTAGAGCAGATGCAGCACAGCATGCTCAATCCCGCCGATATACTGATCAACAGGCATCCAGTAATCCGCCGCCTCTTTATTAAAAGGAAATTCACGGTGGTAGGGGCTGGTGTAACGCAGGAAATACCATGAGGAGCAGATGAATGTATCCATTGTATCGGTCTCGCGCTGCGCTTTCCCGCCGCATTCAGGGCAGGTGGTATTAACAAAAGAGGGGTAATGAGAAAGAGGCGGTACCCTGTCGCCTGAAAGATCGGCCGCCGGAGGCAGCAGAACAGGCAGATCCTTTTCAGGCACCGGAACAGTGCCACAGCGGTCACAGTAGATCACCGGGATAGGCGCCCCCCAGTAACGCTGGCGCGAGATGAGCCAGTCCCTCAGGCGATAGCTCACCTTGAAATTGCCATAACCCAGCTTTCGCAGCTTTTCCGTAATCCGCTTCGCCCCTTCAAGGTTGGGAAGACCGTTGAATTCGCCGGAATTGATCATGATACCCTCACCGGTGTAGGGCAAATCGGGGATCTCTGCCGGAGCAACCTCCCCCTCCCTTCCGGTAAACTGAATCACCGGGTGAACGGGGATGTTGTAGCTACGGGCAAACTGGTAGTCGCGCTCATCATGTGCCGGCACCCCCATCACCGCTCCGGTGCCGTAGGACATGATTACATAGTTTGCCACCAGGATGGGCACAGCTTCACCACTCAAGGGGTTGATAGCATGCCTCCCTGTAAAAAGGCCTATTTTCGGGGCCTCCTCTGAAGTTCTGTCAAGCTCACTTTCCCGCCTGGCCCGGGCGGCAAATTCCATAATTCTTTTTTCCTCACCGGTCCCCTCCACCAGGCGCAGCAACAGAGGATGCTCCGGCGCCAGAACCATATAGGTTACCCCAAAAAGGGTATCGGCACGGGTGGTAAAGACCCGAACCACCTCACCGGGCAGCTCCTGCACCGGGAAAGAGATTTCGGCGCCCTCACTGCGCCCAATCCAGTTTTGCTGCATCACTTTGACCCGCTCAGGCCATTCCTCAAGGGTGTCCAGATCATTTAACAGCCTTTCTGCATAACGGGTAATCCCCAAAAACCATTGCTCCCGCTCCTGATGCTCCACAACAGTTTCACAGCGCCAGCAGCGCCCGGCCTCAACCTGTTCGTTGGCCAGCACAGTCCGGCAGTGGGGACACCAGTTCACGGCGGCGCGCTTTTTGTAAGCCAGTCCCTGTCGGTACATGAATAAAAATAGCCACTGCGTCCAGCGGTAATAATCGGGGGAGCTGGTGTTAACCTCTTTTTCCCAGTCATAGCTCACACCCAGCCGCTGCTGCTGCTTTTTCATGTGAAGAACATTCCGGGCAGTCCACAGTTCGGGGCTGACACTGTTTTCAATAGCCGCATTCTCTGCGGGGAGGCCAAAAGCATCCCAGCCCATGGGGTGAATAACATTGTAGCCGCGCATGCGCAAAAAACGGGCGAGTACGTCCCCAATGGAGTAAACACGCATATGCCCCATGTGCAGCCTGCCTGAGGGGTAGGGAAACATCTCCAGAACGTAATATTTTGGACGGGAGGGATCCAAAGGAGCCCGGTAAAATTGTTTTTCCTCCCACAACTTCTGCCATTTAGGTTCAATCGTTTGGGGTGTATAACCCTGCATTTCTAAAAATTAACCCCCTCAGAATATATTTACCGGCGGTATTGTGGTAGAAAAAAACCCGCCCTACAAGGGGCGAGTTTTCCCGCGGTACCACCCTTTTTGGCAAACAATGTGGTGGAGCTGGCGGGAGTCGAACCCGCGGCCTCTTCCATGCCAAGGAAGCGCGCTCCCACCTGCGCTACAGCCCCATGCACTGCTGCCCTCTTCAAGCCTCTAACGCCGGCCGGCGGCGACGGCTATTCCTTTTTCACCGCCGCTTCTCCGGGGCGAGTTCAGGAGCCGCCAGCCTGCCGGCTTACACCTTCCGCCGGCTCTCTGCATTGCCGCGTCACCGCCTGTTACTCCCCTTCATCGAATATCTGCATATACCAACTGTCACGAAGCTGCGTGACATGATTGATTATACGTTGCCCGGCAGGCCTTGTCAAGTAAGCGTTTAGCAGACACTGTGTCAATACCTAGCGGGTAAAATTCCTCATTCCAGAAAAACAATTCTAAAGATATCGTTGGGTGCTGCTTGATAGTAGCGTAAAAGCACATTCTTAGTTCCTTTTAACAACAGAAAAGCTTTTCATAAAAACAGTTTCCCCTCAAACCGTTACCTGGCCATTAGGTGGTCCCATCACCTCACCCAACAGGATCCAGATTCAAGATGCCGCGGAAAAGTTTAGCGTAGCCCT
>CAYXKD010000024.1:0-24417 GCA_964464625.1 uncultured Syntrophomonadaceae bacterium
GCCGACCTGCATGTGCCCATCCGCCCCGGCACCAACATCGCCTACCTGGGCGGGCTGATGAGCTATATCATGGAGCATGATCTTTGCCAGGAAGAGTACGTGAAATATTACACCAATGCTTCGTACCTGCTGCAGGATGACTTTGATTGGGACGATGAGACGGGACTTTTCAGCGGGGCAGAGGATGATGCTCCTGATAAGCCGATTAAATACAGTAAAGACAGCTGGGTTTACCGGAAGGATGCCGCGGGCAATGTGCTCAAGGATCTTACCCTTCAGGATCCCCGCTGCGTCTACCAGGTAATGAAACAATTCTACTCCCGCTACACCCTGGAGATGGTAAGCAAGATCACCGGCTGCGACACAGCTGTGCTGGAAGAATCTTACCAGCTCTACGGCAGCACCGGCGCCAGGGAGAAGGCGGGCAATCTCATGTATGCCATGGGCATCACCCAGTTCACTCATGGGGCCCAGAATGTGCGGGCCTGCGCCATGGTCCAGCTGCTTTTGGGGAATATGGGTATCCCCGGCGGCGGGGTGAATGCGCAGCGCGGCCAGTCCAATGTGCAGGGGTCAACAGATATGGCCATCATGTACCATATCATTCCCGGCTATCTGGGCGCGCCGAAGGCGGCCGTGCATCCCACGCTGGCCGATTACAATGAAAAGGAGACGCCCGCTAAGAGCTGGTGGGTAAACAAGCCCAAGTACCTGGCCAGTATGCTCAAGGCCTTCTGGGGCGACCATGCCACGCCGGAGAACGACTTTTGCTACGATTTCCTGCCCAAGTTGGATAATCGCGACCATTCCCACATCGGGATGTATAAGTTCATGGGCGAAGGCGAGGTCAAGGGAATGATCTGCTGGGCGGACAACCCGGCGGTGAGCGGCCCTTCAGCAAGCTACAAGCGCGGTTACCAGGGCAAGCTGGACTGGCTTGTGGGTGTGGATATTTTCGAGAATGAAACCTGCGCTTTCTGGAAGGCGCCCGGCGCCAACCCGGCGGAGATCGACACAGAGGTCTTCATGCTTCCGGCAACCAGCGCTTACGAGCGCGAAGGCACGGTGGCCAACAGCGGCCGCTGGATCCAGTGGCGCTGGAAAGGGCAGCAGGCTCCCGGTGAATGCCGCTCGGACCTGCAGATCGCCTTTGAGCTCTTCAAGAGGCTGCAGGAAGCTTACGCCGCCGACCCCGGCGCTGTCTTCCCCGATCCCATTACCAAAATGAAATGGGACTATGCCGACGATACAGATCCCGACAAGGTGGATATTGTCAAGGTTTGCAAAGACTTAAACGGCTATACTGTAGCCGACGGCAAACTGCTCACCAACTTTGTCGGACTGCAGGATGACGGCTCCACCGCCTGCGGCAACTGGCTTTACAGCGGTTACTACAACAACTACGAGAACCCGGCCTGCAAGAGCCGGATCAAGGAGAAGGAAGGAATCGGCTCCAACCTGGGGTGGTCCTTTGCCTGGCCTCTGAACCGGCGCATCGTGTACAACCGCTGCTCCGCCGACCGCGATGGCAATCCCTGGAATCCGGAGCTGCAGATGTTCTGGTGGGATGATGAGGGCAACCTCGTTGATAAACTGGATATCAATGACTGGCCCGGTTCCTGGAGCTACGAAGAGGTCAAAGAGAATCCCTATATCATGCTGCCCGACGGCGTTGGCTTACTCTTCTCCGCAACTCTGGCGGACGGGCCTTACCCCATCCACTATGAACCGGCGGAGAGCCCGGTGCCGAACCTGCTCTATCCAGACTCGACCTTCAACCCCGTGAGCAAACGCTGGTATCCCGAGCTGCTTGCCGTTACCGATGCCGACAGGGAGAAATATCCCTATATCATGAGCACCTACCGGGTTACGGAGCACTACCAGTCAGGGATCATGACCAGGAATATGCCCTGGCTGAATGAGATCATGCCGGAGCTCTTTATCGAGATCGACGAGGAGCTGGCGGGCAACCTGGGCATCGCCAATGGCGACATGGTCTTTATCGAGAGCAAGCGTCTCGTCAACAACGGGGAGCAGGGGGGCATCGAAGCCAAAGCCTGCGTAACCAAGCGGCTCAAGCCGATGGTGATCAACGGCGAGAAAAAACACATCGTCGGAATGCCCTTTCACTGGGGGTATTGCGGCATGTCAAAGGGAGCGGTCACCAATGACTTAAGCCCCTCCGTCGGCGATGCCAACACCACCATTCCCGAATCCAAGGCATTCCTCTGCAATATAAGGAGGGTGGGAT
The DNA here is from genome assembly GCA_964464625.1 of uncultured Syntrophomonadaceae bacterium. Classification (GTDB taxonomy): domain Bacteria; phylum Bacillota; class Dethiobacteria; order DTU022; family DTU022; genus JAAZIN01. The sequence goes on from CAYXKD010000024.1 coordinate 2,252, forward strand.
AACATGCAGAAAAGTATGCTTATAGATGTAAGCAAGTGTATCGGCTGCCGGGCCTGCATGGCTGCATGCAAGCAGTGGAACCAGCTGCCGGCGGAGAAGACGGAGTTCACGGGGACTTACGAGAACCCGCCCCACTTCTCCCCCATCACCTGGACAAAGATCGCTTTCCGGGAGCATGAAGATAACGGTAAGCTGAACTGGCTCTTTGCCAAGATGGGGTGCATGCACTGCACCGAGGCCGCCTGCATGATGGTCTGCCCGGCCAATGCCATCTACCGGACCGATTTCGGAACGGTGCAGATCGACCCGCAGCGCTGCATCGGCTGCAACTACTGCGCAGCCAACTGCACCTACCAGGTGATCGGCTTTGATCAGGCCGCCAATGTGGCGCGCAAATGCACCTTCTGCCTTGACCGCATCTCCAACGGCGAGATCCCCGCCTGTGCCAAGACCTGTCCCACCGGGGCGATCACTTACGGTGAACGGGCCGACCTCATTGCCCTGGCCGAAAAAAGGGTTGCCGCACTGAAGAGGGCAGGCAGAAGAAACGCCACTGTTTACGGCATCGAGGAGCTGAACGGGCTGGGCATGATCTACGCCCTGGAAGAGAGTCCCGAAGCATACGGGCTTCCCGAAAGCCCGAAGATCAAGCTCTCCACCCATATCTGGGACTACATTTTCAAACCGGTGCGTATCCTGGTGGTCGTTGCCGCCTTCTTTGCCTTGCTGGTCAACCGCGGCGAGTCGAAAAAGGAGAAAGCCTAGATAGAGTCAAGAATCAGGACAATAGAAGCAAGATATACGTATATACGTATAAATGTGGGGGCGGGTGCTCATCCGCCCCCTTTCCATGCCAATAAAGGGGGTCAGGTCTTGAAAAGCTAGTTTTTACGATGCCGGATCTTTACAGCCTTTGCAAATGGGGCTGTGCGGACTCATCAGGGGTTCTTTTCAATGTAGTAGATGATCTCCCCGAAGACCTGCTTGACTGTGCCATCTTTGAGCTCATCGGCGAAGACTACCACCGCCGCACGGGATTTTTCCAGGGGATAGAAGCCGGCAATCCAGTGGTTCAGCACCTCCCGCCCCCTCCGGTAGCGGCCGCTCTGGGCGGTGCCGGTTTTTGCGGCGGCAGGGGCTTCCGTGGTGGCGGCCGCCTTTGCGGTTCCCCGGAGGACAACCTCGTGAAGCATATATTTCAGCCTGTTCACCGTGGAGGAGCCGATTACCCTCTCCCCCCGCCCGGAGCGAAAGCGGGCTGTTTCCCGCCCCTGCTCATCAGTCAGCGCCAGAACAAGGCGCGGCTTTACCCTGTATCCGCCGTTGGCCAGGGTTGCCATCAGCGCAGCTGCCTGGATGGGCGTCACCATTACCTCCCCCTGGCCAATTGCGGTGTTGGCCTGCGCCCGCCTGGAGCCAAGCTGTTCCGGCAGCGGGATATTGCCCGCCTCTTCTTCATCGAGAGGCAGCCCGCAGCTCTCCCCCAGGCCGAAGCGCCCGGCATAGTCAGCCACCTTCTCCGGGCCCAGATCCAGGGCCAGCTCAATAAAAACGCTGTTGCAGGAATGGGCAAAAGCTTCCACAAAGTTTATCTTTTCCCTGACGTGCAGATTTGTGCAGGGGAAATAGAGCCCCTCCACCCCAATCCCGCCGGAGCAGTAAAAGGTCTGGAATAGCGATGTGATCCCCTCTTCAAGGGCCGCCGCAGCCACAATAACTTTGAACAAAGAACCGGGCTGCCAGGCGCAAAGGGCGCGGTTGATGAGGGCTCCATTGTCCTCGTGCAAAGAAGAAGCCAGCGAAGCGGCCTTGAAATCAGGCCGGCTGGCCATGGCGAGGATATCCCCGTTTGCGGGATCGATCACCACGACCGCCCCTCTTGCAATACGGCAGTCCATGATCCGCTCCACTTCACGCTGCAGATCAAGGTCCAGCGTGAGCAGCACATTTTTCGGAGAAGAGCGCTCCGCTGTTTCGCGGTAGCCCAGACCGGCCACAAGCCTTCCCTTTCGGTCAACCACCGCTCCGATCATTTTCTGCTGCCCCAGGGAAAGTGTCCTGTCAAATGCCTTTTCAATACCGGCGGCCCCCCGGCCCTCGCTCTCCACCATATAGCCGGCCACATGTGAAGCCAGTGCTCCCGGACCGTAGCGTTCCTTTCTTATGGCGGGGATGAGTCCGGGAGAGGAAGATGCCGACTCCATCTGCAGCTCCTCTAGCTCCACATCCACCCAGAAGGGGAGAGTTTCATGGGGAGCCGAAAGAACCCTTTCCAGTCCCTTCAGCACCTTTAGACTGCCTGATATCTCCTCCTCCCGGCCCCGGTACTGCGTCGGGAAAGCGAGCAGGCCCAGGCGGCTCCTGCCGTCCAGCAGCGATTTGCCGTGACGGTCCTGAATATCGCCCCGCCTGTCATTGGAGAGCACCGTCTGAAAGCGCTGCCGCACCGCCTGCCCGGAGAGGCTTTCACACTGCAGCAGCTGCAGGTAAAATAGCTTTACGCCAAGCAGCATAAAGCATAAAGTGAAGATGAGGAGCAGCCAGAGGGCTCTTCTCTGACAGTCAAAAAGGCGCATATAAAAACCCCCGGTTAAATTTTCCACCGGGGGAGTCTGTTTTATACATGTTTGGCAGGCTTAATTTCTGTTGCCCGCCAAAGCAGAGCGCTAGAGGATCATATTCCTCCAGTTAATGCTGAGCTTACCGCCAAGGTGGTACGCCTTGACTGACTGATCGGCATAGGTCTCCACCACGTGCGAGGCGGTGGGAAAGTCTGCAAAGTATTTGAATGTGAGATCCACCGGCACCCATCCCAGCCCGTCAATGTGAAATTCCGCCCAGCTGTGCCGCCATCCTTCCAGGGAACCGGGTGCGATATTCCCATGCGATCTGGCAAAACCGTTAACCAGCCTGGCGTTCAACCCCATCTCCCGGCAACGGCCGACAAAGCCGCTTGCCAGCTGGAGGCAATTTCCGCTGCCGGCAAACTGCTGGTAAGCCTGGCGTGCTTTTTCCACAGTTTCATTGCTGGATTTAATGGAGACGGGACGGATGGTAATAGCATAATCCATTGTGATGACAACAGTTTCACCGGGCCCGATATCCCCTACGCCGAAACTGCCCACTCTTCCGGTCATATAGGCCAGTTCGTAGTTTGTTGACTGCAGCCTTGTCTCCTGGTAAGGTGAACTGTTTTCCAGCATGGGTATGTCCACCCATACGTTTTGGGCCCTTTCACTTCCGGTGTTGGTTAGATGAACCTCCGATCTGAAAGAAACCTGATGGGCGCCGCGCCACACATAGGTGACAGGTCCGGAGGGCGCCGGAGCTTCCGGCTTGGGCGTCTGGGGAGGTTGGGAAGCAGGGGGAGCCGGGTCCGGTTGCGGCTCCGGATCAGGTGCCGGCTTGGGCTCCGGACCCTTTGCCGGTTGTGTCTTCAGGGATTGCGCCGGTTGAGGTTCGCGATCCGGCACCGCTTTGCGTTCAGATTTTCCTTGCGCAACTACAGGGCCGTTCTCCCCTTGATCAGATTCCTGCAGTTCTGCAGCGCCATCCCCGGGGAGGCCTTCCTCCCCGCTTCCTTCCACCTCTTGAAGTTCTGACTTTCCCGGGGCAGCGGGAGAATCACGATCACCTGAGGGCTGTAGATCAATGCTGAGATCCTCTTTCAGTATATCGGCTGGTTCGGCACTCTCTGCCAGAGCTGTCCGGGGCTGGCTGGCAGATTCTTCAGGCGTTCCATAACAGAATGCAACAAGCAGCGCTATGAGAACACCAATAAGAAAATACAGTTTTGTTTGCCCTTTCTTTTTCATAAAACAGTCCCTCCTTTGATTTGAGGGACCGACAAGGTGAAATAATAAAAGCCTGCATTGGTAACCTGGCGATCTTGTCCATCCGTTAATGAACTTAAGACCCATGGCTTTGCGTCCCTGCCTTTCGGCAGGTTTGCCCTTGTCGGTCAGGCCGGATTTTATTATATAATATCAGATTAAGGCTGAATATGTCAAGTTAATTTTTTCATTAAACTTAAAAATTAAATGCCAATAAAATGAAATATGAGTTGGAGTTTCCCCTTATGTTGCAAGAGAAAACTCCCAACTCCCTCAGTCTGAAATTACAAGGATGTATGGATCGGTGCTGGTGCCGTTGCCTCCGCTAACACTCAAATTGGGCTTCAGAATCAGCAGCGGGCGGATTTCATGGACGCTTGTATCACCGCTCTCCCGGGTCTTACCCGATGAATCAATATACCAGCGCCTGTTCTTGTTTTGCATGCCACTTGTCCACCAGTCATGCCCATTTATCCGAATGGAGGGAGAAAGACTTTCAGCTTCATTTTTAGTTAGCAGGCGTGAGCCGGTCCTTATGGAGACAGGGAAATTGCCATAATAACTCTGGCCTTGATTAATAGCATTCGGCTGGGTCGCTGTACCAGCAGTACCCCGCAGCAATACCTGATTATCCCCGATTTTCTGGAAGAGGACACCGCTAACTTCTACATAGTCGCCAACATTAAGATTGCCAAAGGGTATGGCTGTGGTCAGCTCTACAGAAGCCGAGGCCTGGGCGCTTACAGAGGTTCCCCTGTAAGTTGTGGAGGCACTAGCTGTGTTTACGAACGGTCCGGGGAAATCACTCGCAACAACTGTGTGGCTGCCGCTAAAAGATCTGGAGACGCCGGGAGCAAGAGCGGCAATGTTTTTACTAATCCCCAGCATGTTATCAGTCACGGTCACATTATTCAGGGTCACATTGCCGTCATTGGTCACGGTGATGGTATATGCAATCGTTTCATCCAGAGCGGCGCTGCTGCGGTCAGCCTGCTTCTTCAGCTCCAGGGAGGGGTCGGCCTGAACAACGGTCACAAAAACAGAGCCGGCGGCGCTGATGTAATGGCCCTCATGGTTCGCACTCGCGGCGGCGGTATTCTCCAGTGTGCCGGTATCGCTTGATTTCACGGTGTAGGAACCATCAAATACCTGCGATGCGCCCGGCGCCAGGGAAGCGATACTATCGCTGATCCCCAGCATCTCGTCTGTCACAGCGATATTCGAAAGAATGACATTGCCGTTGTTGGTGACTCTAATGGTGTAATTGATCTCATCGCCGGCAAAGGCGCTGCTGCGATCGGCCTTCTTTGTCACGCTCAGGGAGGGGCCCGTTGGAATGGTTGCCAGCGGCGGGTGTTCGGGCCAGACATCATCAACGGCATTATGACTGGCCTGGACCGCCTCCACATATGAGTTGATCTGCAACAGGGCGTCTCTATAGTCATGGTCCTCTGCAAAACAGGCTTTTACGCGCAGAGTTACAGTTTCACCGGGCGCAATCGGTTCGCTATAGTAAAAATAGCCGTCATCCCCTTCAATCCAGTCCTCCATGCCCTCAGCAAGGTGGAAACTGACATTGCCGGGACCCAGCTCCTGGCGGTGGGCTGCCCAATCGTTATCGGTCTTGTCAAATACATGAGAGTTACCTGGCGCCAGGCTGGCCAGGGTGCCGATCTCACCGAGGACATCGTCGGTGACCACAATGTCGGTCAGTTCAATTCCGCCGGTGTTCTTCACAGTGAACCTGAACTTCGGAGCAAAACCCTGGGGAAGCGGATCGGGCAGTTCGGGACAGGGTGTGCCGCTCTGCCAGGTTGTCCCCCCATCCAGGGAAACTTCTTTGACAATAGAGATGCCGGGAATCTTATACTTTTTCTTAAAGGGTTCATTTTCGACGCCGTTCTTTGCAGGCGAATGATGGGAGGAGATGTTGCCCAGCTCCATGCCGGAAGGGCTGCAACTGGTCACATCCACGGAGAACTCGTAAACCATGGGCCACTCCCAGCCGTAGGTCTCGCTGAAGGTGATCGGCCCCGTGTCGGGATAGCCGTCCACCTTTGTAACGTCGACGGGATAAGCAGGATCAAAAGGAGACTTCCAGTTTTCCCAGGTCCGGGTGCCCCCCAGGGAAACATCCCATTTGGGTACAGCGGGTTCAAGCCGGTTCAGGGCGTAGTTGTTCAGGTTCCAGACGAGCGAACTGGACGAAACATAGCCTGGAGGCGGCGTTCCTTCGCCGGCCTTGGCAGTATGATCGGATGCCCAAGTCGGACTCGTGTTGTTTTCATTCTTCCAATGCTTGGGAGCCCCATTCTCATCCTGCTGATAAGCATAGCACTGCTTCCAGTCCCAGGCCACATCTTTATTTGTCGCAATATTGTGTCCTTCCAGCAGGAAACCCATAAATTCTGAATTGGTCAGATGCTTGAATGAGCGATCCCTGTCCCAACCTGCGCTTTTACCATAAGCACCTCCGGAATTATCAAATACATTGTCATTGACTGCGCGGCTGACTACCAGGGCTGCGTACAGGGTCCTGGTGCCGTCGGTTTTTTCCTCCAGATAGCCATAGAGGGTGGTCCCTGAGGGGACCCTGGCGATGGGTGAATAGAGCAGGTAGTCGCCGTCGCCATAGAACAGCCCGTTCACTTCCGGCACAGTCTTTCCGGCAGGCGATGCTGCACCGCCTCCCCCGGAGTCGGCGGTACCTGCCGGGGAATCGCCGTTTTCCCCTCCTGCCTGCTCCACAATATAGGCGGAAATTAAGTTCAACGGCGAAGTCTGATCATAGTTTGTGAACCAGTCAGGCGATTGAGGCGGCGGCGGCGGAGCAGAATCCCCCCCGTCATAATCCCCGTAGCTGTACGTAAGGGAGGTGCTCCTTTTTATCTCCGCGGGCACAGTCTCGCCTGTGGGTAAATATTTGGCGGTCACCCCGGCTATATTGGTATGGTGCCTCGCCCTCCAGTCCGCCTCAAAGCGGGCCCTGGCATAGGCCCTCTTTGAACCGGTATTTTCAACGGTCAACTCAAGTTCTTTGCATTCACCGGGGGTCCAGATATTATTACCATTACCCGTAATCACAAGTTTGCCCTCCGCATCGCCGGCGCCGACAACAACAGTGCCGCAGGAAAACTTGTTGGCCAGCTCCTCCGAATGGGAGACAAAATAGGAAACTGTTGTGCCGCCGACCAGGGCAAAAGCAATTATTATAAAGCTTATTAAGTATAACCGTCTTTTTTTCATATTCGCTTTCATGCTCACTTCACGCCAGATTGATTAACCGCCACAGAATTGCCCGGGGCTTTATCTATTACTGGCTTAAAGCTTAGACCCTTTCCTCTTTATCAGTTTGTTTTTTCATGACCAGCCCCGTAAAAATCAATGCAAAACCCATTACAATGATCAGCGTCAGGGCAATGCCGCTTGTACGTGGCAGATCAGGCGGATCGGTCCCCGGCGGTTCGGGCGGCTTTTCGGGCGGATCAGGAGGATCAGGAGGATCTGTCCCCGGCGGTCCGGGCGGCTCTTCTTCCTCGGTGCCGCAGGCTGTGATCAGGATAACCCTGGTCGTAACTGTGGAGCCCTGAAATACATTGCCGGTTTCCGGACCGGGTAGGGAAATAAAAAAATCGAGGTCCATAGTCTGCCCGGGGCGCAGAGGGCCAATTTTCAGGCTGACATCCAAGGGCTCTGCCAGTCCTTCGGGGGACCCACTGTATAGAACTATATTGCGCCACGTTATAGTCATAATCAGTTGTGAAAAAAGATCGCCCGCTTGCCCCCGGGGAGGATTCCCATCAACCCACTCGTATTTAAGCCAAATGTAGGCGGGCAGTTTTCCCACGTTCTCCACAGTAAGGGTACGGCTGTGCGAGTCGCCGGGGTTGAGGTTGTCCAGTTTAAAAAGGGAGTCCGGGGAGACAGTAATCCGGCAGTCCCACTCTTCATCATCACCTGTTAGCTGGGCAAAGGTATAGAAGGGCTGCACCAGCAGCAGGCAGGCCAGCACCATCGCCGCCCCGATGATTATGAGGATGGAGCCGAAGCTGCTGCGGGGTACGTTTTTACTTGCACTCTTTTGCAAAAGCACTTGAACCGCTCCCTTACCGGTTTCTTTCTTCGATAATTCATCGATGTTTCAATATAAACCGAAATTTTGTTGCCCACCAGTATATATTGCTATTCCATAGCAGAACTGTTTCTATTTTTGGGGCGCTGCGGGCCCGCCGCCCCTTTGATCAAAAAGCTCTTAACCTTTGCCGGTGCGTCAAAGAACCGTCCCCCTGACTCAAGAGGTCGCCGGCTCCCATTTTTGTTCTTCTGCGTTCCAGTAGTAGTCACGATCTATGGTTTCCCAACGTTCGTTAGAATCATTGTATCCTACTTCCACCCAGGCATCATTAACATAGCCAACGCCCCATTCATCAAAGGCTGCTTCGTGAGTGACCTGGATGGCTTCGAATTTCATGCCCAGCGTGTAGGTGGCGCCCTGGTAAGCATTGCCTGTTTCCTTCCCGGCCAGGCAGACCCTGGAGAGAACGGTGATTTCATTGGGCCCATTTTCGCCGGGATCCAGGATGCCGTTATAGTACCAGTATGCGTTTTCCCCATCACCAATTTTAGTCCACTCTTCAGCCGGCCATTCAACACATTCTCCCTGGTTTTCACAAATCCACCAGCCCACTTTGGGGGCATTCCGCTCGTGCCAGATGCCGGTTATGCTTTCAGTCCCGGTCCATGTCTCCGTGATCCTTGCACGGACATAGGCCCTTTTCGTGCCTGTAACCTTTATTGTGACTTTCTTGTCGGTGCAGTCGCCGGGATTCCAGTTGGTCAGGCCCTCTTCGCCGAAGTCCCAGTCTTCCTCTGCGTCTATTTCCAATATCCCGGCGGTAAATGTGTTGGGGGCAATCTCCGCCTCCGAGGTGAACCAGGCCAGAGTACCGCCGGCGATGGATGCCACAGCCAGGCAAATGGTTAGCAAGCTGGTAAAAATTCTCTTGTTCATCTTTGTTAGTCTCGCCTCTGTTTTTTTCATCGTATAACAACTTCACATACTATTCCGTAACCTTTATAACTTCCGGGCTCCGCTGAAGCCTCTTTTGCGCTCCCGGTGAAGCCGCGGTAATTCAGGAAAGGGGGCGGGGTAAAGGCGCCGCCCCCGGGTAAAAACATTCCGAATTTATTATGTTAGGGGGGCAGGGAGCTTCTCCGCCGCCCCCGCAGGCAATTCAGTCAACCCTTTTCCTTTGAGTCAAAGGAACCGTCCCCCTGACTTATGCCATTGACTTAGGGAGTCGCCGGGTTCCATCCACCAACGTTGGACTCTGCTGCTCCGGTAGGAGTCCATTCAAATTTATCAAGCCCAACAACCATTGTCCATATATCATCCACTTTATTTACAGGATACCAACCCTTTATATTAGCCGGTTGCCCGTTAGAATCCGTAAAGGTGCAATCGATATATCCAACTTTCCACGCTTCAAACACTGCTTCGTGGGTTGTCTGAATGGCCTCGAATTCAAAACCGATTCTATACTGCTTGCCCTGAAAATCATTCCCGGCGCTGCCCAACAGACATACTTTAGAAATTGCGTTAATTTCGTCACTCTCAGGCTCAACCCTGCCGCCGGTGTAGTAGTACCATCCGTCGCTTTTCTTGACCCACGCATCATTTAACCCATAGCTGACGGGATTAACCAGCATACCAAGGTTCCATTCAACCCATTCTTCATCATCATTAAGCTGCCACCAGCCATCGTTGATCTTAAAGCGCAGGTACACACCTTTACTACCTGTAACTTTTACCCAGACTTCTTTGTCTTCGCAATCGCCGGGGTTCCAGTTTTCAACTTCAAAGCCCTCTACCCAAGATTCACCCGCTTCAATTTTCAGCGTTCCGGCGGTAAAAACATTGTCGTCTACATCTACTTGCCAGGTGAACCAGGCCAGGGTGCCGCCGGCGATGGCGAGCACCGCCAGGCCGATGACGAGCAAACTAACAACAGCTTTCTTTTTCATTTTTCTTCCTCCTTTTTTGTTTCCTTCTTTATTCTTGTTTCTTTCTAATTTCCCCTCAGACAGCCGGTACCGCATGTTTTATCTGCCCCAATTTTATCCGTACGGCCGGGCTGAAAGATTGCATAGCCGTAAAAAGCGAACTCCCCTTGATGAATCACATCCTTTCAGCTGTTAGCATAAAATTTCATACAGCGATTTCCTTAACACCCTCTTTCACAAACTGCACAATATTACGCAACTCAAAGATAATCACCAGAAAACTGGGGATGAACACGAGCATTATCAGTCCCTGCCTGCTCCGGGCGAAACCCATGATGTAGCCCATGTAGGGTACGGCAGCGCGGACACACCCGATGATGTTTTCCCCGGGCACGGGATTGGGGTCGTCCACATTGTTGGCATCGCCCCGCGTAGTAAAGTTTAAGCCCTCCGAATGATCAATGGCGACAACCCGGTGGGTCGTCAGCATCCCCTCCTCCCGGCTTGAAAAGGTGACGATATCGCCAACTTCGATGGTTTCCGGATTCACCGGCTGAACAAAAACTGCGCTTCCCGTGTCAAAGGCGGGGTTCATACTGCCGCTCAGAACAACGTAGATCCGGTAACCGAACACAGAAGGGGCTTCGCCGGTAATTTTGCTCTGGATGAGAAAAAGAGCCAGAAGCGCCATCATCGTCAGGAGGATTCCAAAGGTGATGTTTCCCAGAACTTTGCCGGCCCTGCCGCCTTTTTGAGGCGGTTTGGATCTGGATCTGCCCGCTGCTTTCCTTTTGGCGGGCCGGCGCAAGGGAACGGGCCGGGCTTTTACCGCCGCCGGTACAGCAGCTTTCCCAATGCGGTAGAGCAGTTCACTGTCAGAAGGGGTGCCGAAAATAAGATCAACGGCGCCCGCAGCCAGGGCCTCCTGCACAGCAGCCTCATCAGCGGCGCCTGCAATGGCAATCAGATAAACAGAGCCATTCTGTTTTTTCAAATATCGCATAATAGCCGGACTGTCGGGAGCATGCGACCCTGTTTCGATGATCGCAATGTGGGGTTTGAACTCACTGGTAACTTTAAGAACATCCAGACCCGAGCATGCAGCAACCTCATAATCAGGATGATCGTTTTTTAGAAGAGCTTTCAGACGCTCCACAGATAGCGTTTTGGTGTAGACAAGCAGAATGTTCATGTACCAGTCTCACTTTCCAGCAGTTTGCAATCCCCTGTCGGGTATTTGCCTCCTGCCCCATCGTTGCATCACAAACTTATCACGGTCCAGTTGCAATCCCGTTGCAGGATTGATAATTGTTAACATAACTTCCTTTTTACGGTATTAAGTAAAAGGGGATCAAAAAAGCGCCCCTGAAGGGGCGCCCTGTCCCGGCGGCAGGGTTACAGCGCACCGTAAATTTACTGGAGACAGTGTTCCTTGGCAGGAGCGATAAGCTGAAGTTTTCTATGCAGCCTGATATCGGGATTGGGGAAATTCTCTGTAAATATTTTGTCAAGCCGCGCAAGGACTTTTAAAGACTGGTTGGCATCTAGATCGGCGAGGATGACCAGGAACTGGCTTTCATGGGAGCGGCAAATGATATCTCCTTTACGCAGGTTCTCTTTCATGATCCCCTGCAGGTAATCCATGCCCTGTTGCAGTTTCTCGCGGGATGATTTCTGGTAATCGGGAAAGGTCAGTGTAAACAATCCCAGGTATGCCGGCTGTCCGCTTCTTTGCTGGCGCCTCTGCTCCAGCTGGTAGAAGTATTTAAAAAGGGCAAAGTCGCAAACGAGAGCCCCATCCATATCTTCGCTTTCGCTGAGGCATTCCTGGATCAGGGAAAGATTAAAATTAATACTGCTCTCCTGATCAAAGCAGATCCGCCCGTAAAGCTGGCGCATCGCCAGTGAGGGCTTTGTCCCCATCTCGCGGTAGAAAGCAGCGGTCATCTTTTCGTAATGTGTGCGGGCCTGTTTATTTTTCCCTTCCCTGAGAAGGGCTTCGAGATAGTGGAGATGCAATCTCTCTTCATAGTAGTCGATCTCCAGGACTTTCGTGCACAGGTCGATGATCTCTGAAAAATGGCCTGCTCCCCTTTGAAGCTCTACCAGTTTGGTCATGCCCTTTATATAAAGCTGGTGATAGTAACTGCGGGCCGGCAGCACCCAATTTTCACTGGAGCATTCGGGAAGGTATTCTCCCAGGTAGAGCCTGTTTGCCTGATTTAAAAGATCAATGGCTGCCCGGGGGTCGTTATTGCTGAGCGCCCCGGCACCCACAATAAACTCCTCAAACTCTTCGGCATCAAGCCAGCAATCCCCATTTTCCGTCCATCTGTAACAGTTTTGCGCAAATACAATTTTCGACGCCAGTTCCGGGGCATCCAGTTCATTCCTGAAAAGAGCGCGCAAGCGGTGTATAAGGGAGCGCACAGCCAAGTTGGGATCCCTGTAATGCTTACCGGGCCAGAGCGTTTCCAGCATGGCTTCAGGCAGGATCGCCATTTCGCGGTGGGTGAGCAGATACTGGAAGAGCACCCACACTTTTTCAGAGCGAACAGAGCTTTTGGTAAGAATCTGTCCGTCCCTTTTGATCAGAAAGCGTCCCAGGGTAAATATGTTTACCATCCCCGGTTCCCGCCCTGCCTGGTACAGATTTTCTTTAAGCTTTTCCATATCTTTTCATTGGACAAAGGTGCCAGTAACTCCTGCATGTTTACTGTCAATATTATGGTAAATTTGTTATGTTTTTGTTAAGTTTGCCCCTTTTAGCCTCCGTCCCGTTCCCGCCTGTTTTCCGCTGCTTTACTCTTGTATTTTTCATGCTCGGCATTTGTCCGGCTGAAGTAGTGTTCGCCCGTGCCGTCATCCTTGTAGACAAAGTATCTATATTCGGTATCTTCTGGATAGAGCGCCGCCATTATGGAAGCCTTGCCGGGAGCGCCGATGGGCCCCGGCGGCAGTCCGGGGTTCTGATAGCTGTTGTAGGGCGAATCGATTCTGGTGTCGGCAATGGACAGTTGCTCCTTTACCTCTCCCAGGATGTATTGAATTGTGGCGCATGACTCCAGGGGATAATTTTCAGTGAGGCGGTTGTAGAAGACACCGGCGACAAGTTTGCGCTCATGATCAACCCGCACCTCGCGCTCCACAATGGAGGCCAGGGTGAGGATTTCATGGAGGGTCATCTCAAGCTCTGCGCAGCGCTGCTGCAAAGTTTCGTCAAAAAGAGAGTCAAAACAGCGCAGCATCAGCGAGATGGCTTCCTCACCGGGGGAACCGGCGGCAATTTCGTAAGTGTCGGGGAAGAGGTAACCCTCAAGAACATACTGCACCCGGGGATTTTCGGCAGATTCCTGCAAAAAAGGGAACTGCTCCAGAATGTGCGGCGGCGGGCTTGCCGCCATCTCCAAAAACTGCTCCCTCTCTATGAGCCCCGCCGCGTCAAGGCGTCCGGCAATCTGCTCCACGGTATAGCCTTCGGGAATGGTAAACCAGTCCGTCTGCAGGTCCACACTGCCGGAGGCGATCTTGGCGGCAATTTCAGGAAGGCTCATGGAGAGCGCAAGATCGTAGGATCCGGCCATGAATTTTTGCTCCAGCCGGTGGTAGCGGGCATAGGCCCGGAAAAGCAGGGGGCTGCGGATTGCTCCCTTTTCGGCGAGCATCTCTGCAATCTGCCTGGTGCCCATTCCCGATTCAATCTCCACGCGGAGGTTTTTCCCCTCCGCGGCGGCGTCAACGGGACGGAGCAGCTGGCTGATGGCTGCGGCGGCGCCGGCTGTGCAGAGAAGCAAAAAAAGCAGGGCGGCGCAGATAATCAGAAGTGATCGTTTTGAAGCCACGGCGGCATCCCCCTTTTCTGCTGACCATACCAGGGAGCGTTAAAAGAAATCGTCATCCTCACCGTTGTCGTCTTCATCCAACTCTTCCAGGGCATCCAGGTGATCCCCCCAGGCTTCGGCTACGCGCCTCCACTCCTCTTCGTCCTCCACCTCGGCCAGAATCTCTTCGCCGCTCTCTTCGTCAATTTCTACGCGAAAGATATAGGCATCATTTTCAAAATCGACTTCCAGATCGCCTTCTTCCTCGTCTCCAAAGATCGGCAAAAGTATGGCATAGCGGTTTTCGTCAACGAGAAAGGCATCGATCACGGCAAAATCGTGTTCATTGCCCTCTTCGTCGGTCAGGGTGATGATATCATCTCTGCTAACGCTGCTCTCTTCCATTGCGGATACACGCTCCTTTAAAGTTTATGGCTGCAGCTCGCCGCCGGCCGGCGGGGCGGCACTTTTTAGATAGGACTCCAGTATAAGGACGGCGGCTATCATATCCCTGACCTCTTTGCGAGCCCTGCGCCTTACGCCGCCGGCAATAAGTGTCTTCTCGGCCGCCCGGCTGGTGAGGCGCTCATCCATGAATTCCAGGGGAAGCCCGGTGTGCTGCTCCAGGGCGGCGGCAAAGCGCTCCACTTTCTCCGCCATTTCCCCCCTGGCGCCGGAGAGGTGCAGCGGCAGGCCGGCGACAATGCGGGCAACGTCATGTTCCCGACAGATTGCAGCCAGGCGCTCCAGGGCGGCGGCCCTGTTTTCATAGACAATTACCGTCAGGCCCTGTGCCGTAATGCCCAGGGGATCGGAAATAGCCACGCCGATCCTTTTCTCTCCGATATCCAGCCCAAGAATACGCAAGAAATATTCTTTACTCCTTTACCCCTTTACTCCCCTTCATCTTCATCGGCCTGCTGCAGGTAGCTGCTGACCAGCTCTTCCAGCAGCTCATCCCGCTCCACCTGCCTGATCAGACTGCGCGCATTCAGGTGGTTTGTAATAAAAGCGGGATCGCCTGACAAAAGGTAGCCTACCAGTTGATTCAGGGGATTATACCCTTTCTCTTTTAGAGCCCCATACACGGCCAGCAGGATTTTCCGGGCCTTGTTCTCGCTCTCTTCGGCACCAACCTGGAACAGAACGGTTTTATCCTGCGCTTCATCCATCCCCCATCCCCCCCATATTTATCAAGCGGCTGTTAAGCTCCGCCGGCAGCGGAGAGCTGTTGGCGGACCAGATCATTTACGGTTTGCAGCGCCTCCGGCAGGGCCGCCGGGTCCCTGCCGCCGGCCTGGGCCATGGCCGGCCGGCCCCCGCCCCCGCCCCCAACCCGGCGGGCCAGGTCGGCAATTATGCTGTTCGCCTGCAAACCCCTTTTCACAAGATCGGCGGTGACTGTGCCCACCAGCTGCACCTTTCCCTCATGGACGGACCCCAAAACTGCAACAACGGAGGGCAGGCTGTTTTTGATCTGGTCGGTCATTGCCCGCAGCTCCTCAAAACTGCCGGCGCTGACTTCAGCGCTGAGCACATTGACACCGTCGACTGGCTCCACCTCTTTCAGGAGCTCCTTGATCTTGTAGCCCTGCATCCTTTCTTTCAGCTGCCGGTTTGTGCGCTCCAGGTGGCGGTTACTTTCAAGCAGCTCTTCCGCTTTCGGCAGCAGCTGCTCCGGTGTTGTTTTCAGGATAAGGGCCAGATCTTCAATAAGTCCGCTGCAAGCGGCGGCGCGGCGGTAGGAGCCCATGCCTGTGAGCGCCTCTATGCGGCGCATCCCCGAGCCGATCCCCTCTTCAGAGGTGAGCCGGAAAAGGCCGATCTCCCCCGTTGCATTGACATGGGTGCCGCCGCAAAGCTCCTTGCTGTAAGCGCCGGCGCTGACAACCCTGACAGTGTTACTGTCGTATTTTTCGCTAAAGAGAGCCCTTGCTCCGCAGTGCTCCGCCTCGGCAAGGGTCATTTGCTCTACCGTAACCGGCAAATTCTCCAGGATCATCCTGTTGACGGTCTCTTCAACATGGCTCTTCTCCCCGGGAGAGAGGGGCTTGAAGTGAGTGAAATCAAAACGCAGCCTGTCGGAGTTGACAAGGGAGCCCGCCTGGTTCACATGCTCGCCCAGTTGTTCTCTCAGCGCCCGGTGCAGCAGGTGGGTGGCAGTATGGCTGCGGCAGGTGCCGCGGCGGCGCACCTGATCCACTTTTACCGTCACGCGCTCCCCGGTGAAGAGGCGCCCCTTCTCCACTTTTCCCGCGTGGACAATCTGTCCGGCAGGGGTGAAAAAAGCGCTGTCAATGAGGGCCCGCCCCTCTTTCCATTCAATAACACCGCTGTCTCCCACCTGTCCGCCCGCTTCGGCATAAAAGGGGGTGCTGTCGAGAAAGATCTCCAGGGCATCCCCTTCCGAGGCGCTTTCGCAAGGCTCACCCTTCACCAGGATCAGCCTGATTTCGGCTTCTTCTTCAAGTTGATCATAGCCTGTAAATATTGTTTCCAGGCCCTCTGCGGCGGTGTAGGAGGCGGAGGGCTCACCTTCGCCGGGGGCGCTGCTGGCGCCGCTGGTGCTTGCGCTGCGCGCCGCCCGGGCCCGTTTTTGCTGTTCGCTTAAATGTTTTTCAAAGGTATGGTGATCCACGGTCATCCCCTGCTCACTTAATATTTCAGCGGTGAGGTCCGTGGGAAATCCGTAGGTGTCGTAAAGTTTGAAGGCCAGTTCGCCGGGGAGACATTTCTGCCCTTTCTGTTTAAGGGTCTCTATGTAGCCCTCAAGGATCTCGAGGCCGGCCGCCAGGGTCTCCTGAAAACGCCTCTCCTCTGTCTCGATCACCTGGGTGATAAAGTCGCGGCGCTCCTTTATTTCAGGGTAGTTCCCGCCCATGAGCCCGGCCAGCAGCGGCATCGCCCCTGCGAGAAAGCTGCCTTCAAGGCCGATAAGGCGGCCCTGGCGTGCGGCGCGGCGGATAAGGCGGCGCAAAACATAGCCCCGCCCTTCATTGGAGGGGAGCACCCCGTCGGCGACCATGAAAGCAATGCCCCGAGAATGCTCGGTAACGATGCGCAGCGGAATCCCGCCTTCGCCTGTGAGCGCCGCTCCCCCGGCGAGGCCGGAGAGGCCGGAGAAGTGCTCGATGAGGGGCTGGAAAAGATCGGTTTCGTAAAAGGAGCCGGCGCCCTGCAGCGCCGTGGCCAGCCTCTCCAGGCCGGCCCCGGTGTCGATATTTTTCTGCTTCAGGAGGGTGAGTTCGCCGCCTGGTTCGCGGTTGAACTGGGTGAAGACAAGGTTCCAGATCTCCAGGTAGCGGTCACAATCGCAGCCGGGGGCGCATTCCGCAGCGCCGCAGCCTCTTTCCGGACCGAGGTCATAGTAGATTTCAGAGCAGGGACCGCAGGGCCCTGTGCCGATCTCCCAGAAGTTGTCATCCTTGCCCAGGCGGACAATTTTTTCTGCCGGGATGCCCACTTCCTCCCGCCAGATCTGAAAAGCCTCATCATCTTCCTCGTAGATGCTGATCCAGAGCTTCTCCGGGGGGAGGCGGTAGATGTCGCAGACCAGCTCCCAGGACCATAAGATAGCCTCTTCCTTGAAATAGTCACCGAAGGAGAAGTTGCCCAGCATCTCAAAAAAGGTGGCATGCCGGCCGGTGTAACCGACGAGTTCTATGTCGGGTGTGCGAAGGCATTTCTGGCAGGTGGCGATCCGGGTGTGCGGCGGCTTCTTTTCACCGGTGAAAAACGGTTTCAGCGGCGCCATGCCCGCACCGACGAGAAGCAGTGATGGATCATTTTGGGGGATTAATGAAAAACTGGGCATCACCAGATGCCCTTTCCCGGTAAAAAAGTCCAGAAACAGGGCACGTATTTCGCTGCTTTGCATCTATCTAACCCCCCGTAAGTTCAAGGCAATTATATCTTTCACCCCAGGACATGTCAATAAAAATGGGGTCAGGTCTTGAAAAGCTAGTTTTTTAAGACTGGGCTTTCCCCGCACGCTGTAAAAGTGAAATATCTGCCTGCACCTGTGATGGTGATAGCTGAATGAAATGCTCTCACTGTCATCCTCTCTCCCGGTTTTGTTTTGGGGCTGATTCTTTGGATGGCGCTGTTAATCAGCCTTTTTGACTGAGCGGGGCCTGGTCTTTTTCAGTGATACTGCGCGCGCGGCGAAAAACAATGGGGGCGGGGTGGGGTGAGGATTTTGTTTTTCGCTGCCTTCAGGAGGAGCGCCACAGGATAAGAAGATGTTTTGCCAGGATGCGCAGGACCAGAGCCGCCGGGACAGCCAGGAGAAGGCCGATAAAACCGAAGAGCTTCCCCCCCAGGAGCAGGACAAAAATAATGATCAGGGGATGAAGGCTGGCGCTGCGTCCGATGATTACCGGTACGATGAAGTGGCATTCCACCTGCTGGATGATGATGATGAGCAGCACCACTTTCAATGAGAGCAGCGGTGTGTCCAGGAAGGCGACAAGCCAGGCGGGAAGGGCGCCGACAATGGGGCCGATGATGGGTATGAGATTGGTGATGCCTATCACAATGGCCAGGACCAGGGGAAACCTGAGCCCCAGAAGGAGAAAACCGGCGTAGGTCAGCGCAGCCACGGCAAAGCTTACAAGCAGGCTGCCGCGGATAAATGCGCCCAGAGCGAGGTTAATCTCCTCTGCGGCGGCGGTGATGTAACGGCGGTATCCCGGCGGAAAGAGGTACAGGAGCCCCCTTTTGAAAGAGAGTTCATCCCGCAAGAGAAAGTAGGTCAGTATGGGCACCAGGAGAAAGATGATCAGGCTGCCGAAGAGGGATAGGATGAAATCATAGAGATGTTCCATCTCGGCGGCGAGAAGGTCGCCCAAAGCTTCGAGGTTCTGCTCCACCATCTCCTGCGTGCCCGGCGGCAGGCTGAAGCGGCGGTAGCCCTCCTCCATGCGGTGCAGGAATTTCTGGAGATCGGCAGCGTATGATGGCAGCTGGCTGATCAGCTCCTGAAGATCATCCAGAAAAAGAGGGGCCACCCGGACACAGAAGAGAAAAATGGCGATGGCAAAAAGCAGGTAGATCACGATGATGGCCACAGGGCGGGAGATGCGCCGCCGCTCCATGAATTTTACCAGGGGCGCCAGCAGGTAGGCGGCGATAAGTGCGGCAAGAAAAGGCGCCAGCGCGGAAAAAAGAGCCTGGCGCACCCTGATGAGCCAGATAAGGGGCAGCAGAATGCAAAGACCGGCGATGAAACAGAAGAGGAGTTGCTGCCAGGGTTTCAAGGGGGATATCTTATCTTTCACCGCTGCATTCTCTCCTAAGATGTTAAAAAGGAAAAACCTCTTTGCCAGGTTGCCTCAGCTTCATTAATATCTATTCATCAGCCGGGTTAAAAAGATACCTGGAAGAGGTTTGGAATTCCCTCTTTATTCTTGCTCCTCTTTCAGGAGTAGAGGGATCAGGGTGCCGTCAGCTTCAACATAAAACATGCACAGAGGATGCTGCGGGTTCACATTGGCTTTAAATTCCATGAGGCACTGCCAGCAGTAGTACTGGTTATTGCCGACCTTGCCGGTATCCGCGGATTTGCACAGCGGGCACCGCATTTTGGACACTTCCACTTCAAAGTAGAATCTTACAGATAGATATTATATCCAGAATCGATCAAATCATACCGGGGCGGTGATGGTCCCCCCGCCGATGACCAGTTCATCGCGGTAAAAAACGGCTGCCTGACCCGGTGTTACCGCCGCCTGGGGGGTTTTAAAGCGGAGGCGGGCGCAGTGCTCCTGCGGCAGCGGAGCCAGCAGTGCCGGCACGGCCGGGGCGCCGTAGCGAATTTTCACCTCTATATTGATCTCGCGCTCCAGCGCGGGAATGGCGATGAGGTTTAAGCCGCTCAGCTCTGCTCCGCTGCGGTAAAGGTGTTCCCGCTCTCCCACTACAATGGTATTATTGGCGGGGCAGATTTCAAGGACATAGAGCGGATGCGGCGCGGTAATCCCCAGGCCCCGCCGCTGCCCCACGGTGTAGAAAGGGAGCCCGCGGTGCTGTCCCAGTATTTTGCCGCTGCGGTCCACCAGGGGTCCGGGAGGCGCTTCAATGCCGCGGCGCTTCAGGAAGCCGGGATAATCATCACCGGGGATGAAACAGATCTCCTGGCTCTCTTTAAGGGAGGCAACAGGCAATCCGAACTGCCGCGCCCTGGCGCGCACCTCATCTTTCGTCATTTCTCCCAGGGGAAAAAGGCAGCGCGCCAGCTGTTCCTGCGTTAGATTGTAGAGCATGTAGGATTGATCTTTGGCGGTGTCAACGCCCTTTTTCAGGAGGTGGCGGCCCCCCTCGCCGCAGTGTTCCACACGGGCATAGTGGCCGGTGGCGAAGCGGGAGCATCCCAGCTGCAGCACTTTTTGCTGCAGGGCGGCAAATTTGATCCTGCGGTTGCAGACGACGCAGGGGTTGGGCGTGCGACCGCGGCTGTATTCGCCAACAAAGTATTCCACAATTTCATCTTCAAAGGGCTGCTGCAGGTCAGCCACCACATGCTCTATTCCCAGGATAGCTGCAATGCGGCGTGCAGAGGCCAGGGCCCCCCCGGCGGCGCTGCCGCGGGGCGGCCTGTGAGCGGCTGAACAGGGCGCCTTCTCCTCCCACAGGTGGAAGGTGATTCCGGCGACCTCATAGGAGGCTTCCAGGAGCAGGGCGGCGGCTGCGGCGCTGTCCACCCCTCCGCTTAAGGCAACAAGTACTTTTTCCCGGTGAAAGGGAAACACCTCCTGCAAGTTGTTTTACTGTCCGGGCGGGCCCTCCAGGGGCTCCCAGCGGCCGCTGCCCCGGGTGAGCCCGGCAAATCTTTTCTGCATGATCGCGGCATTGCGGTAGGGGAGAGCGGCGGTGACGGATACTTCTGCGCCATAGTCTGTAGCGATGATTTCGGCGCCCAGGGCTTCGAGCTGCCGCAGGAGGGGGCCGATGTCGCCGTAAGCCACAATCATACGGCAGTGATAGAGGCGCTCCCGCTCCAGAAGCACGGCTTCTTCATAGCAGACCCGCGCACAGTGACGGTAGGCCCGCGTCAGCCCGCCAATGCCCAGTTTGATCCCGCCAAAATAGCGGGTCCCCACCACTACCAGGTCGGAGAGCCCCTTGCCCTGGAGCAGCTGCAACATGGGCAGCCCCGCCGTCCCCGCAGGTTCCCGGTCATCAAAAGCCCTCTCCACCAGGGAGCTGCCCGCTCCGATACGGTATGCATAGGTGTGGTGGGTGGCATCGGGAAACTCGGCCCTGATGCTCTCCACAAATTGTTCTGCTCTCGCCACATCCTCCACCGGAGCGGCTGTGGCGATGAAGCGGGAGTTCTTCACAACAAAGCGAAGTCGCAGCTGCTCCTTTATGGTCCGGTAGCGGTATTTGCTCACTTAAGGTTTATTGTTCCCTTCCTCATTTTCTTCTCCCTCTGCCTTTGGCCTTTCTCTCTTTATCCTTTGCCCTTCTCCCTCTGCCTTTTGCCTTTTGCGTCCCGCTGCGGCGCCACCCTGCTCTGCGCTCTTTTCTTTTTCATGTGCGGCTGCAGCACGGCGCAACCGGTCAAGTTCATCAAGGCGATCTCTTATCTGCCGCTCAAAGCCTTCCGCTCCGGGGCGGTAAAATTTTTTGCCGGCCATTTCAGGCGGCAGATAGCGCTGGTCCACGAAATGGCCGGGGTGGTCATGGGGGTAGAGATAGCCCTTGCCGTGACCCAGCCGGGCGGCGCCGCGGTAGCCTGTCCCGCGCAGGTGAGGGGGAACAGGGTGGGTGGTGCTCTCCTCGACGGCGGCCAGCGCCTCTTCAATGGCTTTGTAAGAGGCATTGCTTTTGGGGGCGGCGGCGAGATAGAGGGTTGCCTGGGCCAGGGGGATCCTCCCCTCGGGAAGCCCGATAAGCTGCACCGCCTGGGAGGCGGCTACGGCGAGGGGCAGAGCCCGGGGATCGGCATTGCCAATATCCTCGGCGGCGCTGATCACGAGGCGGCGGGCGATAAAGAGGGGATCTTCCCCTCCTTTGAGCATGCGGGCGAGCCAGTAAAGGGCGGCATCGGGATCGGAGCCGCGTATGGATTTGATAAATGCCGAGGCCGTGTCATAATGGTCATCGCCGGCCCGGTCATAAGAGTAAGCCCGCGAGCGCAGCGCCTCTGCAGCCGCCGCAGCGGTGAGCTTGATTTTGCCGCCGCGCCGTTCGGCCAGGCTCACTGCGAGCTCAAGGGCGTTCAGGGCGGTCCTGGCATCGCCGTTGGCTCCGTCAGCCAGGCAGCGCAGCGCCCGGGGATCGGTTTCAGCTTCCAGTTTTCCCAAACCCCGCTCATCGTCGGAGAGGGCTTGTTGCAGCAGTTTGAGGATTTCGTCAGTTCCCAGCGGTTCAAAAACAAAGAGGCGGGTCCGCGAAAGGAGGGGACTGTTCAGGTAGAAGAAGGGGTTCTCCGTAGTGGCTCCGATAAAGATGACGGTGCCCTGCTCCACCGCCGCCAGCAGGGCATCCTGCTGGGCCTTGTTGA